>NZ_JBPIZD010000054.1:0-516 GCF_051172395.1 Brevibacterium sp. H602 | reverse complement strand
CGCCTGTTTATCGGCTCCCCGAGGCTTATCGCAGATTTCCACGTCCTTCATCGGCTCCTGATGCCAAGGCATCCACCATGCGCTCTTACACACTCACCCAACCCCTCAAAGGGACCGGCTTCGTGTGTGCGAAAAATTGTTTCATTCACCTTAACTAGATGATGACAAGAAAAATCACATTACATAAACACCACAAACTCGTGGTGTTTGATGCTCGCGTCCACTATACGATTCTCAAACCACTACCAAACACCCACCACCACACACCAGAAGTCTCTGCTGCTTGGTGATCGGGTTGGTCCTGTTGGTTGAAACCACACCCACACACACTGTGTGGGGTTTGTGATTCCAGGACCCAATAACGTGTTCGTTCTAGCCCATACAACAATCAACATCGACACGGCAGTCACCGGACAACGCTGGAAGGTATGAGCGGAAGAAGTGATGTTCCACCCTTGAGCTCCCAACCAGATGACACATTCGGTCACTGCGTTGGGGTTCTGATGTGTGCTCCTT
>NZ_JBPIZD010000053.1:0-516 GCF_051172395.1 Brevibacterium sp. H602 | reverse complement strand
CGCCTGTTTATCGGCTCCCCGAGGCTTATCGCAGATTTCCACGTCCTTCATCGGCTCCTGATGCCAAGGCATCCACCATGCGCTCTTACACACTCACCCAACCCCTCAAAGGGACCGGCTTCGTGTGCGCGAAAAATTGTTTCATTCACCTTAACTAGATGATGACAAGAAAAATCACATTACATAAACACCACAAACTCATGGTGTTTGATGCTCGCGTCCACTATACGATTCTCAAACCACTACCAAACACCCACCACCACACACCAGAAGCCTCTGCTGCTTGGTGATCGGGTTGGTCCTGTTGGTTGAAACCACACCCACACACACTGTGTGGGGTTTGTGATTCCAGGACCCAATAACGTGTTCGTTCTAGCCCATACAACAACCAACATCGACACGGCAGTCACCGGACAACGCTGGAAGGTATGAGCGGAAGAAGTGATGTTCCACCCTTGAGCTCCCAACCAGATGACACATTCGGTCACTGCGTTGGGGTTCTGATGTGTGCTCCTT
>NZ_JBPIZD010000052.1:0-1507 GCF_051172395.1 Brevibacterium sp. H602 | reverse complement strand
AGGTAGTTCTGATGATGACTGGCCGCCTCGGTGAGCACCAGCCTCCATCCCGCCCTGGTCGACCGCCCCGCATCATTCCGGTCAGCCGTCCCTGAAGGACCGCCATGCATATGACGTCCCAGCACGAGCCGAAGGCCTCGCCGAAGGTTCGCCTGATCATGCTCGCCTGCCTCATCCCGCTCATCGTCGTCACGATCGTCGGACTGTTCGTGCTGTGGCCGTCGGGGCCCGACAAGGACCTGCCCGGTGGCGGGCCGACGACGAACACGGCCGAGGGGATCACCGATACGAAGGTCACCGTCACCGCCGTCGATGCTTCGGACTGCGACCCGGGGGAGACGGACCCGATGGTCCGCGCCGACTGCACGACGTACACCGTGGAGGCGAACGGGCAGGAAGGCAGCCTCTACGTCACCCCCGACGCGCTCAAAGCCGGCGTCGACGTAGGGGACAGGATCAAGGTCCTCGACTTCACGCAGTCACCGGATCGGGCGGAGATGGGCACCGACTATGTGTTCATCGATTTCGATCGCAACGTCCCGATGCTCACCTTGGCGATCGTCTACGCGATCGTCGTCCTCCTCGTCGCCGGTCTGCGGGGACTGCGTGCACTGATCGGACTCGGATTCGCCGGTGCTGTGCTGTTCGTCTTCATGCTCCCGGCGATGCTCGACGGCAAACCGCCGGTGCTGGTGGCGATGGTCTCGGCGAGCCTGATCATGGTCATCGCGCTCTACCTGGCACACGGAATCTCGACGCGGACGTCGACGGCGCTGTTCGGAACGGTGCTCGGCATCGTCATCACCGGCATCCTCGGCGCGTGGATGACGTCCTGGGCGAATCTGGGGATCGCCTACTCGGAGGACGGGTACCTGCTGGTCGATACGACCGATCTGGGGATGACCGACATCATCGTGTGCGCAATCCTCATCACCGGGCTCGGAGTGCTCAACGACGTCACGATCACACAGGCCTCGGCGGTGTGGGAGCTGGCAGCCGCTGCCCCCGAGATGAAACCCGGTCAGCTGTTCTCTCGGGCGATGCGCATCGGGCGTGACCATATCGCCTCGACGGTCTATACGATCACGTTCGCGTATGTGGGCTCGGCGCTGATGACGCTCATCATCGTCTCCGCGCACGATCAGCCGCTGTTCGACACGTTCACTCTCGGGGACATGTCGGTCGAGGTGGTGAGCATCCTCGTGTGCTCGATCGGTCTGGTCATCGCGATTCCGCTGACGACCGGACTCGGTGTCCTCGTGGTGAAATCGGGAGTGCGCCCACCGAGGCGGCCCACCGGGTCCGCGAGTGCGTCCGTGCCGGCAGCGCCGAGCAGAGAGACGAGCGAACTTGCACCGGACGAGGCATCCGAGGCAACGGCCGGAGCCGCGGAAGAACGCACAGGACCAGCACCCACCGACCCAACGGAGGTGCTGCCGCCGCTGACCCGTCGCGAGGCCCGTGAACGTGACCAGAACCGCTGAACTTCGCCCCGGAACTACCTGAC
>NZ_JBPIZD010000051.1:0-1925 GCF_051172395.1 Brevibacterium sp. H602 | reverse complement strand
TTTGTGTGGTGTGGTGATGGGTGTGTGTTTGTGGTTTGAGAATCCAATAGCGTGTTTGTTTGAACAAGTTGTGATGCCAGAACATTTATTATTTTCTGGTGAGACAATCATCTGGCCAAACAGTGGTTCACCCTCGTGTGGGTGGTTCTTCGCCGAACCGTCCGCCGTTCAGTGGGGTGGATGATTGTGTTTGGTCAGTGTTTTTTTGGTCAACCTTCTCACCCCGTGAGGGGTTGGCTGTCTTGCTGGGATTCATTCGTAACATAATTTTTTTATGGAGAGTTTGATCCTGGCTCAGGACGAACGCTGGCTGCGTGCTTAACACATGCAAGTCGAACGCTGAAGCCCGAAGCTTGCTTCTGGTGGATGAGTGGCGAACGGGTGAGTAACACGTGAGTAACCTGCCCCTGATTTCGGGATAAGCCTGGGAAACCGGGTCTAATACCGGATACGACCGACCCTCGCATGAGGGTTGGTGGAAAGTTTTTCGATCGGGGATGGGCTCGCGGCCTATCAGCTTGTTGGTGGGGTAATGGCCTACCAAGGCGACGACGGGTAGCCGGCCTGAGAGGGCGACCGGCCACACTGGGACTGAGACACGGCCCAGACTCCTACGGGAGGCAGCAGTGGGGAATATTGCACAATGGGGGAAACCCTGATGCAGCGACGCAGCGTGCGGGATGACGGCCTTCGGGTTGTAAACCGCTTTCAGCAGGGAAGAAGCGAAAGTGACGGTACCTGCAGAAGAAGTACCGGCTAACTACGTGCCAGCAGCCGCGGTAATACGTAGGGTACGAGCGTTGTCCGGAATTATTGGGCGTAAAGAGCTCGTAGGTGGTTGGTCACGTCTGCTGTGGAAACGCAACGCTTAACGTTGCGCGTGCAGTGGGTACGGGCTGACTAGAGTGCAGTAGGGGAGTCTGGAATTCCTGGTGTAGCGGTGAAATGCGCAGATATCAGGAGGAACACCGGTGGCGAAGGCGGGACTCTGGGCTGTAACTGACACTGAGGAGCGAAAGCATGGGGAGCGAACAGGATTAGATACCCTGGTAGTCCATGCCGTAAACGTTGGGCACTAGGTGTGGGGGACATTCCACGTTCTCCGCGCCGTAGCTAACGCATTAAGTGCCCCGCCTGGGGAGTACGGTCGCAAGGCTAAAACTCAAAGGAATTGACGGGGGCCCGCACAAGCGGCGGAGCATGCGGATTAATTCGATGCAACGCGAAGAACCTTACCAAGGCTTGACATACACTGGACCGTTCTGGAAACAGTTCTTCTCTTTGGAGCTGGTGTACAGGTGGTGCATGGTTGTCGTCAGCTCGTGTCGTGAGATGTTGGGTTAAGTCCCGCAACGAGCGCAACCCTCGTTCTATGTTGCCAGCACGTGATGGTGGGAACTCATAGGAGACTGCCGGGGTCAACTCGGAGGAAGGTGGGGATGACGTCAAATCATCATGCCCTTTATGTCTTGGGCTTCACGCATGCTACAATGGCTGGTACAGAGAGAGGCGAACCCGTGAGGGTAAGCGAATCCCTTAAAGCCAGTCTCAGTTCGGATCGTAGTCTGCAATTCGACTACGTGAAGTCGGAGTCGCTAGTAATCGCAGATCAGCAACGCTGCGGTGAATACGTTCCCGGGCCTTGTACACACCGCCCGTCAAGTCACGAAAGTCGGTAACACCCGAAGCCGGTGTCCCAACCCTTGTGGAGGGGGCCGTCTAAGGTGGGACTGGTGATTGGGACTAAGTCGTAACAAGGTAGCCGTACCGGAAGGTGCGGCTGGATCACCTCCTTTCTAAGGAGCACACATCAGAACCCCAACGCAGTGACCGAATGTGTCATCTGGTTGGGAGCTCAAGGGTGGAACATCACTTCTTCCGCTCATACCTTCCAGCGTTGTCCGGTGACTGCCGTGTCGATGTTG
>NZ_JBPIZD010000050.1:0-2165 GCF_051172395.1 Brevibacterium sp. H602 | reverse complement strand
TTACCCACCCGATCGCCTGAACCCGTGGAACAAACCGTGTTTGTCCTGGTCAGACCCGGTAGAAACAGTGTCTCGAAGACCGTGTTTCCGGCGGGGCAACGAGATATAACTCTAGACCACCCCAGAGCCACCGCGCAAATCCAAAACCGACTTTCTCCACGTGACACCCACCACACAGCCTGCAGTGCTCAACGATGTCCCCTTGCAGAGAGGCCGGCCGCACCTCAGCCCTTGCACCAACCGAGCCCGAATGCCGCGCGATTCAGCTGCCCGGGCGGACAGCTTTGCGCAGGCGTGCGAGCTGCTCGTCGATGACGGCACCCACCTCGGTGATCTCTGTCTGTCGGATCCCCCGTTCCACAGCCCGCGACCTCCACCCCTCGACTGCGCTCACGACCTCATTGAGCACCGACACTGCGGTCGGCTTCGTCAGATGGCAGAGAGAGGCGAATTCGAGCAGCGCCTCGGCTTCGGTCTCCGCGGACACGACGCCATTGATCGCTGTCTGCCGTTCGACCGCGGGTTCCGGTTCCGGGTTGATGTCGAAAGCCGGGCTCAGCTGCCATCCCGCGTCCGCCCGTATGAAGCCATGGTTACGCAAATGATCATCCGTATTGTGCAGTGCAACTGAGAATGCCACTCGGCGAAACAGTTCCGCACAGTCGCTGCGCCAGCGCCGGCTGTGGTCTTCGATAGCTTCGACGATATCGAGATAGTCACCGGCTTCTCCGTCTCGATGCCCGGTTGCTGTCATCGCACTCATATATCCGATCCGACGGTCAACCGCGCGATCGAATCTCTGCAGAAGGAGCACAGATCTCTCGTCGATACTCAGCAACCGAGATTCAGTGGTGTCGATTCCGGCCCTGCGGGCGAGTTCGAGTGCCAGGCTCTCCCACGCGATGACGTCTCGATCGTCGCCAGGTCGGGAGAACTTCGCAATTGACAGCTTTCCCTCATCGTCCGCCACAGATGCCTTGGGCCGCGCCCCGCCCAGAGACCCTGTCCCAGCGTCAAGGAGGCGCTTCACAGCCGTGCCCGACCCTTCTGCGGCCCCATCAGCAGCCCGCTGCAGTTCGGGCAAAGAAAGAAGCTTCGGTACTCGGCTCGAAGGGCTGAGAAAGTCTTCGTCGGCAGCACGACGAAACCGCAGAGCTCCCTGTCGAGTGCGATCGCTGACTCCGAGCAGGAAGTCAATATCTGTCAGGCGGCGGTCACGGGCGAAGCCGTCGGCGACCTGCCGCCGATGCTCCTTCGCCACGAGATTACGACCCCATCGGTCAGGAGAACAGTCGGCGAATGCTCCCGGCAAACCGGGTACGCTGAACGGGACCGTCGACAGTGGGAGCTCTGGGTCGACGGAATAGGCCCATCGAGCTCCCACATATTCATCGGAGTATTTGAACGTCGTCGAGATATGCCCCCGTGCGATGTGGAAATACGCAGTACCGACGAATACCGCCGTTCCGCCATGGTCCAGTTCAACCCGGATCTGCTCACTCATCGACGAACCCTGTCCGGAAGCGTTTCAGCAGAACGCAGTCTGCCAACATCGGTGCTCAAAGGATCGAATGAGGCGGACACGTGGTCGAGCTGCCCCAGTGCCTGCATAACCGACATCACTGCGCCGATTGATACCCCTGCATCACCCCGTTCGACTTTCTGGAGCGTCGATCGAGAGATGCCGGCCCGCTCCGCGACTTCGACAGCCTTGAGCGACTGCATGAGTCGCCACCGACGAATCGAGGATCCGATCTCGGTGAGACGGCGATCCACTTGGCGAGTGACGCTCATTTCGACTCCTTATGAGTGCAATAAACACCGTACGACGAATTAACGACTAGAATACGCGCCATTAGATCAACTGGCAATGACGATTTCGGACGGATCGGTGGCCGGCTGGTGTCCGGAAGGACTCCACAAGATCTCCGCACGTCTGCGAGAACACCACTCTCAGTTGCCGGCGACAAGCCGGAGAATACACGAATGGTCTCGTCCGACTCCCACTGAGAGTCGCACGAGACCATTTACTACCTGGCGGGGGTGCAGCAACCCCGCGCCAGGTAGCAGTACCCCCGCCAGGTAGCACCAAGCACACCCACCGCATTCGTTGGTGAATACAGTAATGGCCCCGCCCAAAACATTGGACGAGGCCATCACCACCA
>NZ_JBPIZD010000049.1:0-2404 GCF_051172395.1 Brevibacterium sp. H602 | reverse complement strand
AACCTCGCGCGAGGTTGCTGGGCCGCCGTCAGGTAGTAATTGGGAGGGAAGGTCAGGACGGGTCCTCCTGCGCGAACGGCGCGGAGGCCCGGTCGAGACGGTCGACTTCGTCGGCGCTGAGCTCGAGCCCGGGTGCGGCCATGACCGCCTCGAGCTGCTCAGGGGTGCGGGCCGAGGCGATCGGTGCCGTCACGCCCTTCGCCAGCAGCCAGGACAGCGCCACCGTCGTCGGAGCGACATTGTGCGAATCAGCGATCGCGACGAGATCGTCGACGACCTTGAGCCCCGCGGCATTGAAATATCCCTGCACCATTCCACCCCGATCGGCGCCTTCGAGGTCGGCTTCGGTGCGGTATTTGCCGGTGAGGAAGCCGGCGGCAAGGCTGAAGTACGAGAACACCGCGAGATCGCGCCGCTCGGCGACCGGGCGCAGATCGGTCTCGAACTCCCGCCGATAGACGAGGCTGTACTGCGGCTGGATCGCGACCGGCTTGACCAGTCCTTCGTCCTCGGCCGCTGCGAACCACCCGGCCAGACGCGCCGGCGAATAGTTCGACACCGCGATGTGCTTGGCCTTACCGGAACGGACGATCTCATCGAAGACGCGGGCCACCTCGGCGATGGGGGTCACCTCATCGTCACGGTGGGCGTAGTAGAGGTCGACGTGATCGGTCTGCAGACGCTCCAGTGAGGCGTCGATGGCAGTGCGGATGTATTCGGGATCCTGCGTCTTGTGCTCGGGATGGTCGCCGACCTTCGTGGCGATGACGACGTCATCGCGGTTGTCCCGCGAGGCCAGCCAGGTGCCGATGATGGTCTCGGATTCGCGGCCGGTGTTGCCGGGCACCCACGCAGGGTAGGACTCGGCGGTGTCGAGGAAATTGCCGCCGCCGGCGACGAAGGCGTCGAGGACAGCATGGGACTGCGCCTCATCGGCGGTCCACCCGAAGGTGTTCGTGCCAAGATTGATCGGGAAGATGGACAGGTCGGTGCCGGGAATCTGCTTCCGCGTGGTCAAGCTTTCCTCCATTCGTCGAATGATCGGCCGCGAACGGGCCGCACTTCCGCACAACGGATAGATCTGGAGGACTATTCCGCCGAGGCAGCCTGCCCCCGACCGCGCCCCGCGCGGGAGGTCGTGAACGCCGCGTCCTCGTAGCCGGCGCGAGCATCGGCCCGCACCGGTACCGGGCCCCGCAACCAAGACGGTGTCGACGCCTACGGGTATGACGGCGCTGAAGTGAACCTCGGTACCGCGCAATTCAGTGTGCACGACGTCGAAGTGGCCGAGCACTCCGTACTTGGTCGCCGCGTACGTCGCCTCGCCCGGGGTGGGATGGACCGATGCCGCCGAGGTGGCCCTGCGTGCCCATAGCATCGCCGACCGCCACTTCCGCCTCCGCCCAGCGTGAGGGTACGGCGAGCGCGGTACAGATCCTGTCGATGGTGCCGTCCATGCCGGCGGTCAGCCGTCACTTGAGCCGGCGCCTCACTTGAGGAGGCGGTCCATGCGACGGTCGGAGAGCTTTCTTCCGCCGGTCTGACAGCCGGGGCAGTACTGGAAGGACTTGTCGGCAAAGGACACCTCGGCGATGGTCTCCCCGCAGACATGACAGGTCTCACCTGTGCGGCCGTGAACGGAGAATCCGCGCTTCTTCGCGGTTTTGATCCTGCCCGGCGGCAGGCCGATGAGGGCGGTGCGGGCGGTCTCGAGCACCTCGGCGATGGCGTTGTACAGCGCTTGCGGGTCGACGGTCTTCGCGGTCGCGAACGGGGAGAGCCGGGCGGCGTGGAGGATCTCATCGGTATAGGCGTTGCCGAGGCCCGAGATGATTCTCTGATCCTCGAGGACCGTTTTGATTCGGGAGGTCGACTCCGACAGTGCCGCGGCGAGGCCGTCGACGGTGAGGCTCAGGGCGTCGGGGCCCAGCGATGCAAGGGCGGGCACCTCGGAGGGGTCGCGGACGAGCGACACGGCGGCGTTCTTCTTCGACCCGGGTTCGATGAGGTCGAAGGCGGCTCCCGAGGCCAGTCTCACGCGCATTCCCAGCGGCCCTTTGCCCATCCGGATCGGACCACTCGGTGCGGTGTCGTGCCAGTTCAGCCAGCCCATTCGGGCGAAACGGCAGACCAGGTTGAGTCCGTCGAACCCGAAGACGAGGGCTCGCCCACGGCGAGCCACCTCGGTGATGGCAAGTCCGGCGAGCGCATCGATGCTCGGGTCGACGGTCTTGAGCAGGCTGAGTTCGGCGATGTCCGCACGGGTGACGAAGTCCCCGACCAGCCGCGGACGCAGGAAGTCGACCAGCGCGTCGACCTCGGGCAGCTCCGGCATAATCCCAGTATCCTCCACACCCCACAATCTCAACACCCCCCAATTGCTACTTGACGGCGGCGCAGCAAC
>NZ_JBPIZD010000048.1:0-3463 GCF_051172395.1 Brevibacterium sp. H602 | reverse complement strand
CACACGAAGCCGGTCCCTTTGAGGGGTTGGGTGAGTGTGTAAGAGCGCATGGTGGATGCCTTGGCATCAGGAGCCGATGAAGGACGTGGAAATCTGCGATAAGCCTCGGGGAGCCGATAAACAGGCGTTGATCCGAGGGTCTCCGAATGGGGAAACCCCGCCACTCGTGAGGGTGGTGACCCGTGTCTGAATATATAGGGCATGTGGAGGGAACGCGGGGAAGTGAAACATCTCAGTACCCGCAGGAAGAGAAAATAACAATGATTCCGGGAGTAGTGGCGAGCGAAACTGGATGAGCCTAAACCTGTGCAGTGTCAAGCGTGCTGGTGTTGCTGCAGGGGTGTTGTGGGGTGTACGTGGTCCGGTCCAGCATGACCGGTCTGTGAACGTTGTTGGTGTAGTCGAACCTGGTGGGAAACAGGACCGGAGTGGGTGAGAGTCCCGTAGACGAAACGTCAACCGTTTGCAGTGTGTATGTGCCCGAGTAGCACGGAACTCGTGGAATTTCGTGTGAATCTGCCAGGACCACCTGGTAAGGCTAAATACTTCCTGATGACCGATAGCGGAATAGTACCGTGAGGGAATGGTGAAAAGTACCCCGGGAGGGGAGTGAAAGAGTACCTGAAACCATGTGCTTACAATCCGTCAGAGCAGTATCTAGATGACTGTGATGGCGTGCCTTTTGAAGAATGAGCCTGCGAGTTAGCGGTGCGTGGCGAGGTTAACCCGTGTGGGGTAGCCGTAGCGAAAGCGAGTCCGAATAGGGCGTACCTAGTCGCGTGTCCTAGACCCGAAGCGGAGTGATCTAGCCATGGGCAGGGTGAAGCGTGTGTAAGAGCGCGTGGAGGCCCGCACCCACTTCAGTTGAAAATGGAGGGGATGACCTGTGGTTAGGGGTGAAAGGCCAATCAAACTCTGTGATAGCTGGTTCTCCCCGAAATGCATTTAGGTGCAGCGTTGCGTGGTTCTTGCTGGAGGTAGAGCTACTGGATGGCTGATGGGCCCTACCGGGTTACTGACGTCAACTAAACTCCGAATGCCAGTCAAGGTTCAGCGTGGCAGTGAGACAGTGGGGGATAAGCTTCATTGTCGAGAGGGAAACAGCCCAGACCATCAACTAAGGCCCCTAAGCGTGTGCTCAGTGGGAAAGGATGTTCAGTTGCGAAGACAACCAGGAGGTTGGCTTAGAAGCAGCCACCCTTGAAAGAGTGCGTAATAGCTCACTGGTCAAGTGATTGAGCGCCGATAATGTAGCGGGGCTAAGTACACCGCCGAAGTTGTGGCAGCACCACAGTTAAGCCGTAATGGTGTGGTGTTGGGTAGGGGAGCGTCGAGTTGCCGGAGAAGCTGCCGTGTGAACGAGTGGTGGAGGCGATTCGAGTGAGAATGCAGGCATGAGTAGCGAAAGACGGGTGAGAAACCCGTCCACCGGATGACCAAGGGTTCCAGGGCTAGGCTAATCCGCCCTGGGTAAGTCGGGACCTAAGGCGAGGCCGACAGGCGTAGTCGATGGACAACCAGTTGATATTCTGGTACCGACACACAACCGACAGTACCAAAACACACGATACTAACCCCGTGATGATCCCGTCAGGCCTTCGGGCCTGTGGTTGGGTTTGAGTGGGGGACCTGAGTGTGGAGTCGGTAAGCGTGAGGTGTGACGCAGAAAGGTAGCCAGGCCGTGCGATGGTAGTCACGGTCTAAGGTTGTAGCACGTGGGGGTAGGTAAATCCGTCCCCACATAGAGTGTGAGAGCTGATGGGCGCCCCACATTGGTGGGGTGATCTGGTGATCCTCTGCTGCCGAGAAAAGCATCGACGTGAGGGTGTGTGTTGCCCGTACCCTATAACCGACACAGGTGGTCGAGTAGAGAATACTAAGGTGATCGAGAGAATCGTGGTTAAGGAACTCGGCAAAATGCCCCCGTAACTTCGGGAGAAGGGGGACCATCCCGGTGAACCCAACTTGCTTGGGGATGTGCTGGTGGTGGTCGCAGAGGCCAGAGAGAAGCGACTGTTTATTAAAAACACAGGTCCGTGCGAAGATGTAAGTCGATGTATACGGACTGACGCCTGCCCGGTGCTGGAAGGTTAAGAGGACCTGTTAACCCACTTTGTGGGTGAAGCGGAGAATTTAAGCCCCAGTAAACGGCGGTGGTAACTATAACCATCCTAAGGTAGCGAAATTCCTTGTCGGGTAAGTTCCGACCTGCACGAATGGCGTAACGACTTCTCTGCTGTCTCAACCACGA
Organism: Brevibacterium sp. H602; assembly: GCF_051172395.1. NCBI lineage: Bacteria > Bacillati > Actinomycetota > Actinomycetes > Micrococcales > Brevibacteriaceae > Brevibacterium > Brevibacterium sp. H602. The sequence goes on along the minus strand of NZ_JBPIZD010000048.1, from coordinate 1,212 downwards.
ACTCGGCGAAATTGCATTACGAGTAAAGATGCTCGTTACGCGCAGCAGGACGGAAAGACCCCGAGACCTTCACTATAGTTTGGTATTGGGATTCGGTGTGGTTTGTGTAGGATAGGTGGAAGACTGGGAAGCCCTGACGCTAGTTGGGGTGGAGTCGATCGGTGAAATACCACTCTGACCATAGTGGATTCCTTAACTTCGGACCCTGATCGGGTTCAGGGACAGTGCCTGATGGGTAGTTTAACTGGGGCGGTTGCCTCCTAAAGAGTAACGGAGGCGCCCAAAGGTTCCCTCAGCCTGGTTGGCAATCAGGTGTCGAGTGTAAGTGCACAAGGGAGCTTGACTGTGAGACGGACGTGTCGAGCAGGAGCGAAAGCTGGGACTAGTGACCCGGCCATGGCTTGTGGAAGCGTGGTCGCTCAACGGATAAAAGGTACCTCGGGGATAACAGGCTGATCTTGCCCAAGAGTCCATATCGACGGCATGGTTTGGCACCTCGATGTCGGCTCGTCGCATCCTGGGGCTGGAGTCGGTCCCAAGGGTTGGGCTGTTCGCCCATTAAAGCGGTACGCGAGCTGGGTTTAGAACGTCGTGAGACAGTTCGGTCCCTATCCGCTGCGTGCGTAGGAAATTTGTGGAGGTCTGTCCTTAGTACGAGAGGACCGGGACGGACGAACCTCTGGTGTGCCAGTTGTTCCGCCAGGAGCATGGCTGGTTGGCTACGTTCGGGATGGATAACCGCTGAAAGCATCTAAGCGGGAAGCCGGCTCCGAGATGAGATTTCCAACTGACTTTTGTCAGGGGAGGTGTCCTATAGATGATGGGGTTGATAGGCCGGGTATGGAAGCACAGCAATGTGTGGAGTTGACTGGTACTAATACACCGATCACTCACTGAACCATCCTTTTGGGGGTTGGTGTGTGTGAAGGAATGTTTCTATGAGTAGTCTTTTCTGGTTGTGATGAGAGAATGCGCCCTTGTGAAGGGTGCGCATGACATAGTTTTTGGTGTTCGCGTTCGCTGTGCGGTTCTTGGACCACTACCGCTGACAACTCTGTGTGGGGTTGTGGTGGTGGTTTGTTGGTTTTGCGGTGGTGATAGTGGTGGGGAAACGCCCGGTTAACCGTTCCGATCCCGGTAGCTAAGCCCATTCGCGCTGATGGTACTGCAACTTGGTGGTTGTGGGAGAGTAAGTGACTGCCGCAATATTTT
>NZ_JBPIZD010000047.1:0-3632 GCF_051172395.1 Brevibacterium sp. H602 | reverse complement strand
GGTAGTAATTAAGCGGTGTTCAGCGGGTGATGGGAAGGTTCCCGAGGATGTTCTCGTCGGCGATGACGTCGACGGACGCGACTCGGCCGTCGGCGAAGTGGAACAGATAGAGTGCCCGAGCGACACCGTCGGAGATATAGGCGGCCGCGGGGACACCATCGATGCAGACCAGTTCGGTGGCCTTCGCTCGCCCGTTGAACACCCGGGCCACAGCATCACGGCCGACGACCTCGGGGCGGATGAGTGGGGCACCGAATTCGGCACCAGCCTCGGCGAGGCTCACGGCAGCGGGGTCGCTGCGCACTTCGATCTCCGGGTCGAGCAGCTGGAGGAGGCCGCCGAAGTCTCCTCCGCGAGCCGCTTCGAGGAAGGACGTGATGGCGGTTCCCTGCCGGTGTCGGACCTCCTCCGCATCCACTTTGCGCAGGCGTGCGCGGGCCCGGGATGCGAGCTGACGCGCAGCGACCGGGCTGCGGTCGACGATCGGGGCGATGTCGTCATAGGACAGGGCGAAGATGTCATGAAGCACCAACGCCAGTCGTTCCAAGGGACCGAGAGTGTCGAGGATGACGTGCAGCGCCACCGTGAGATCGTCTCGGAGCAGGGCGCTGTCCTCCGGTCGATCGGTGCGGACGCCGCTTCCTCCCCCACCACCTCCGGGAGTGCCGGCCGTGCCGGGTGCTTCGCCCGTCGAGTCATGGTCCGGGACTGCGTCGTCGTCCGATGCTTCCCAGTGCAGATCCTCACGCCTTGCGGCATCACGGCGAAGGGCGTCGATGCAGACTCGCGAGATGACCGTCGTCAGCCACGCCTCGAGGTTGTCGATGGCCGAGATATCGGCTCGCTGCAAACGGATCCACGCCTCCTGCACGGCATCGTCGGCGGCCCACGGGGAACCGAGGGTGCGGTGAGCGATGGCGAACATCTTCGGTCGATGCGAGGAGAACTGGTCGGCCACCTCGGCGAGGGTCTGCGGTGATGTCTCCGATGGCATTGGGATCCTGACGACGACGGCTTGTCACGTTTTCGGGCAGAGCTGCGACTCATCATTGAGTCCGGCACACGTCGGCCCGATCACCAACACCAGCCAAGGAGTCATCATGACTGTTCTGCCGTTCACCATTCTTGACGAGCTTCGCGCCACTGTCCAGGGGCGCACCTGGCTTCCCGACGACTCGGAATTCGACGAGGTCCACCGCCCGTGGAACCGGGCTGTCGACCAGAACGTCCTCGCCGTCGTCGAAGCCGCCGACGTCACCGACGTCGTCACCCTCGTGAACTGGGCCCGCGAAAGAGGCCTGTCGATCGCTACCCAGCCGACCGGACACGGAGCGACCGGGCGGGCCGACGACACGATCTTGTTGCGTACGACCCGCCTCGACCGCATCGACTTCGACCCGGCACAGCGCACGGCGACGATCGGCGCGGGTGTGAAGTCCGGCGAACTGCAGAGAGCGGCGGCAGAACACGGGCTGACCGGACTGCCGGGCAGCTCCCCGGTGGTAACCGTCGCCGGAGTCGCCCTGGGCGGTGGCCTGAGCTGGTTCGGCCGATCCTTCGGGTGGGTCGGCGACAGCATCCACGCATTCGACATCGTCGACTCTGACGGCCGCGCCCGCCGCGTCTCCGCGACCGAGGACCCGGACCTGTTCTGGGCGCTGCGCGGAGGCGGAAGCGAGCTCGTCATCGTCACCGGTCTTGAGGTCGGGCTGCAGGCCGCCCCTGACGTCTTCGGCGGACGTGTGCTCTGGGCCGGTGACCACATCAGGCAGGTCGCCGAGGTGTTCCGGACAATGACTCACACCGCTCCCGATGCGCTGACCCTGTGGTTGGAACTTCTGCATTTCCCGGGCTCGGAGCTGATGGTCGCCATCGACTCGACGTACCTCGGCGACGAGGAGGAAGCGCGTGAGCTCATGCGCCCGCTCGAGGCCCTGCCGATGCCGCTGTCGGATTCCCGGGCGCCGATGAGCGTCGCCGAGCTGGGTGCGATCACGGCCGAACCGACCGATCCCGGAGTCGGCAGCTCCCGCGCCGAGCTGCTCACGTCCCTTGACGATGACACCCTGGACACGCTCCTCGATTCGCCCATCGACCCGCTTCTGTCGGTGCAGGTCAGGCACCTCGGCGGCGCGTTGGCGCAGCCGACCGACAACCCGCACGGCGCCCTGGACGAGCCGTACAGCGTCTATATGTTCGGTCTTCCCGTCACCGAGGCGGCCGCGGAGTCGATCGAGCAGAAGCAGGCCGATCTGGCGCGGGCATTGCCTGCCAGTGGACGCAAACCCGTCACTTTCCTCAATCCACACGAGGGCCTCGCCGACGCTTTGCCCGCAGAGTCCCTGGCACGCCTGCGCCAACTCAAAGAAGAGCGTGACCCGGGTCGGGTCTTCCGCGGCAACTTCAGCATCGCCGACTGACCGCTCTCCCCGCCCGATGCCCTCGAACTACCCGTCGGTGGCCCAGCAACCTCGCGCGAGGTTGCTGGGCCACCGTCGGCCGCGCCTCTGAATCACCGTGACGTCGCTGAATGCGCCCAGAGCAGTACGTACTCAGTGACGTCGCGGTCGTCTGGCAGAACGCTGAACGGCGAAGGTCTCAGCCGCCGAAACTCTCCAAGAGCGCGATCACAGACTCTTTTCCGAGCTGATTCGCCGCGAGCGGACTGTCTCCGGTCAGGAGGTTGCGGTCGCGTGTGGTGGCACCGGTCATCTCATCGTTGATGATCTCGATGCCATCCTTCTTCAACGTCTCGCCGAGAGCCCATGGCATCTCACCAGGCAGATAGCCGATGTCGAGGTTCGCCCCGAAGTCGAGTGCGTCCGGAAACGCGGTGACACGGTAGCCGGCAAAGGGATTCGTGGAGCGACCGAGGCCCGCGGCCAACAACGCCGCCGGACCATGACAGAGGGTGATGATGAGCCTGTCGTTGTCCAGGAAGAAGTCCAGGGCAGCCTGCACGTCCTGGTCGAAGGGGATGACGTTCATGGCACCGTGGCCGCCCGGGATGAAGATCGCGGCGTAGTCGTCGAGGCCGTTCGCGATGACGTCGGAGAGCCTCAGCGGAGCCTTGAATTTCGCCTCGGCGCTCGACCATGCCGACGCGATGGCCTCGTCCTGCCCGGGGTAGGCCCACCATTCGAATTTTCCGGGTCCGCCGCTGACGGAGGCCACGTCGATCTCGTAGCCAGCCTCGGCCATGTGGTGGAGTGGCAGCAGCGTCTCGACGGGATGGTTGCCGGTGGAGAAGAACGTGCCATTCTTCATGAGCATGTACCGCTCGTCGGTGGCGATCGTGAGGATCTTCCACTTCCCGCCCGTGTATGTCTCCTCGGTGACGGGGCCGTCGAAGTCGGTCCTGCTCGACGTGTACTGGGAGAGCGAGTAGGCGCTCGGGAAGAAGGCGTTGGCCTCCGCCTGATCGGGCACCGGGCTCCGGTCCTGAGATTTGTCGCTGTCAGTCATGTCTTCACCTTTCGCTCGCGTGGCTCACTTGCATGTCGGTGTCGTCGGTGCATCGACTGACCTGTCAGCATACGACACACGGAGAGACGCCGCCAACGACTCGGCCCAACGGGCACAGGAGGATAAGCCGATCGCTGGACCCCACCCCTCCCAGTACTACCTGACGG
>NZ_JBPIZD010000046.1:0-4636 GCF_051172395.1 Brevibacterium sp. H602 | reverse complement strand
GCAATAGGGGCCAGTCTGGGCGGGCAGCCAGTTCTGTGGTTGCTCCGTCTGCCTCTGCCCTAGCGTGCTTCGACGACCTGCTTGATCGCTGCGAGAGTCTCGGGAATGCCGGTCTGCGCAGATGCTGTCCGTGCGGCGATCTCCTCGGATGCCCGTGCACCGTACTTCTCTGCGAAGAACTCCTGCCCCTCCGGCAGGAACTCCCATGATTCGGTGAGCAGTGTGCCTCCATCCGCATCCTGCATACTGTAGGTCCAGTTGACTCGGCCGGGTCCCACGCTCCATCCGAAAGCCCGCCCTTCGTCGGCGACGACTACACGACTGCGAGTCTGCCACTCACGGTCAGGGGTGACGTTGCGCCCGGTGAACCAAGCTCCTACTCGTGGACCATCGCCTTCGTCCCACCAGCACTCTCGGCAGATCGGTGACCACTCTCCAGTCCGAGTCACGTCCGCAACAGTCCTGTAGACCGTCATGGGGTCGGCGTCGATGTGGATGGAATCTGCGAAGGTGAGAGACTCGGTCATGCTGGTGATCCTAGCGACCTCCGGACGCGCGCGGGCGATCTCTCAATCGGTGGTCGGGCAAGTACTTCGACCGGTCCGCAGTCAGTCGCCGGCGCTTCCTGTGACGCGATCGAAAACGGCGTCGAGAGCGGATGCCAGGGACTTGCGGTTGGCCTTGTCCATCCACTCGTTATTGAGCATTTCGTTGAGGCCGCCCGGGGTTTCGTGAGCTGCGACCAGGTCGTCGATGGGGTCGGTGGTCTGGGCGAGAGTGGTGCCGAGACCGACGAACTGGCCGCGGATGAAGTGATCGGCATCCGCCTGGTCCCAACCGCGAGCGACGAGCCAGGCCCTGATCGTCTGCAAGAACGCGAAATGCGCCGACATCGTCGCGGTCACTGCCGAGAGCGTGGAGAACATCGTCTCATCGGCCGCGGTCACCGATCCGCCGAGGTGGTTCAGCAGCTCTTCGACCGCGTCATTGGCCGGGTACACAGCGGTGACTCCCTTGCGCTCGCGGACGGCGGGCAGAGGGATGACGCGCACGATCGTCGGGGAATGCGGAAGGTTGGCCTTGAGCGTGATCGTTGAGACGCCGGCAACGGCGCTGACCAGAATCTTCTCTGCCGGGATGTCGAGATCGTCCAGGACTGCGTCGGTCTGCTGCGGCAGGACCGCGAGGACGATGAGGTCGCTGCGGTCGACGACGTCCTGATTGCTCCGACAGACCGTGGCAGACTCGATGGACTCACTGAGTTTCGCTGCACGGTCGGCATTGCGTGTGGAGAGGAAGATCTGGAGGTCGGCTTTCGCCTCGCTGTCTGCAAGGCCTTCGACCATCGCCGAGGCGATCTCTCCGACTCCGATGAATCCGATGCGTGTCATGTGCTCCTCCTTGAGTGGCGTGTCCCTGTTCGCATTGTGTCATTGACTCAATGGTCCGGGTGCGGGGACCTCGAAAGGGAGGTGAGCTGCCGTGCGTCCAAACAACCCGACGGCGGCGCAGATACCTCGCGCGAGGTATCTGAGCCGCCGTCGGATAGTAATTCGAGCGGGGCGGATTCACTCGAATTCGGTGAGCACCGCCTCGGCGACGGCGGCGACCAGGGCCGGTCCGTCCTCAGATTCGGGGTCGTCGGTTTCTGTCATCACGGAGATGACGATGGGTTCGCGATCAGGAGGTGTCACCACTGCGATGTCGTTCTGAATGGCGTCCGAGTGTCCCGATTTGTCTCTGACCACCCAGCCTTCGGGAGCGCCGGCGCGGATGAGGGGATCGCCCGTCTCATTTGCCGACATCCAGTCGAGAAGCACCCTGCGATCATCGTCCGAGAGTCGGTCCGGGGCGAGGAGTCCCTGCAGGCTGGCGGTGAATGCGGCCGGGGTGGTGGTGTTGTCCGTGCTGCCCTCCTCGACGTCGTTGAGCTCCGGCTCTTCGTCGGTGACCTCGGTCGTCGAGTCACCGTCCTTCTCCATGGCGTCGTCGAGAGCCTCTGGTCCGCCAAGCTCATCAAGCACAATGTTCATCGCCAGGTTGTCGCTGACCCTCAGCGCGCTCTCGGCCACATCTTCCAGTGGCAGCCCGTCGTCGACGTGCTTCTCCGTCACCGGTGTCCATCCGGCTTCATCGACATCGGCCTGAGTCCAGGTCACGTTCTTCTCAAGCTCTTTCGGCGTCGTGCGATCGAGGAGTTCGGCGACGGCGAAGACCTTGAGCGAGGAAGCGAAGCCGAAGCGCTCGTCTGCACGGTGGTCAACTGATTCGCCGGACTCGGTATCGAGCGCGCTGACTCCGACTCTCGCGTCGTAGCGGTCTTCGAGGCGTTTGAGCTGGTCTTTGACCTGTTGGTTGTCGGTGACGTCTTTTGAGCTGGTTGAGGTTTCGGCCTGATTGCTGGATCGGTCAGACGACTGAGTTTCACTCGGAGCACAGGCGGCTAGTGTCACAGCGGTCAATGTTGACAAAGCGAGAAGCTGCAGAGTTTGTGTGGTCATCGAATCGTTCCGTTCTCTCCCTGCGGGAGGCCATCTGAAGTAGATCTTCGGGCAAGCACCATCTCCCGTTCGACTTGCTTGTGATGCTTGCTGTTGAAACAGTCTTGTCCGCATCCGCCATACAGTCGAAGACTGAAACGTCCGCTCTCATGCCGATCGCGCATACCATGAGGTGATGGACCTGGTAGACGCCTGTCGAACATTCACCGCTGTCAGCGAACTCGGCAGCATGACACTTGGTGCTGCGGCCGCTGGGATCCCGCAGCCCGTGGCCAGCCGGCGCATCGCCGGGCTCGAGAAGCAGCTCGGTGCACGGCTTCTCGAGCGGACCGGGCGAGGAGTGAGTCTTACGCCGTTCGGCCGCGACATGCTCGTCCCGGCTTCGCGTCTCGTCGAGCTGGCCGACGAGATGCTGCTCGGAGCTGACCGTGCGAAACTGCGGCCGGTCTCTCTCGCAGTTCCGATGAACTGCTCCACACGAAACCTTGCGGTTTTGGCGGCTTCGATGAAGGACCGGGGGCTGCGGGTCGACTTCCACCCGGGAGCGCCGGGCCGACGAGTCGACGAACTCGCTGGGAGACGAGTGCGCGCGTCCCTGCAGACCGTTCCTGTAGACGAAGGCACATGGGCCGTCCCATTGGGATGTGCTCATCGCTCCCAGCTTATGGCTCCGGTGCGGATCGCTGACTTGCGGAGATCCCGTGCGCGGGTTCCCGGTTATCCCCTCGAACTCGCAGGTCGATGTTTGCGAGTGTCGAGCGAGGACAACGTCCCGCACATCCGCGACCGGATCCGTCGGTCCGCCGAGACCGCAGGTCTGCTCCCGTACCAGGTCATCGTGGACACCTCAGGCCCTGACGCGGTCGCGGGAGTCCTCAGCGACGGTGATCTGCTGCTCTGCAGCGAAGCGGAAGCCGCGGACCTGGACCTTCCCTGGGTGCCGCTCATCGATCCGGTCATCTCTCGGGGCTATACATTGACGGCCGGCTCGGACGAAGACATCGCACTGTTTGCCGACTTCGCCGAGGAATTCGCAGATTGCCTCGGCGGTTCGAGCCTCGCAGGCTTGAGACAGCCAGGCTCGGCGGCTGTGAGGACACACACGACGACGAATAGAGCCGCCTCGGCGAGGGGATCGGGAATCGGACGATCGACGTGAGGAATGGATTGAGCGAGCGGAAGAAGGTCGTCGAAGCGGTCGGTGCGGAGCTTGAGAGCGCGGGCTTGCGCGCCCGGATCATCGCACGCGATCTCGACTCGCACGCAGAAGTCGTACTGTCGCCCGAAGGGGCGGTGCCGTTGGCCTCATTGGTCAAGGTGCCCATCGCCCTGGCGGTGCTCAACCGAATCAAGGCGGGCGAGCTCGCTGCCGACGAACAGATTCGGGTCGAACCTGCTGCGACCGACACTGCGAGCCCGACGGGCGCGGCACGATTTCGGCATCCGGCACGGATCGCAGTCGAGGATCTGCTCACTCTAGCCGTATGCTTCAGTGACAATACTGCCGCCGACGCTCTGCTCGACATCGTTCCTGCGCGCGATGTCCAGAGAGATCTCGAGGATATGGGGCTGCGTGGCATGGATGTCCGACACCGGCTCGACGCATTGGAGTCGACCCCGTTGGAGAGCCTCGACCGGTCTGAAGCACATCTCGCGTACGATCTCGCACAGACGCGGCCTCCCCACGGAGACGGGCATCGGATCTGGCAGCTTGATGTCTCCCGGGCCAACTCCGGCACCGCCCGCAGCCTGATGGACCTACTTGCTGAGTTGTGGCGGCCCGAACGTGTTGATCCCGGCGTCGCCGCACGGCTGCGGGAACTCATGTCCGGAAACGTCGTGCGTCACCGCATCGCCCCTGACCTGATGTCTGATTCGGCTCAGTGGTCGTCGAAGACTGGCACACTGCTCCACCTCAGACACGAGATCGGCGTCGTCGACCACGCAGACGGTCAGTCGATCGCGGTTGTCGTGCTCAGCGAATCGAGCAATCCCGCTTCGGTTCAGCCCGCCGCGGAGGCTGCTCTCGGTGCCGCTGCCCGTGCCCTTCACGATCTGCTGAGGTGAGGGGAACGTCGGTCCGCAGACACTCTTTCCCGCCCAGAACTACCTGACGGCGGCTCAGCAACCTCGCG
>NZ_JBPIZD010000045.1:0-5792 GCF_051172395.1 Brevibacterium sp. H602 | reverse complement strand
GTTGCTGGGCCGCCGTCAGGTAGCAATTGGGATCAGAACATTGTCCAGGCTTCCTGCAGGACGCCGCGGATGATCTGCTCCATCTCGTCGAACTCGTTCTGACCGACGGTCAGCGGAGGCGAGAGCTGGATGACCGGGTCGCCACGGTCATCGGCGCGGCAGTACAGACCGCTGTCGTACATCTTCGCCGACACGAAGTTCTTGAGAATCCGCTCGGACTCCTCTTCGGTGAACGATTCCTTCGTGTCCTTGTCCTTGACGAGTTCGATTCCGTAGAAGAATCCCTCACCGCGGACGTCACCGACGATCGGCAGGTCCTTGAGCTTCTCGAGCGTGAACTTGAACGCCGCAGCATTCTCGTGCACGTGGTCGTTGAGCTTCTCCTCTTCGAAGACGTCGAAGTTCGCCATCGCCGCGGCACAGGCGACGGGGTGACCGCCGAAGGTGTAGCCGTGGTAGAAGGTCTCGTCTCCGCCGGGGCCGAAGGGCTCGAAGAGTCGATCGGAGGCGATCATCGCACCCAGCGGTGCATAGCCGGAGGTGATGCCCTTGGCCGAGGTGATGATATCGGGAACATAGCCGAAGTCGTTGCAGGCGAACATGTCGCCGATGCGACCATAGGCGCAGATCGTCTCGTCCGAGACCAGCAGCACATCGTACTCGTCGCAGATCTCGCGGACCCGTTCGAAGTACCCGGGAGGCGGCGGGAAGCAGCCGCCGGAGTTCTGCACAGGCTCGAGGAAGACGGCCGCCACGGAGTCGGCACCTTCGAACTCGATGGCCTCACCGATGCGATCGGCGGCCCAGCGGCCGAAGGCCTTCTCATCGTGGGCGAGGTGCTCCGGCGCTCGGTAGAAGTTCGTGTTCGGCACTTTGTGCGCACCGGGGACCAGCGGAGCGAACTGCTCCCTCAGACCCGGCAGCGAAGTCACCGACAGCGCACCGTGCGGGGTGCCGTGGTAGGCGGTGGCCCGCGAGATGATCTTGTGCTTGCCGGGCTTGCCGACGAGCTTGAAGTAGTTCTTCGCCAGCTTCATCGCCGACTCGACCGAGTCGCCGCCGCCGGAGGTGAGGAAGACCCGGTTGAGATCGCCCGGCGCATAGCTGGCCAGACGTTCCGAGACCTCGATCGCCTGCGGGTGCGCATACGACCACAGCGGCATGAACGGCAGCTTCAGCGTCTGGTCGTACATCGCCTTCGCGATCTGCTCACGACCGTGGCCGACCTGAACGGTGAACAGGCCGGCGAGACCGTCGAGGTACTTCTTGCCCTTGTCGTCGAAGATGTGGTGGCCCTCGCCGCGTACGATGACCGGCGCCTCACCACCGTTGAACAGTGCTTGGTGTGGTGACATGTGCATCCACACGTTGTTGCGGATGGCATCCTGATAAGGAGTGCCGGCCCTGGTGACATTGTCTGTCATCGCGTCCCCCAGTTGTATTTCTGCTTTTCGAGTGAGAGGTACATGAAGAGCTCCGTATCCACGACGGCATCGATCGAGCGGAGCTCCTCATTGACGAACTCGATCAGATGCCGATCCGATTCACACACGATCTCGACCAGAAGGTCGAACGAACCGGCGGTGACGACGAGGTAGTCGATTTCGTCGTAGTCGTGCAGCTTCTCGGCGACCGCGGAGATGTCTCCGCGGACCTTCAGCCCCACCATCGCCTGCCGCGCGAATCCCAGACTCAGCGGGTCGGTCACGGCGACGATCTCCATGACGCCCGAATCGATGAGCCGCGACACTCGCTGGCGCACGGCGGCCTCGGACAGGCCGACGGACTTGCCGATGGCCGAATAGGATTTCCGTCCGTCGTGCTGCAGCTCAACGATGATCGCCTTAGATTTCTCGTCGAGATTCCCCAGTCGGGAACCGCTGCCGTTCGGCAGAAGCGGGTCCATTTCTCACCTCCGTGATGTGCGTCTCAGAACAATCTACCACCGAATCTGCTGAAATGCGCTGTGGAGTATGCGAATTCCGTCGAAACTGAAAATATTTGGTTCTGGATTCGTCAATATCGCCGAGGCGGCCGACAGGTATCCGCGCCTCGTGCCGTTACCGGCGCGCCCGGGTCCGCCGGTGGCAACCGCCCGAAACCGCCGCAGGCAACCACCCGGATCCGTCGGCACCTGATCACCCGAACCGGTTGTTCGCCGACCACCCGAAGTGGCGGTTCGCCGAGTGCCGGGGCCCGACGTCGGCGGTCGTCGATATCCCTGTTGCGAAGGACTGCGAATCGCCGCTGCGAAAGCCCGCGGATCCCCGCAGACGCGCGGATCGACAGGCCGTCGACAACACGCGCATCGACAGTGATTGACAGTATGTGAGCGAGATCACCACACTGGGATCATGAATGAGGGTGAGCTGTTCTACAGCGGCGACGACAATCGCCCGGATGTGTACGGGATGCGTCCCGGAGCCGAGCAGGGGCAGGCCGGCAAAGAGGTCAAGGCGCGTTCGCAGCCTGTTCCCGGCGAAGTCGATACGATCGGCGCGAACGAACTGTCGTTCAGCGCCGAGGAGTACCTCGGGCGGATCGCCTCGGTGCGCAACAGGATGCTCGACCAGGGCCTGGCCGCGCTCATCGTCACCGACCCGGCGAACATCTACTACCTCACCGGCTACAACGCGTGGTCCTTCTACACCCCGCAGCTGCTCTTCGTGCCCTCGTCGGGACCGATGACGCTGTTCATGCGCGATATGGACGCGCGCGGTGCCTCGCACACCTCCTGGCTGCCGCCCGAGGACATCGTTGGCTATCCCGAACGCTATGTGCAGCGTCCGCATATCCACCCCTTCGACTGGGTCGCCTTCGCCCTGCGTCAGCGCTGGGAGGTCGCCCGTGCCTCGACGATGCCGGTCGGGGTGGAGATGGATTCGCATTTCTTCTCCCCACGAGCCTTCCGGGCGCTTGTCAACGGGGTGCCCGAATGGCGCCTCGTCGACTCCTTCGAACTCGTCAACTGGATCCGCGCGGTCAAATCTCCGGCGGAGATCGCGCTCATGCGCAAGGCCGCGAAGGTGACCACGGCTGCCATGGACGCGGCGCTGGGCACGATCGGCGTCGGCGTCGGTCAGAACGAAGTGGCGGCCGCGATCTCCGAAGCCCAGACCAGGGGCGGCGACGGAGTCTGGGGTGACTATCCCTCGATCGTCCCGCTCATGCCCACCGGCGAAAGCGCGGACACCCCGCATCTGAGCTGGACCGACCGGAAGTTCGAACGCGACGAATCGGTGAGCATCGAACTCGCCGGAGTCCACCTCCGTTACCATGTTCCGCTGGCTCGCACCGCGGTGACCGGGCGACCGAAGCAGGAGCTCGTCCGCCTCGAAGGCGTGGTCGCCGAGGCGCTGTCCGCGGTCCTCGACGTCGCCGCTCCCGAGGTGCCCACCGCGGAGCTCGCGCGCACCTGGAACCGCGTGCTGGCTCTGTCGGGGTTGGAGAAGCCCAGTCGGCTGGGCTACTCGATCGGGATCGGCTACCCGCCTGACTGGGGTGAGCGGACGATCTCGATCCGCACCGAGGACGAGCAGATCCTCGAGGCGGGAATGACCTTCCACCTCATCGGCGGAATGTGGATGAACGGGTACGGAATCGAGCTGTCGGAACCGGTGCTCATCACCGACAACGGCTGCGAACCGTTCACCAATTTCCCGCGCGAGATCATCCGCGTCTGAGGTCCTCCGCGGTCGCGCCGCGTGCGCATCCCGCCTGCCTCAGCACTCTTCGCCCGCGTCCTGGAGCCGGAGTCTCCGGCGTCGATCAGACGAAGAACTGGATCCACAGGCCGAGAGCGAGGGCGTTGATCCCCGCCACCGCGATCGCCCGGCCCTGCACCCAGGCGATGTCCTGCGCCGAGGCGGCCACCGACGAATCGGCGATCTGCACGGCCATCGCCACCCGTGGGGGAGCGGCGAGAGCGGCCAGTGATCCTGCCGCGTTTCCGGCCGCGACGACCGGCAGAGCCGAGACGTGCGATGATGCGGCGGCCGCGGTCAGGGTGCCGGTGAACATCGAGTTCGCTCCTGTGTTCGACCCGGTGAGCACCGCTCCGATGGAGTTCAGCCACGGAGTCAGCAGGATGAGTCCGGCCGGCAGCAGGGAGCCGATCGCCTCGCTCATCCCCGTGGTCGTCATGATCCAGCCCATGAGCATGAACGCGGCGGTCCCGACGCCGATGGGCACCCAGGAACGTATGGCCGCAACGGTGACTTCGCGTCTGCTGGCGACGGCGAAGGCGGCGATGAGGCAGGCGGCGGCCAGCCAGAACGGGGGAGAGGCGATGATCTGCGTGAGGGGCGAGGGCAGCGCGGCGTGCAGGGCCCGCGCCAACAGCAGCCCGACCGTGAGCACCCCGTAGGGCAGAACCGCCACGCCGAGGCGACGCGTCATCCCCGTGGCTCTCTTGCGGATCATGAACAGCGCACCGACGAGCAGGATGACGATCAGCGATCCGATGATCCCCGACGGGGCCATGCCGATGACAGAGCTGGAAGCGAGGATCCCCGCCCACATGAGTGCGCCGGAACCGATGATCCCCAGCGCCGAGGCGGCGGACGGTCGCATGATCGCGACCACCGCGATCGCGACGATGATGACCGGAATCGCATTGATCCAGGCCGTGGCCAGGCCGAGTTCGTCGACATCCAGCCCGGCGAGCGCCGCCGCTACGGTGGTGCCGGGTCCCAGGGCACCCCATGGGACGGCGATGAGCCCGAGGAGGCCGAGGATCGCGGACTGCCGCAAAGTGCAGCCGAGGTGACGCAGGATCGGCACCCCGACGGTGACACCGATGCCGAAGCCGGTGACCGATTCCGCGAAGGGCACGATGCCGAACACGACGAGCGCGACACCGAGCGGGCGGCCCGGTGACAGCGACTCGACCCAGGACGAGATCTGCGACATCGATCCCGCGGACTCGAGCAGCCGGGCAAGCAGCATGCCGAAGAGCAGGATGAGCGCGACCTCGAGGATGAGCGGAAAGTAGTCGATCCCCGATTCCACCAGCACCGAGGCGGGAGTGGGGAAGACGAAGGCGACGAGACCGGCCGCGAGCACGGCGCCCGCGAGAGCGGCGACCCAGGAACTCTGCTTGAGCAGGAGGAGGACGATGGCAATGAGGATCGGGGTGAGAGCCAGCACTGCCGCCATGGGGTGAAGTTTCCTTTGTGAGATGTGATTCTATGATCCAAGAATAGAATATGATGCTCCAATGGCGAAAGAAGAGGATCTCGGCGCACGTGTCTTCGGCGCCCGCATCAGAGCTCGGCGCAAGTACAACAACCTCACCCTCAACGAGCTCGCGGTGAGGGCGGGACTGTCGCGCGCCGCTCTGTCGAAGATCGAACGGGGCGAGCAGGACACATCGGTATCGAACGCCATGGGCCTCTCCCGCGCACTCGGCGTCGACGTCGGCGAACTGCTGGCCGCCCCGGAAGTCACCATCACCCGCAGCGAGGCGATCCCCACGACCTCGACCTTCGGCAAGGGGGTCTGGCGGCGGGATCTGCCATCGGCGATCGAGAACATGGAGGTCGTGCACTACCGTCTCGACCCGCGCAGCGAGACCTCGGCCTTCGCCGCCCACCGCAGCGGATCGCGTGAGAGCTTCTTCGTCCTCAAAGGCAGCATCGAGGTCGTCACCATCGACCGTCGTACGACCCTGTACGCCGGTGACTGCGCCCAGGCTCCCGGGGACGTTCCACACCAATTGGCCAACCCTCACGACGAGCCCGCCGAACTCATGCTCATCATCGTCTGACCCCGCCGCACCCCTTCTTACTACC
>NZ_JBPIZD010000044.1:0-8749 GCF_051172395.1 Brevibacterium sp. H602 | reverse complement strand
ACCAGATGGTGACTCGGGATTCGGGAGCCAAGTACATGCCGTCGCCCTCTGCCACGCTGTAGGTGTCGTGGAAGGCAGTCATGTTCTTCACGACCTGGTTGCAGCGGAACTCCTCCGGCGAGTGCGGGTCGATCGAGAGTCGGCGCACACGCTCTTCGGTGCGCATCTTCGACCGCCAGGCCTTCGCCCATGCCTCGAAGAACGCCTTCGCCTGCTCGGCCGACGGCGCCACCGGCACGCCCGGTGTTCCCGCGCGTTCGCCGAGCTCGAGTTCGAGCGCCTTCCACCCGATCGACAGACCACCGAGGTCACCGATGTTCTCACCGACCGTCAGCGCCCCGTTGACGTGCTGGTTCGCATCCAGGCCGGCCGGGACCAGCTCTTCGTACTGGGAGATGAGGGCATTCGTGCGCTCCTCGAACAGGGTCCGATCCGATTCGGTCCACCAGTCGACGAGGTTGCCGTCACCGTCATAACGCGATCCCTGATCGTCGAAGCCGTGACCGATCTCGTGGCCGATGACCGCGCCGATCGCTCCGAAGTTCGCGGCGACATCACCGGAGGCGTCGAAGAACGGCGGCTGGAGGATGGCTGCTGGAAAGACGATCTCGTTCATCACCGGGTGGTAGTAGGCGTTGACCGTCTGCGGGGTCATCAGCCATTCCGTGCGATCGATGGGTCCGCCGATCCGCTTCACCTGCCGCACGTGTTCGGCCTGCGAGCAGCGACGCACGTTGCCCACAAGGTCGGAGGAGTCGATCGCGGCCGGGTACTCCCGCCACACCTCCGGATAGCCAACCTTCGGGGTGAACTTCGAAAGCTTGACCAGGGCGCGTTCCTTCGTCTCCTCGCTCATCCAGTCGAGTTCTCGGATCGACTTGTCGCAGGCCTTGATGAGCATGCCCACGAGGTGGTCGATCGCGTCCTTGGACGACGGCGGGAATTCGGAGGCGACGTAGAGTTTGCCCACGGCCTCACCGAGGTAGCCCTCGACGAGGCTGACCCCGCGCTTCCAGCGCTCTCGCAGGGCCGGAGTGCCCGAGAGAGTGCGGGAGTTGAAGTCGAAGTTCTCCTCGACGAATTCATCCGACAGCAGCGAGGCGGTGTCGGAGACGACGACGAAGCGCAGCCAGGTCTTGATGGTCTCGATGTCGGTCTCCGCCCACACCTTCGCCATACCCGTGACGAACGAGGGCTGGGAGACCACGAGGTACTTCAGATCGGACGCATCGGCGGTGAGGATCCCCAAGTAGGAGTCGAAGTCGAACTTGGGCCCGAGGTCGCGCAGCTCGGAGATCGAATACTTGTTGTACGTCTTCTCCGCATCACGGCAGGCCACGCGGTCCCAGTGGTGGCGGGCGAGTTCGGTCTCGAACGTCATCACCTTGGCGGCCACCTCGGCGTCGGTGATCCCGGACTTCTCACCGAGGCCGGCCAGGGCAGCGATCTTCTGCACGTGCGCGAGGAACTTGGCGCGCACCTCGGCGTGATCGTCGTTGAAGTAGTAGTCCTCGTCGGGCAGGGAGATGCCTGCCTGGACGAGGTAGAGGGCGTAGACGTCGGAGTCCTTCGCATCGGCGGTGACGTATCCGCCGAGCACTCCGCCGATGCCTTCGGTCTCCAACCGGGCGAGCAGGGCGGCGAGCTCTGACTTGTCCTCGGCGGCGTCGATGGCGGCGAATGTCGAGGTCAGCGGGGCGACTCCGAGTTCGTTGATGCGATCGACGTCCATGAACGAGGTGAACAGGTCGGCGACCTTCTGCCCTTCGGAGCCGGGCTCCTGCGGGGCGTCGGACACGGAGGTGATGATGTCGCGGACCTTGGTCTCGGCGGTGTCGAAGAGCTCACGCATGGCTCCGTCGCCGGCACGGTCATCGGGGATCGTGAACGAGTCGATCCACTCGCCGTTGATGTGCTGGTACAGGTCGTCCTGAGGCCTGATCGAGGTCAGTGAGGTTTCAGAAGTCATGGCCCCACAGTATCGTGATCAGAGCCCCGCACGCCCTGCCCGAGGAGGAGAGTATGAGTCTGGCATCCGTCGTCTTCGTGTGCACCGGCAACATCTGCCGGTCCGTCACCGCCGAACGTGTGCTCGAGCATCACCTGGCCGATACCGGCGCCGAGGCGGTCGTCGACTCCGCCGGGATCAGCGACGAGGAGGCCGGCAATCCCATCGACCCACGTCAGGCGCGTGTGCTCGGCGCCGCCGGCTACCGCACCGACGATCACGTCGCCCGGCAGATCACGCCCGAATGGTTGGCCGAACGCGACCTGGCGGTGGCGATGACCGCCCGCCACTATCGTGCCCTGGAGCGGATGATCGCAGGCCTTCCCGCCGAGGCGGCCCCGGAGCTGCGGATGCTGCGCGAGTTCGACCCGCGGGTGGAGGGCATCGAGGGTGCCGGTGCTCCGGCACCGGATGTCGAGGATCCCTGGTACGGCGAATTCAAGGATTTCGAAGAAACTCTTGAAACAATTGAAGTGTCCGTGCCGGGAATCACGGATCGTCTGCGCGCGCTGGCCGCGAAAACTCAGTGATACTAGTAGGCACAAGCTTGCTGACACGACCGACATCGCAGGTACGCCTCGAAGGAGAAACTCTCATGACTCGTCTCATGACACGACAGAACTGGTCCGCTCTCAGGCTGGGCTTCGCCGCCCTGCTGGTGGCCGCGATGAGCGTGTTCGCTTTCGCCCCCGCCGCCAGTGCGCACGATCAGCTGGTGTCGTCGAATCCCGAGGACGGTGCCGAACTCGATCAGCAGCCCAAATGGCTCGAGATGAACTTCTCCGGCGACATCCAGGAAGTCGGCTCCGAGGTCAAGGTCGTCGTCGACGGCAAGGACGTCTCCGCAGGTGAGCTGACCGTTGAGGGCAAGAAGCTCAGCGTCGCTCTGCCCGATGACCTCAAACCCGGCGACTACAAGGTCACCTGGCGCGCGGTGTCGCAGGACGGCCACCCGATCTCCGGTGACTACTCGTTCGCGATCAAGGATGCCGAAGGTGCCGGCGGTGACGTCAAGGAATCGTCCGGAGAGTCGACGAAGGCCGGACTCGGCGGCGGAGTCGTCGATGAACCGGGCAAGGACACCGAGGATCGCGGCGAGATCGGCGAGTCCACCGGCAGCGATTCCGGAATGTCGACGCCGATGATCGTGCTCCTGTCCGTCGGCGGCCTGGCCATCATCGTCATCGTCGTTCTGCTCATGCGCCGCAAGTCCCAGGGCCTGCCCGGCACCAAGGACAACTGAGCGAGGACTCCCACACAGCACTTCAATCACGAGGCCCTGAACGCGAAGAGCGTTCGGGGCCTCGGGGTATTCGGATCGTGAGGCGGGTCGGCGGCGATCTCGTTCAAGGGGCAGCGCGGTTATGGCGAGGTACACCGGTTGATAAGTGCGCTTCGGCTTGAACGAGGGTCGAGTGAAGCGGGTGGGCTTGATCGAGAATCGGGTTCGACAGGTGCGCTTGTACGAGACACCGCCGTCAGGGGGTGAAGCGCAGGAGACGGTCGTCGTCCGGGCCGGGTTCTCCGCGACCGTCGGTGTTGTTCGTCAGCACCAGCAGCGAACCGTCGGGCGCTTCGACCACATCGCGCAGTCGCCCATGCTCGCTGGTCCAGAGTTCGTTGGAAGCCGAGAGAACGTCGAGCGGCACCTGGTGCAGGCGCTCACCACGCAGCCCGGCGATGAGGATGCTGTCATCGGTGACGGCCAGTCCGCTGGGGCTCGCTTCGTCGGGGGACCACTGCTGCACCGGGTCGATGAAATCGCCGTCCCCGCCGGTCGAGCCGTCGTCACCCTCGACGATGCCTTCGACCTCGGGCCATCCGTAATTCCCGCCGGCTTCGATGACGTTGAGCTCGTCCCATGTGTCCTGCCCGAATTCCGAAGCATACATCGTCCCCTCGTCATCCCACCCGATACCCTGCGGATTCCGGTGCCCCATGCTGAAGACGAGCGAATCGCCGAACGGGTTGTCCGCAGGTATGTCGCCGTCGGGCGTCATGCGCAGAATCTTCCCCGACAGCGCGGTTTCCTCCTGCGCACTGTCGCGATCGCCCGTATCGCCGAGCGTGGCATAGAGCATCCCATCGGGCCCGAAAGCCAGCCGCCCGCCGTTGTGGAAATTCGCGGTCGGCAGTCCGTCGAGGATCGTCTCCTCCTCACCCAGGGACAGGTCCCCGGCCTCGCCGAGGAGGTCGAACCGCACGATCCGATTCTCCGTCCCAGCGGCGAAGAAGGCATAGAGCGGTCATCGTCGACTGCGAGACCGTGGAGGCCGGCCTCACCCGAGGCTGAGGCATCATCGATCCGACCGGCCTCGCGAGCGTCGCCACCTGCGGAGACTTCGAGGATACGACCGGAATCGCGTTCGCTGACGAGCATGGTCTGCCCGTGGAAGGCGATCGACCACGGGGATTCGAGTCCGGTGGCGACGACCTCGGGAGAGTCTGCGCCAGGTGCTGACGATTCTGACCCGGCGTCGGAAGATCCTGAACCACGGCTCGCCGAGGCGGTTCCCGACTCCTCCCCGCCCCGATCGTCGGCCTCGCCGGAGTCCGAATCGGAGGAGCAGGCGCTGAGGACGACGGCCAGGGACACTGCGGCTCCGGTGAGAAGCCGTCCGGTTCGGTGCTGTGCTGGGGCGCTCATGATCTCTCCTTCGTCGGGGAGTCCTGCGTCGGGGAGTCCGGTTGAACCAGACTATCCGCCGGCTGCCTGCGAACTGAACCTCTTGCCGCGGACTGGGATCGTCTGCCCAGGAATAGAACCGTCTGCTCGGACTGTTGCCTCACGTGACTGAAATTCTGCGATCGCCCTCTGCGCTCGCACTGCACGCCCACCGAAGGAGCCTTCCGCCTTGTCCGTTCCGTTGAACATCCTCGATCTCGTCTCCATTCGGGAAGGAGCTGACGCGCGCGAAGGCATTGCCGAATCGATGACGAACGCGAAGCTCGCTGACGAACTGGGATATAAGCGCCTGTGGTTCGCCGAGCACCACAACACGATGGGCCTGGCCGCCAGCGCCACGGCCCTGCTCATCTCACAGGCCGCCTCGGTGACGGAGAAGATCCGGGTGGGATCCGGCGGTGTCATGCTGCCCAATCATGCCCCGCTCATGGTGGCCGAACAGTACGGAACGCTCGCGAACATCCACGGGCCGCGCATCGACCTGGGCCTCGGCCGTGCACCCGGCACGGACGGGATGACCGCGCAGGCGCTCGCCCGGTCCTCGGCCGAACCGCAGGACTTCGCGCAGAACATCTATGACATGCAGGGTTGGTTCTCCCACACCGGGCAGGCGCACACGATGCCGATCAAGTCCGCGGTCTCGGCGGGGATGAACGTGCCCATCTGGGTGCTCGGATCGACGATGAACGGCGCCTCGATCGCCGGCCAGCTGGGCCTGCCGTTCTCCCTGGCCTCGCACTTCGCACCCGACCAGATCGACATCGCAATCAAGACCTACCGCGATTCCTTCACCACCGACGCGCCCACCGCGCAGATCGACGAACCCTACGTCATGGCCGGGATCAACGTCATGGTCGCCGACACCGACGCCGAGGCGGCCCGCCAGTTCACCTCGGTGCAGCAGATGTTCAATGACATGCGCACCGGCCGTCGCCGCAATCTGCAGCCCCCGGTCGACCCGGCCGAGATCTATGCGCAGGGCGGGACCAGCCCGATGCTGTCTATCAGCGCCGTCGGCTCGCCCGATACCGCGACCGCGCAGATGGCCGAATTCGTCGAACGCACCGGCGCCGATGAGCTCATCACCGTCACCTACGCCTACGACCCTGAAGTGCAGCGCCAGTCGCTGAAACTGCTCGCCGACGCCTGGTTCTGAGGCTCGGAGCCGTGTCCGCGTGGCGGCGCGCTGAGCTGGGAACTGCCTACTCCAGCACCCGGACATAGTCGGAGAGGTCGGGTTCGACGTCGGTGAGCGTGCGGGCTGTGGACAGGACCGTCGACTCCATCGCCGAGGCGGCCCTGGTCGCCCGCACGTCCGCGCGCTTAGCGAGGCTGACCGTGCGCGGCAGGCGCGGATCGACCAGCGGCACCGAATCCAACCGGGGCCGGTCGACGAGGACCATCGCCGGGACGATCGCGACCCCGAGACCACGCTCGACGAAGCGCAGAGCCGCATCCATCTCCACCCCCTCGACGACGACTCGTGGTATCTGGCCGGCTGAGTCGAACGCTGAGGAGGTCGCCTCCCTGAGGTCGTAACCGTGATGGAACAGGACCTGGGGTCGGTCGGCCACCTCGGCGAGCGTGATCCGATCGGTCTGCGCACGGTCCGAGGTGAGCAGGTCGGAACCGGCGGCGGCGATGACGACGAGATCCTCGGCAAGGATCCCGCGCAGGCTGAGCCTCGGCATCTGCGGGGCGAGGTCGAAGGTGCGGGTGATGAGCGCAAGGTCGAGATCGCCGCCGGCCAGTGACTCGATGAGCTCACGGGAGCCCTTCTCGACGAGCTCGAGTTCGACGCCGGGATGGGCCGTGTGGAACCGGCTGATCGCCTCGGCCACGAGGCTCACGCACAGGGTCGGGGTCGCACCGAGCCGGACGCGACCGCGCCGCAGACCGGCGAGCTCGTCCATGTCGCGGCGGACCGCCTCGGCATCGGCGAGCATTCGTTTCGCCGTCGGCAGCAGGGTCTGGCCGGCGTCAGTGAGTGTGATGTGTCCGTGTGCGCGGTGGAAGAGCTCGGCTCCGAGTTCCTTCTCCAGCGTCGAGATCTGTCGGGACAGGGAGGGCTGGGCCAAGTGGAGCGTCGCGGCGGCTTTCGTGAAATGGCCGGTGGCGGCCACCTCGGCGAAGCTTCTCAGCTGTTCGAGGTTCATGATCGGTCTCCATGCAGGTCAGACATGGCAATAGTGTATCGCTATCGACTTGACTCAAACAATGCATTGGACGTATGGAACGGGCGGTTCCATAGTGGAATTCATGAACACCACACAGGGCGGATCCCGCCGAAAAGAACACTCCATCTCCACCTCGGTGCTGGTCATCGGAACCGGCGGATCGGGTCTGCGGGCCGCGATCGAGGTCGCCGAAGCCGGCGCCGACGTCCTCGCTGTCGGCAAACGGCCGAAGGAGGACGCCCACACCTCGCTGGCAGCCGGCGGCATCAACGCGGCCCTGGCGACGATGGACCCGGACGACACCTGGCAGCAGCACGCGGCCGACACGATCAAGGAATCCTATGACCTCGCCAACCCCCGCACCGTCGAAATCGTCACCCAGGGAGCAGCCGAAGGCATCGCTGACCTGGAGCGATATGGAATGGACTTCGCGAAGGAGGACGACGGTCGGATCTCTCAGCGCTTCTTCGGCGCCCACACCTGGCGTCGCACCGCTTTCGCCGGCGACTACACGGGGCTGGAAATCCAGCGCACCCTCATTCGTCGCGCCGAAGCCCTAGACATCCCGATCCTCGACCGCGTCTACATCACGAAACTGCTCGTCGCCGACGGCCGCATCTTCGGCGCCTTCGGTTTCGACGTCATCGACGGCACCGGCTACCGAATCTACGCCGACGCCGTCATCCTCGCCGCCGGCGGACACAACCGGATCTGGCGACGCACCTCCTCACGTCGGGACGAGAACACCGGTGACTCCTTCCGCCTGGCCGTCGAAGCAGGCGCTCGACTGCGCGATGCCGAACTCGTCCAGTTCCACCCCTCGGGCATCATCGAACCCGAGAACGCGGCCGGCACCCTCGTCTCCGAAGCGGTCCGCGGTGAAGGCGGAATCCTGCGCAACGGCCTGGGGGAGCGGTTCATGGAACGCTACGACCCACAGCGCATGGAACTCTCCACCCGCGACCGGGTGGCGCTCGCCGCCTATACGGAGATCGCCGAGGGGCGCGGCACCGAGAACGGGGGAGTGTGGCTCGACGTCTCCCACCTGCCGCGCGAGACCATCATGAACCGGCTGCCGCGGGTGTTCCAGACGCTCATGGAAACCCAGATGCTCGACATCACGGCCTCGCCGATCGAGATCGCCCCGACCGCGCACTACTCGATGGGCGGAGTGTGGGTCGACCCGGTCGACCACAGCACCGATGTCGAAGGATTGTGGGCGATCGGTGAGGCGTCGTCCGGTCTGCACGGGGCGAACCGGTTGGGCGGGAATTCGCTCATCGAACTCCTCGTCTTCGGTCGGATCGTCGGTCGGTCAGCCGTTGCATACTCCGATTCGTTGGAGGCTCAGGTGCGGTCGCACGCTGCGGTGGACGAGGCCCGGGCGGAGATCTCCGATCTGCTGGCCTCCGAGGGCACGGAGAACGTGCGGGCCCTGCAACGCGAGGTCCGTAACCTCATGACCGAGCACGCCGGAGTCGTCCGTGACGAGGCCGGACTGCTCGCCGGTCTGGAGAAGCTCGCCGGGATCGAGGCGCGGATGGCTGATGTCGGCATCCACCCGGACATCGCCGGATTCGCCGACCTCTCCCACGCCTTCGATCTGCGGTCCTCGGTGCTCGCGGCACGGGCGACGCTCGAATGTGCGCTGGAGCGTCGGGAGACCCGCGGCTGCCACAACCGCAGCGACTACCCGGAGCAGGACCCGGACCTGCAGGTCAATTTGGTCTGGTCCCCGTCCACCGGAGTCGTCCGCGAGTCGATCCCTGAAGTTTCGGCGGATGTCGCGGCACTCATGCACACCGGCGAAATCAGCCAAGAAGGCAAACTAGTCGAATAATTGCTACCTGACGGCGGCCCAGCAACCTCGCGCGAGGT
>NZ_JBPIZD010000043.1:0-9713 GCF_051172395.1 Brevibacterium sp. H602 | reverse complement strand
GGTAGTTTTGAGGGGTGTGAGCTCGTGTCCGAGGCTGACGGTATCGTTGGGGGCGACATGACTGCTGCAGCTGAACACACCGACCATGCCGCCGGCGCCGACTCCCGAGCGGCCGAACTCCTCACCGGACTCAACCCCAGGCAGCGCGAGGCAGTGATCCATACGGGATCACCGCTGCTCATCGTCGCCGGGGCCGGATCGGGCAAGACGACCGTGCTCACCCGACGCATCGCCTACGCTTTGGCGACCGGTCGCGCCCACCCCGGCGAAGTCCTGGCGATCACGTTCACGAACAAGGCTGCGAAAGAGATGGCCGAACGCGTGTCCTCGATCGTCGGCCCTGCCTCCCGCGCCATGTGGGTCTCGACCTTCCACTCCTCGTGTGTGCGCATCCTCCGCCGCGAGGCGAAGGTGCTGGGCATGAAGTCGAATTTCACGATCTACGACGCTCAGGATGCGCAGCGACTCGTCGCCCAGATCCTCAAGGAGCTCGGCCTCGACACGAAGAAGTACGCCCCGCGGGCCATCCTGCACCGGATCTCGAACCTCAAGAACGAACTGCAGACCCCAGACGACTTCATCCCGCGGCCCAACAATCCCGCCGATGAGGTGCTCGCCGACGTCTTCAAGCGCTACACCTCCCGTCTGCGCCTGGCCAATGCCTTCGACTTCGACGACCTCATCGCGGAGACCGTTCACCTCTTCGGTGCCTTCCCCGAGGTGGCCGATTCCTACCGTCGCCGGTTCCGCCATATCCTCGTCGACGAGTACCAGGACACGAACCCCGCACAGTACGCCCTGATCAAGGCCCTGGCCGGTGAGGGCGCAGGAGGGCCGACGGGTGCCGAGCTCACCGTCGTCGGCGACGCCGACCAGTCGATCTACGCCTTCCGCGGCGCCACGGTGCGCAACATCGTCGAGTTCGAGAAGGACTTCCCGAACGCGGACACCATTCTGTTGGAGCAGAACTACCGGTCGACGCAGAACATCCTCGACGCCGCCAATGCCGTGATCGCGAACAACGACGACCGCCGGGACAAGAAGCTGTGGACCTCGGAAGGTTCCGGCGAGCAGATCGTCGGCTGGGTCGCCGAGAACGAACAGGGTGAAGCCCGGTTCATCGTCGACCGCATCGATGACCTCATCGACGAGGAGAAGTACACCTACGGTGACTTCGCCGTGTTCTACCGCACGAACGCTCAGTCGCGCGCCATCGAAGATGCGCTGGTCCGGTCCGGAATCCCGTACAAGGTCGTCGGCGGCACCCGCTTCTACGAGCGCAAGGAGATCAAGGACGCCCTCGCTTACCTGCGCGTCGTCGCCAACCCCGATGACGACGTCAATCTGCGCCGCATCCTCAATGTGCCCAAGCGCTCCATCGGCGACCGCACCGAGGGCATCATCGCCGACTTCGCCGACCGGGAGAACATCAGCTTCTTCACCGCGCTGGGCCGCCTCGACGAGATCCCTCACCTGAGTTCGCGCGCCCTGACCTCGGTGCAGAAGTTCTACGACCTCATGCAGGATCTGCGCTCCACCGCCGAATCCTCCCCGCTCTCGCGGGTCATCGAGGCGATCCTCGAACAGTCCGGCTACCTCGAATCGCTGCAGAAGAGCACCGATCCGCAGGACGAATCCCGTGTCGACAACCTCGCCGAACTCGTCGCCGTGGCCGAGGATTTCGTCGCCACGCGGGAGGCCGCCGCGGTTGCCGAGGCGACCGCCGCCCCGGAACCCAGCGACACAGGAACCGAAACCGCCGCCGAAGCGGTCGATCCCAACGGTGACGACCTCGGTTCCGCCGACGCCTCCACGCCCCCTGGCGTCGGAGCCTCCGCCATCGATCAGTTCCTCGAACAGGTGGCTCTGGCCTCGGACACTGATCAGATCCCCGATGCCGAACTCGGTCAGGTCACGCTGATGACCCTGCACACGGCCAAGGGACTCGAGTTCCCGGTGGTATTCCTCACCGGACTGGAAGACGGAGGATTCCCGCATTCGCGTTCCTTCGAGAATCCGCAGGAGCTGTCGGAGGAGCGGCGTCTGGCGTATGTCGGGCTCACGCGCGCACGGCAGCGTCTGCTCGTCACTCGCGCCGAGACTCGGAGCATGTGGGGTCAGCCTCAGTACAATCCGCCGAGCCGGTTCCTGTCCGAGATCCCGGAGAACCTCATCAATTGGGAGAACACGGGCAGCTTCTCCGGAGGTTTCGGTTCGGGCGGCTTCGGCTCCGGAGGTTTCGGCTCCGGCGGCTACTCGTCCGGATACTCGGGAGGATCACGAAGCTTCGGGTCTTCACGGTCGTCAGGCGGCAGCTCCCGCTCGCGCTCGAATGCGAGTTCGTCGACGCCGGTCGCCGGATTCCCCAATCGGATCCGGCCCAATCGTGAGGTCATCTCCGTCGAGGTCGGTGAGAAGGTCTCGCACGAGTCCTTCGGACTCGGCACCGTCACCGAGATCAACGGCGTCGGAGACAAGACCGTGGCCGTCGTCGACTTCGGTTCGGCCGGGTCGAAGCGACTGCTGCTGCGATACGCCCCGATCGAAAAACTCAGCTGAGGCGACTGCTGGGTGGGTGCACGGCTCAGCTGTGCATCCGCCCCACGCAGCTGTTCGCTCGAACCGCGATGCTACTTCGTGCCCCGATAGTTGGTATCGACTGACCCTAGCCGATATCTAGTGCCCCAGCCGGAGCATAAGAAAGCGCCGAGGAGAATCACATTCTCCTCGGCGCTCATCCATGCCGGACGCGGCTATGGATTAAAGATCATTCGTTGCCGAGCTTGTCATCGGCTCCGTCGCGACCCTGATTGATCTGGTCTTCGAACTTTCCACCGGTGACATTGTTGGCTGCGTCCGAGGCCTTGTCCAGGCCCTGGTCGCTGATCTCTTCACCCTTATCGCTATTCAAGGCGTCCTTGGCTTTGTTAGTAAGATCGTCGAGTCCCATGCTGTCTCCTTTCATCGGAAAAGGTTCGAAGCGAACCTCTGACGCCACTCACCTTGCCACTGTTACCGACGTGACGACACCTGTGCGTCCTATTTCTCAGCAAATGCACATAAAGGACTTCGCAGAGACATTCTCCTCAGCGGGTGAGCGGCACGAGGAACGCCAGCCCGACCAGCAGTCCGGCGAACAGCAGACAGGTCGTGATGTCGACGGCCTTCGACCGATTCGCCCACACCTCGGTCCACGGCGGCGGCATCGCACGGAACCCGGCGAGACCGGCGGGAACGACGGCGAGGACGACAGCACCGAGTCGGAAGTCGATGACGGAGCACGCCGCGGCGGCGGCGACTCCGAGGAGACAGCCGAGCAGCACCCAATCACGCCGGGTGGGATGCGCGTATCGCCGTTT
This sequence comes from Brevibacterium sp. H602, assembly GCF_051172395.1. NCBI lineage: Bacteria > Bacillati > Actinomycetota > Actinomycetes > Micrococcales > Brevibacteriaceae > Brevibacterium > Brevibacterium sp. H602. The sequence goes on along the minus strand of NZ_JBPIZD010000043.1, from coordinate 6,354 downwards.
CCAGTAGATCCATCGCTTCGCGATCGGTCCTCTCCCCCGCCGTGCATGGCGGGGGTGAGGTCGCTTCATCTCAGTGGAAGAAATGGCGGCTCCCGGTCAGGTACATCGTGATTCCTGCCGCCTCCGCGGCCGCGATGACCTCATCGTCGCGGATCGATCCGCCCGGCTGCACCACAGCGGTGACTCCTGCGTCGATGAGGATCTGCAGACCGTCGGGGAACGGGAAGAAGGCGTCCGAGGCGGCGACGGCACCGGTGGCGCGTTCGGCTCCGGCGCGTTCGACGGCGAGTTTCGCCGAGTCGACGCGGTTGACCTGGCCCATGCCCACACCCACCGAGGCTCCGCCCTTGGCGAGCAGGATCGCATTGGACTTCACGGCCCGTCCGGCCTTCCACGCGAATTCGAGATCCGCGAGGACCTCAGGTGCGGCGGCCGGGCCCGCAGCCAGGGTCCAGTTCTCGACGGAATCACCCTCTGCCTGGAAGGCGTCGCGGTCCTGCACGAGGAATCCACCGCTGATCGGCTTGACCTCGGCGGCGGGCACATCGATGTCGCCGAGTTCGAGCAGTCGCAGGTTCTTCTTCGTCGTGAGGATCTCAAGCGCCTCGGCGCTGAACGACGGAGCGGCCAGGCATTCTGTGAAGATCGGCTTGATCGATGCTGCAAGCTCTGCGTCGACCTCGCGGTTCGTGGCGATGACACCACCGTAGGCCGACAGCGGATCGCATTCGTGGGCTGCCTTGTGCGCTGCGGCAGCGGTCTCTCCGACGGCGATTCCGCAGGGGTTCGCGTGCTTGATGATGGCGACAGCCGGCTGCTCGAAGTCGAACGCCGCGCGGATCGCGGCATCGGTGTCCGTGTAGTTGTTGTACGACATCGCTTTGCCGCCGAGCAGTTTCGCACCCGCGATTCCGACGGTGCCGTCGGAGTACACGGCTGCAGCCTGGTGCGGGTTCTCTCCGTAGCGCAGGTCGGCGATCTTCTCTCCGGTGAGGCCGGCGAATGCGGCCTTCTCATCGGTGGCGCGTTCTGAGGCGAACCAGGAGGCAACGGCCGAGTCGTAGGCCGCAGTGTGGGCGAAGGCGCGGGCGGCGAAGGTGCGGCGGGCATCGATATCGAAACCGTCCCCGGCGGCGGCATCGAGCACGGCCGAGTAGTCGGCCGGATCGGTCACGACGGTGACCGTGGGGTGGTTCTTCGCCGCAGCACGCACCATCGAGGGTCCGCCGATGTCGATCTGTTCGATGCAGTCGTCGAAGCCGGCTCCGCTCGCGACGGTGTCGGCGAACGGGTAGAGGTTGACGACGACGAGGTCGAAGGGTTCGATCTCGAGTTCGGACAGCTGTTCCAGGTGCTCAGGCTTGCGAGAGTCGGCGAGGATGCCGGCGTGGACGCGCGGGTGAAGGGTCTTGACCCGCCCTTCGAGGCATTCGGGGAACCCGGTGAGCTCTTCGACCTTCGTCACCGCGGCTCCCGCCTCGGCGATCTTCGCTGCCGTGGATCCGGTCGACACGATCTGGACTCCGGCGGCGTGGAGGCCGCGAGCCAGCTCCTCCAGCCCGGTCTTGTCGTAGACGCTGATCAGCGCTCTCTTGATCGCGCGGGTTCCTGTCACAGATCCTCCTCGAGGTTCGGTTGCCGGTCGGTTCTTCTCACGGCGGGGTCAGTGGGCGGTCATCGCCGAGGCGACATATCCGCGGACATGTCGACCGTCGACGACGAGGTCGGTGTGGGCCAGATGTGCCAGCAGGCGCACGAGCTCTTCGCGTTCCCGGGCCTTGATGTTCTCGTGCACGGTCTCCTCGGTGTCGTCATCGCCGATGGGCACCGCGTACTGAGTGATGATCGGTCCGGTGTCGACTCCGGTGTCGACGAGGTGGATGGTTCCACCGGTCAGCTTCACCCCGTGGGCGAGCGCGTCGCGGACACCGTGTGCGCCCGGGAACGACGGCAGCAGAGCCGGGTGGGTGTTGATGATCCGGGACGGGAAGGCATCGACGAAGCTGGGACCGAGGATGCGCATGAAACCGGCGGAGACCACCCAGTCCGGGGCGAGCTCGGCCACCGTGTCCTTCAGCGCCAGGTTCCACTCGTCGCGATCGGCGAAGTCCTTGGGCCGGACGACGAAGGAGGGAATCTCATGCTGTTCGGCTCGGGTCAGAACCCCTGCGGTGGCCGAGTCGGCCCCGATGGCGACGATGTCGACTCCGGGGGTCCCGTCGGCGAAGGCGTCGATGACGGACTGCGTGAGGGTACCGGATCCTGATGCCAGAAGAACGATGCGCACTCGCACAGTCTAACGTCTGCAGCACATGGACGATGCCCTGCTGTCATCGTGCGGACACGGCCCGCCGAGGCATTTGTCAGTCGACTGTGAGAAACTGATCCGGTGACGTCACCGCAGAATACCGAAGAGAAGAAGGCGCCGACTCCCGAAGAGGAGGCACAGGCCGCACCGGCACGACACGGGCTCGTCCTGATACTGCTGATCCTCGCCTCAGTGCTGACGTTCACGTATCAGCTGCCGTTCAAGCTCGCCGCCATCGGCTTCGCCATCGCCGCCGTCGTCTGGTCGGTGAAGTACATCGTCGCCGTCGTCAAGACCAAACAGCGCCGGAACATGTCCTTGGGCATCCTCGGCGGTCTGCTCAGCATCTACCTCATCTTCTCCACAATGTCCTCGGTCATCCTCTGGCCGGTGCAGTCGAAGTATGAGGAATGTCTGCGCGATGCGATCACGCAGCAGGCGCAGCTCTCGTGCTCGAGTGAGTATCAGTCGGGTCTGGGTGACTGGTTCAAGCAGGTCACCGGCCAGGATCTCGACCTGCCCGGCACCAAGTGATCCGCGGGGCGACGGCCCCGATCATTCAGCGCTGATCCCTTCACCGAGGATGTCCTCGGTTCACGCCCGACCCGTCACCGGTCGACGTCTGCCCCCTCACCGAGGTGGCTCACCCCTCACCGAGGCGGCTCCCTCGTCTACCGCGGTTCGTCTTCGCTGACGACGTCGTCGGCGACCGGTTCCGAATCGTCCTCGTCGAACCCGCCCGCATTGTCGTCCTCGTAGTCCACGTCCTCTTCGTCATCCTCATCGAATTCGGAATACTCGGTGTGCAGGCCGGAGAGTCTGATCAGCAGAAGGCCGGCGGCCATTCCCACAGCGATCCACCCCGTGATCGCCAGCGCCGACGTCAGTGCCGAGGGTCCGAATCCGGACAGACCCAGCGGACCCAAGGCCCCACCGGCGAACAGTGCGAGTACCTCGAGTGCGACGAACAGTATCCCGATCGCAAGCCCCAGTCCCAACCACGACTGTGCGGCGATGTCGCGGGCTCGGTCGCGGCCGAGGATGACGCACAGCAGGCCGAGCAGCACGAGAAGTGCCGGTGCGGCCGCCGTCCACGCCGGATAGTCACCTTCCAGCAGCTTCAGCACGTGCACATCGGGCACGGGTGCCGTGGAGGAGATGAATGCAGAGCTCGCCCCGGCCCCACCGATGCTCACCCCCGTCCCGGCGGACCACGACAGGGCCGAGTAGACGATGCTCGGGGCGAAGAGCGCCTGAACGACGATGAGGCCGATGCCCGCGGCGACCGGCGAGCTGTAGACCTGCACGGTGCCGGCGACATCGCTCCAACGGATCACGATTCCGACGACGAGCACGATCGCACCGAGTGCCGCAGCGGCCCACAGCATCCGGCGTGCGAGACGGGCGGCGACGATCCAGGTGTCGCCGGCGATCACAGCCAGTCCGGGGATGTCACCGATGCCTCGACCCCGAATGAAGGCCCACGCCACAGCCGTGACGAGGAAGAGGAAGAGCCGAAGGAATCCGAGCGGAGTCACCGTGGCCTGGCCGACCAGGATCGCCACGACGAGCAGAGGACCGGCGTAGGCCACGACGAAAGTGCCCAGAGCCGTCCCCATGAGCGCCCACCATCCGCCGGGATCTTCGTCGCTCTCGGTCGGGCTGTCCGCTGCCGTGCTGCGGGCGACTCGTTTGGCCCCCATTGCCACCAGCAGCCACAGGCCGACAGTCACGAGGCTCGGCGCCAGCGAGAAGTCGAATCCGAGGGTCGAGACACTCAGTCCTGACACCGTCGCCCACAGTGCGAACGCCCATTCGGGAATCGCCGAGTACGGCAGCTGCGAGCCGAGCCCGATGATCCAGAAAGCGATGGCGACGACGAATCCGGCGGGGACGACGATGAGGTCGATCTTCACGACTTCCATGAGGGCGGCGAAGATCGTCCGACGGTAGGGCTGAGGGTGAGGAGAAGTGTGCATCAGGACCATTTTCTCTTAACCCGGCTCGGCTTCCCGGTATTGACCACGCGATTCCCTGCTCCGGGAAGTACAATTGCGCCAGGACAGGCTTGTACACGCAAAGGATGACCCCACGATGAGCAACGGGAACGATCACCCCAATTTCCCGCCACCACCGAGCGAGCCTCCGGAGAACGGCGGACCGAAGCCTGAGTCGGAGCCGCCGACGGATGAGGGCCTTCCGGACTCGGTCTCCGATGACGCCCCCACCGCAGCCGACGGGCCGGCTCAGTCCGGCAGCGGTTCCTCGGTACCCGATGACCAGGCACCGCCTTTGGGAGCTCCGGGCAGCGATGCGCCGTCGCGACCGACGGTCGCTCCGGCTGCTTCTCAGCAGAACGAACCGCCTCAGTATTCGGGCCCCGGCGCCCAGAACACTCAGTCCTTCAACTCCGGCCAGCAGGGCGGAGCGAATGGTCAGGGCGGCCCACAGTCGGGCCCCTATCCCGGTGCCCCGTCTCCGAGTGACCAGCCTCAGAACGGACAGTATCCGAACAACCAGTACCAGAGCCCGCAGCAGCCGAACGGCGGCTACCCCGGGGCTCAACCGCAAGGCGCTCAGCCGCAGGGCGGCCAGCAGCCAGGCGGCCAGCAGCCAGGCGGCCAGCAGCCAGGCGGCCAGCATTCGAATGCGGCATACCCCGGGGCGTCGAATCAGCCCCCGTACCCCGGCGCTCAGAACCAGCCGGGCCAGTACAACTCCGCCCAGAACCAGTCCGGGCAGTACCAGACGGGGTCGGGTCCGAACGCCCAACAGACCGGATCCGGTCCGTCGCAGGCGATTCCGCAGCCGGCACCGGCTCCGGGTTTCGCCGGCGGTCAGAGCACCGCGACGCGTGCCGAGAATCGCCCCGATAAGAAGAAGAGCAAGCTTCCGCTCTTCATCACCCTCGGCGCGGTCGCACTGGTCATCGTCCTCGTCCTCGTCGGGTTCTTCGTCGTCGGCAGCGTGAACAAGAACAAGTACGGACCCGACAAGGTCGCCGAGGACTACGTCGAAGCCCTGAACAAGGGTGATTTCGCGGCCGCGGAGAAGATCGCCCCTTCGACACGGCCTGAGGGCACCAACCTCGATCTGTTGCAGAAGGAATTCACCGATTCCTCATCGGCGAAGATCGAGAAGGCCAAGGTCGAATCCTCGAAGACCGACGGGGACAAGGGCACCGTCGTCGTGTCCTACGAGCTCGACGGCAGCCCCTACAATGTGGAGCTCGCCGCGACGAAGGACGGCAAACAGGACCTGTTCTTCGACAAGTGGACGATGAAGGGCCCCGACCTCAACGTCATCTCACTCGATATTCCCGCTGCCGACGGTCTCGCAGTCAACGGCAAGGATTACAAGGCGAAGTCGGGCACCACCTCGTTCGCTGTCTACCCCGGCAGCTACGACTTCACGATTCCGAAGAGCAAGTGGATCTCCGAGGCTTCCGATACGGCCAAGGTGAACTTCCCGAAGGCCTTCGGCCCCGGCGGACAGCCGAACAAGGGCCAGGTGTCGCCCACCACCCTCAACCTCGATCTGTCCCCGACCGGCGCCTTCGACAAGGAAGTCCAGAAACAGGTCGAGAAGGAGCTCAAGAAGTGCTTCGACAACAAGAGCATCGAGCCGAAGTGCGACTTCATCAAGTACGACCCGACCGAGATCCCCGTCGGCGGTTCGGACAAGAAGCTCGATGATCTGGCGAAGAAGGACACCGCCAAGTGGGACATGAAGGAGATGCCGAAGGTGAAGGCCAGCTTCGGTGCCGGAGACACGAACACCGGCTCATTCTTCACCGAGAAGCCCGGCAAGTTCAACTTCTCCGTCGACGGCAAGAGGGCCGGCTCCTCGTACTTCTCCAACGGCAACTCCCTGTCGGTGTCCGGAAGCGTGAAGATCGACGGAGACAAGCTCTCGGTCGAATTCTTCGACTTCTGATCCCAGGGTCCACCGCCGACACGGTCCACCCCACCTCCCCGAGGTGAGACACCACCGTCGCCGAGGCGGCGTTCTAGTCACAGCGGGCCTGTGACGACCGATTCCCGGTC
>NZ_JBPIZD010000042.1:0-9861 GCF_051172395.1 Brevibacterium sp. H602 | reverse complement strand
ACTACCCGACGGCGGCCCAGCAACCTGGCGCGAGGTTGCTGGGCCGCCGTCAGGTAGTAATTGGGGTCAGCGGCGGAGGATGACTGTGCCTGCTGCGAGATCGTGGACTCCGCGGTTGTCGCGGTTGAAGATGAGCGCCGGAATGACGAGCACGACAAGGACTGAGCGGATGAGCGACTTGAGCAGTCCCGGCACGTGACCGTCGAGGCGACGGACCTCGATGCCGAAGAGGCGATGGCCGACCGAATAGCCGAGAGTGCCCACGAGTACGAAATTCTCGAGGGCGAAGAACGCGGGCGCGAGGATCGGATTCGCCGGATCGATGAGATTGGCGATCGCCAGACACATCAGCCAGTCGACGAGCAGGGCGAGGATTCGCTTCCACGCCGGAGCCAGAGAATGCGAGCCGTTGACAGGCAGACCCAGCCGCTTTCCGGGCCAGTCGTCGTCATCCCTGTCGAACCGGGGTCCTTCGAGCCAGGAACCAAGGTCGTCACGATTGATCACTCCCCCAGCCTACGAAATCCGGCCTGAGTGGATCCTCAGGAAACATGCCCGAAACATGGTCGACATCACCACTTCATTCTTCGGCGACTAGGATTGACCGTGGTCAGGACAAACGGCCACCGTACACGAACTAGGAGACCTAAGTGTTCTCGTCTGCTGAAGAACTCGTCAACTACATATCGGACAATGACGTCAAATTCGTCGATGTCCGGTTCTGCGACCTGCCCGGTGTGGTCCAGCACTTCAACCTCCCCGCCGCCTCATACGGCGCCGAGGAGATCACCGAAGGTCTGCTCTTCGACGGGTCCTCCATCACAGGCTTCCAGGGCATCCACGAGTCCGACATGAAACTGCTCGCCGATGTCACCTCCGCCTACATCGATCCGTTCCGGGAGGCGAAGACTCTGGTCGTCACGCATTCGATCGTCGACCCCTTCACCGACGAGCCGTACTCCCGTGATCCCCGGCAGGTCGCGGCCAAAGCCGAGGCTTACCTGCAGAGCACCGGCATCGCCGACACGGCTTTCTACGGCGCCGAGGCGGAGTTCTACCTCTTCGACTCCGTCCAGTACGAGAACACTCCCGGCAACAGCTTCTACCGCATCGACTCCGAGGAAGCAGCATGGAACACCGGCGCCGATGAGGCCGGCGGCAATCTCGGCTACAAGACTCCGCACAAGAGCGGGTACTTCCCCGTGTCTCCACAGGACCACTTCGCTGATATTCGTGACGAGATGTCGCTGACGCTCGAGCAGATCGGCTTCGAGATGGAACGGGCCCACCACGAGGTCGGCACCGCGGGTCAGCAGGAGATCAACTACAAGTTCAACACCCTCCAGCACGCCGCCGACCAGCTGCTCGACTTCAAGTACGTCATCAAGAACACTGCGTTCGCCAACGGCAAGTCTGCGACCTTCATGCCCAAGCCGATGTTCGACGACAACGGATCGGGAATGCACTGCCACCAGTCGCTGTGGAAGAACGGCGAGCCCCTGTTCTACGACGAGAACGGCTACGGCGGGCTCTCCGACCTCGCCCGCTGGTACATCGGCGGCCTCATCGAGCACGCCGGCGCCGTGCTCGCCTTCACGAACCCGACCATCAACTCCTACCGTCGACTCGTGCCCGGCTATGAGGCTCCGGTCAACCTCGTCTACTCGGCACGCAACCGTTCGGCCGCGATCCGCATTCCTGTGACCGGTTCCTCGCCGAAGGCCAAGCGCCTCGAGTTCCGCGTACCCGACCCCTCGTCGAACCCCTACCTCGCGTTTTCGGCGCAGCTCATGGCCGGACTCGACGGCATCCGCAACCGCATCGAGCCCCCGGAGCCCATCGACAAGGACCTCTACGAACTCCCGCCAGAGGAGGCCAAGGACATCAAGCTCGTCCCCGGCACCCTCGACGAGGCTCTCATCGAGCTGGAGAAGGACCACGACTTCCTCACCGCCGGGGACGTGTTCACCCCCGACCTCATCGAGACATGGATCCGCATCAAGCGTGAGAACGAACTCGATGTCGCTCGCCTGCGTCCGACACCGACGGAGTTCGAGCTCTATTACGCACTCTGATCTCGGCCGGCGGCCGACCTCAGCCGAGCTGAGATCCTGCAGCCGAGGGGAATAGAGTGAGGGCGTCACGGGTTTTCACCTGTGGCGCCCTTTCGGCTCTGCGGCCGCCCACGCGGCCGGTCGGATCACGCACCATCGGAGGGATGGACTTTGACGCATTATGACCTGCTGCTCATCGGCACCGGTTCGGGAAATATGTTCCTCGACAAGCGTTTCGCGGGCCTGAAGACCGCCATCGCCGAGGAATGGCACTTCGGCGGCACCTGCCTCAACGTCGGGTGCATCCCGACGAAGATGTTCGTCTTTCCCGCCACTCTCGCCGAGCAGTCCACCCAGGCCGATCGCTACAACCTGACCCCGACTCACCCGAAGGTCGATTGGGCCGGACTCCAGGACCGCATCTTCTCGCGCATCGACGCCATCGAGTCCGGAGGACGCGAGTACCGCAGCAGCGACCGCCAGCCCAATATCACCGTTGTCGCTGAACATGTTCACTTCACTGGGCAGAAGACCGTGCGCACCGCCTCCGGCGAGGAGATCACCGCCGATCGCATCGTCATCGCCGCTGGCGCACACCCGATCATCCCCGACATCGCCGGACTCGACACCGTCCGCGTCGACACCGACGACTACCCGGTCTTCACCTCGAACACCGTGATGCGCCGCGCTGAACAGCCGAGACGCCTGATCATCATCGGCTCCGGAATCGTCGCCATGGAGTTCGCCCACGTCTTCTCCGCACTCGGCACCGAGGTGACTGTCCTGGCCCGTGGTCCTCGCCTCCTGGGCAATATCGATCAGGAGGCCGCCGCTGAATTCACTCGGGTCTTCGACTCCACCCACACCGTCCTCCACGGTGCCCGGTCCAAGCAGATCGACATCGCCGACGGCGAAGTCACGTTGACCATCGAACCCAGCGGCCGCCTCGTCGAGGCGGACCTTCCGGAGACGATCACCGCCGACGGAGTGCTCGTAGCCACGGGAAGGGTACCCAACACCGCCGAGCTCGATGTCGAGGCCGCTGGTTTCGACATCACCGACGGCAATCGCCTGTCCGTGGACGAGCACCAAAGAGTCCTCTCGGCCGGTCAGCCCGTACCCGGAGTATTCGCTCTCGGAGACATCTCCTCACCCCATCAGCTCAAACACGTCGCCAACCACGAAGCGAAGATCGTCGGCCGCAATCTGGCCGCAGACGTTGCCGCAGGGTCGCCCGGCAGTGCTCGGGCGAACGACCTCGCCGCAGTCAATCACCACGCTGTTCCCGGTGCCGTCTTCTCCTCCCCGCAAGTCGCCTATGTGGGCATGACCGAAGCAGAGGCCACTGGGGCCGGACACGACGTCACTGTCAAGGTGCAGAAGTTCTCCGATGTCGCCTACGGTTGGGCGATGGCCGATGACCCCGGAATCGTGAAGATCATTGCCGATCGGAGCACCCGGCACATCCTCGGCGCCCATATCGTCGGGCACGAATCGTCGATGCTCATCCAACCGCTCATCCAGGCCATGGCCTTCGGGCAGAAGGCCGACGAGGTGGCCACGGGGCAGTATTGGATCCACCCGGCGCTGCCCGAGGTCGTTGAGAACGCCCTGCTCGGACTCGAATTCGACGACTGAGGACATCCGCCGACTGCCGATTCGTCCCATGACCGAGAGGGTCCGCACGCCGGCGGCTGTCGCCGCCGTCGAGTCAGAAGTCGTAGAAGCGGTGTTCCATCACGGAACGTGCGTGCCTGGTGGTGCGCAGATAGTCGTCTTCGAGGTCATGTCCTGCCCCTGCCGGATAGCCGAGGAGTCGGGCCGTGCCTTCGAGCTCGGTGTAATCGGCAGGTAACGATTCCGCGATGCGTCCGCGGAAGAGCATCACGGCCGAACGCACATCGGTGGCCAACTGCCAGGCCGCCGCCAGCTGGTCGGCGTCGTCAGCCGGCAGCAGGTTCTCGTGCGTGGCCACGTCGAGAGCCGCCAGAGTCGAGGTGGTTTGCAGGCCTTCCACCCGATGGGCGTGTTGGAGCTGCAGAAGCTGCACGGTCCATTCGACATCGGAGAGACTGCCTCGGCCGAGTTTGAGGTGCCGCCGCTTATCAGCATTGCGGGGCAGCCGTTCGTCTTCCATTCGCGCCTTGAGCGTGCGCACCTGTGTCAACGCCTTCTGCGGCATCTCCTCCGGATAGCGCAGCGGATCGATGAGTGCCAGGAAGGCCTCGAAGAGACCGTCATCGCCGGCCACTGGGCGCGCCCGCAGCAGCGCCTGTGCCTCCCATGGCTGGGACCACTTCGCGTAATAGGCCTGGTAGGACGAGAGACTGCGCACCAACGGCCCGTTCTTGCCTTCCGGCCGCAGATCAGCATCGAGGTCGACCCCCTGGGCTCCTTCGCTGGCTTTGAGTCGGGATGACAGCTGGAGCACCACCTTCGTCACGTGTTTGCTCAGTTTCCCGCGTGCCTCGGCGTCGAGATCGTCTGACACGGGGCGGTAGACGAACATCGCATCGGCATCAGAGAAATAGCCGATCTCCCGTCCGCCCCATCGGCCCATGGCGATGATCCCCAATTCGTAGTCCGGAGTGTCAGGACCGTCGAGGTCAATTCGCACTGCCTGCAGGGCCCCTCGGACCGCCAAGTCCATGAGATCGGAGAGATCACCGGGTATCTCGGTGCGTTCGCCGACGTTGAGGACGTCGCGCAGAGCGATCCGCAGCAGTTCGCGGCTGTACGTCTCGCGGATCGGAGTCACCGCATCGGCGCCATGGCGCTTGAGCAGCCCGTCGACCTCGGCGTTGAGGATCGAGAGGTCACGAGCTTCGAGATTCACATGACGGTCCAGCCAGGCGACGGCGGCGGGCTGGCGCAGCAGAAGCTCCGTTGCATACCCGGACATGGAGAGGACCTCGGCCACCGATTTGGCGGCCAGGCCGGAGTCGCGGAGCATCTTGAGGAACCACCCGGACGATGACAGCGATTCGCTGAGTCGTCGGAAGGCCAGCAGTGCTCGATCGGGTTCGACACCGTCGGAGAACCAGTCGAGCAGCGCCGGAAGCACCTGCTTGATGACCATGACAGTGCGCGACATCCCAGTGGTCAGGGCCTTGATATGGCTCAAAGCACCCTGCGGGTCCACATATCCGAAAGCCTGGAGACGCTCGGCGGCCGCCTGAAGGCTCGAACCCCGTTTCTGCGCGTCCACGACGGCTCCGTGGACGCCGACGGCCGCCTCGAGGATGGGCCTATAGAAGATCTGCTCATGGAGGCGGGTGACCTGCTTCGCATAATCGCGGCGAGCCTGTTCGAGGCGGTCGCCAGTCCGTGAACCTGACCGGAAGACCGAACGGGCCAACGTTCGCAGCTTGGCCTCATCGTCGGGAATGAGCGCATTGCGCATCATCCTCGGGATCTGGACGCGGTGTTCGACGACGCGCATGAAGCGGTACGCGGTGGAGAAGACAGATGCATCTTGCTGGCCGATATAGCCGTGTTCTCCTAGCTCACGGAGAGCAACGAGTGTATTCGGGGTGCGGATGTCTTCGTCGTTGCGTCCGTGGACGAGCTGGAGCATCTGAGCGGAGAATTCGACGTCCCGCAGCCCGCCGCGACCCAGTTTGATCTGGCGTGGGGCCTCGAGCGCCGGGATGAGGTCGACGACGCGGCGACGCATCGCCCGGATTCCGTCGATGAAGCCGGGACGGCTGGCCGCCTGCCAGACCAAGGGCAGGAGAGACTCGGCGAAGGCTTGTCCCACCTCGCTGTTGCCGGCGACGGGTCGGGCCTTGAGGAGGGCCTGGAATTCCCAGTTCTCGGCGATATCGGCATAGTAGTGCTCGAATTCCGACAGCGTGCGCACGAGGGCTCCGGCTTTTCCTTCAGGACGCAGTGCGGTGTCGACCTCCCACAGTGCAGGCTCGCCTCCGGCGTCCGAAAGGATGCTGCGCATACGTTGGGCGAGATCGGTGGCCAGGCTCCTGGCACCTTCGGTCTCGGCGGAGTCGAGGACGAAGACGACGTCGACATCGGAGACGTAGTTGAGTTCTCGTGCACCGGTCTTGCCCAGGGCGATGACCGCCAGTCGGATGTCGGCCGCCTCGTCGAGTTCGGCTCGTGCGATGGCCAGGGCCGCGTCGAGGGCAGCGGCGGCAAGGTCGGAGAGGACAGCCATGACATGGTCGACGATTTCGTCCGGAGACTCCGCAGACAGATCATCGGCGACGAGGCGAAGCACCGCATCTCGATAGGTCCGTCGCAGCGCCTTGACCCCGTCATCTCCGGTCACCGCGGCGCGCGGAGCCGGATCCTCGGGGTCCGCGCCGAGGGCCGAGAGCATCTCTGATCTCAGGGACACCGCCGAGGCGGCAGGCGTGGAGATCAGCAGGAACGGGTCGGGGACGAGCAGCACCGGCAGGGAGTCGGGATGCCGGACCAGATGGTCGACCATCGCCTCCGAAGTGCCGACGACCGCGAGGAGCCGGGCCAGGAGGGGGCGGTTGAGTTCATCCTCGGCCAGCTCGCTCTTCGATCCGGTCCTCACTGCGTCCAGCAGGGCCGCGGAACCCTCCCCCGCGGCCTCGACCACGCGCAACAGACCCAGCGCCGCTCCATGCGGGTCCGGGGTTGCCATGAGGAGATCAACGAACCGCGAATCAGTGGCCAGAGGGACGCCGAGGAGCTCATCGAGCTCGTGGAGGAACCGAGCGGTGGCCTCCGGGACGCTGGTCGTGCGTGAGGTGATTGGGGCCATCACATCGAGGTGAAGTGCTTCGCGAGCTCGTATGGAGTCACCTGCGCGCGATAGTCGGCCCATTCCTGCCGTTTATTGCGCAGGAAGAAGTCGAACACCTCTTCCCCCAGGGTCTCGGCGACGAGATCAGATCCCTCCATCAGCTCCAGGGCATGGGACAGGCTGCGCGGCAGCGCCTCGATCCCCATCGCCCGCCGTTCGGTGGAAGAGAGCAGCCAAACGTTGTCTTCGGCCTCTTCAGGCAGTTCGTAGCCCTCTTCGATCCCTTTCAGTCCCGCTGCGAGTATGAGCGCATACGACAGGTACGGGTTGGCGGAGGAATCCAGCGCACGGTACTCGACACGAGCGGACGAGGACTTTCCGGAGTTGTACTGCGGGACCCGTACGAGAGCAGAACGGTTGCGGTGGCCCCACGAAATGTACGACGGAGCTTCATGGCCGGTCCAGAGACGTTTATAGGAGTTCACGTGCTGGTTGGTCACTGCCGAAATCTCGGCGGCGTGGGTGAGCAGTCCGGCGATGAACTGTCGGCCGGTCTTCGACAGCTGATATTCGGCCCCCGGTTCGAAGAAGGCATTGTTCTCGCCCTCGAACAGGGAGACATGCGTGTGCATCCCATTGCCTGGCTGATCGGCCATCGGCTTGGGCATGAACGAAGCGTAGACACCTTGGGAGATCGCGACCTCTTTGATGACCGACCGGAACGTCAAGACGTTGTCGGCCATGGTCAGCGCGTCGGCGTAGCGCAGGTCGATCTCGTTCTGACCAGGTCCGGCCTCATGGTGGGAGAACTCCACCGACAGTCCCATGGCTTCGAGCATGGTGACTGCTTCGCGGCGGAAGTCATTGGCCGTTCCCCCGTTGACATGGTCGAAGTAGCCTGCTGTGTCGACCGGCATCGGCGCTGTGCCGTCGCTGATCCCGGTCACAGGGTCGAGATTGTCGGTCTTGAAGAGGTAGAACTCGATCTCAGGATGCACATAGAAGGTGAAGCCGCGTTCGGCGGCTTTGGCCAGAGTGCGTTTGAGGACGTTGCGCGGATCGGCCGGCGCTGGCTCTCCCCCGGGCACATGGACATCGCAGAACATCCTCCCGGTCGGTTCGGTCTCTCCGCGCCAGGGCAGCAGAGAGAACGTCGAGGGGTCGGGTTTGAGCACCATATCGGCCTCGAACACCCGGGACAGCCCTTCGACTGCCGAGCCGTCGAATCCGATGCCTTCGGAGAAGGCGCCTTCGAGTTCGGCGGGGACGATGGCCACGGACTTCAGTTGTCCCAGGACATCGGTGAACCAGAGTCGGATGAATCGCACTTCACGATCCTCGACGGTCCTGAGAACGAATTCCTCCTGACGTGACATCTACTCAGCCGTTCCACTTCTCGTCGTCTTCGTCCCACTTCTGACTGCGCTCTCGCGCCTTGTCCAGGGCGGCGAGGGCGACTTCTTCGGTCTCGTATGGCCCCATTCGGTGGGTCCAATCGCTGACCAGGCCCTTTTCGACGGTGTTCGTCTCGAGGTTGAAGTAGTACTTCGAGTTCGGATCGTCGATATCTTCGTAGAGTCCCATGGCGAGCCTTCTCTCCTCAGCGGGGTTCTGCATTGACGGTTTCAGCTTACCGTTTCACGAGGCGAACTGGCGGCACCTGCCGCGCAGGCCCAGGAACCGCCGCTGCTGGTGTCTTCGCTGCGCGCAATCTCCGTCTGGAACCATGGTTTCCGCGGCATCTGGCACTCAGACTCACTGATTTCGCAATTGTGATGACGAAAACAGATTTAAAGGTTTGCTCTCCAAACCTTCAAAGGAATAGAGTTGACACCATCGACGGCCGACGGAGAGGTCGGCCGCCTCCGCCCCTGCGGCACATCACCAGGAGAGAAGGACACACATGCGCATTTCAGTGCCCACCGAGGTCAAGAACAACGAGTTCCGAGTCGCCATCACCGCTGCCGGCGTCAACGAACTCGTCGCCCACGGCCATGAGGTCACCGTCCAAGCGGGAGCCGGCGAAGGCTCCTTCATCATCGATGCCGAATACGAGGCAGCCGGAGCGACGATCGCCCCCGACGCGGCCACCACCTGGGCCGCCGGCGATCTCGTGCTCAAGGTCAAAGAGCCGATCGCCCAGGAATACGGGTTCCTGCGCAAGGATCTCATTCTCTTCACCTACCTCCACCTCGCCGCCGATGAGGCACTCACGAAGGCTCTGATGGAGGCCGGAACCACGGCCATCGCCTACGAGACCGTCCAGCCCGACGGCGGCGGTCTTCCGCTGCTGGCGCCGATGAGCGAGATCGCCGGTCGCCTGTCGACTCAGGTCGGCGCACACAGTCTGCTCAAGGCCAACGGTGGTCGCGGCATCCTGCTCTCCGGGGTCCCCGGCGTCGAACGTGCGAATGTCGTCGTCATCGGTGCCGGTGTGGCCGGGACGAACGCCGCCCGCATGGCCCTCGGTCTCGGAGCGACCGTCGAAGTCATCGACATCAACATTCCGCGCCTGCGGCAGATCGATGAGACCTTCGCCGGTGCCATCGGGACGAAGGTGTCGAACAAGTACGAGATCACGAAGTCTCTGGCCTCGGCCGATCTCGTGATCGGTTCGGTGCTGATCCCGGGCAAGAAGGCGCCGAAGCTCGTCACCGATGACATGGTTTCCGGGATGAAGCCGGGCTCCGTCCTCGTTGATATCGCCATCGATCAGGGCGGCTGCTTCGAGAACTCGCGACCGACGACGCACGATGATCCGACGTTCACCGTGCACAACTCGGTCTACTACTGCGTGGCGAACATGCCCGGTGCCGTGCCGAACACGGCCACGGCGGCGCTGACGAACGCGACTCTGCCGTTTGCGGTGAAGATCGCCGATCAGGGGTGGCACAAGGCGCTGTCGAACGATTCGGCCCTGGCCCGCGGCCTCAACATCCACAACGGGCATGTCACCAACGACAACGTCGCCGAGGCGTTCGGCTACGAAGCCGTGTCCGTGGCCCACGCCCTAGCCAACTGAAAAACCCTATTACTACCTGACGGCGGCCCAGCAACCTCGCGCGAGGTTGC
>NZ_JBPIZD010000041.1:0-12343 GCF_051172395.1 Brevibacterium sp. H602 | reverse complement strand
ACCACTGTTTGGCCAGATGATTGTCTCACCAGAAAATAATAAATGTTCTGGCATCACAACTTGTTCAAACAAACACGCTATTGGATTCTCAAACCACAAACACACACCCATCACCACACCACACAAATAAGCAGCATGTTCACTGGGGGTATCAGTTTCTGTTTGCACTTTTCGTCTTGCGACTCGCTGTGCCAGCGGATGTCTACTCTACATGGTTGTTCTGATCCGCGCAACTCGAAGTTCATCTTCGGTTTGCCCGTATCGTTCCCGATCAGAGCGACTGTTGCCGTTCCTTGCGGCCTGGCAACCTGGACTACAATACACACATCTTCGGCCACCTGCAAAACCGCTCCGCACGTGCCCACTTCCCCGCCCGGAAGAACCCCGAGATCTCGGGGGAAAGTCTTCTCCACACAGCGTGAAGAGAGACCTACGCCACGGGTTCGGCGAGTTCCGGAGAATCGTTGCGGACGTTTCCGACCGCTTTGCCGACCTTGTGTCGAGTGACGCTGGCGGGATCAACCTGGTCGAGTGTCGCCGCCAGCAGGCCCGGCACATCGTTCGTCAGGACTCCGGGGTCGATCCAGTCACTGATCTGACCGCGCCCGAGGAATACGGGCATCCGATGGTGGACATCGCTGAGGTGTCCCGCGGACTCCATCGTGAGGATCGTCGTAGAGACCAACCAGGTCTCATCCGGCTGTTTCCAGAACTCGAAGAGTCCCGCCATGAAGAGGGGATCCTCGCCGGCAGCGGTCATCATCCATGGCTGCTTGCCGTCTTCTGTGTTCTCCCATTCGTAGTACCCCGGAATCGGCAGAGCACAGCGTCGACGTCGGATGGCCTGCCGGAACATCGGCTTCTCGAGCACTGTCTCCGAACGAGCGTTGAATGCCTTGAAGCCGATCTTGGGATCCTTCGCCCACGCCGGGACCAGCCCCCAGGAGGCGGTTTCGAGACGACGATGCAGCTGACCATCCTCGTCGAGTCGTTCGACGACGATCGGCACGAATGACCCCGGGGGCACATTGAAGCGCGGCGCGTAGTCATAGGAGACGACATCCAACCGCAGCTCATCAGCGAGATCTGCTGGATCGAGAGACATATTGAGTCGACCGCACATGCGCCCATCTTCTCACTTCACTACACTGTCGACAATGGCGGCAGAAGAGAATACAAGTACGGGGTTCGACCCGATCGAAGAGTCCCGTCGGCAATGGCTGGCCCATGGATGGGACGACGCAGCCGACGGAATGACGACAGTGATCTCAGTGATGAGGATCCACCAGCTGTTCCTGGCTCGAGTCGATGCCGCTCTCAAACCCTTTGCGCTGACGTTCTCGCGCTATGAAGTCCTCACACTCCTGTCTTTCACACGAGCCGGGACTCTGCCGATGTCGAAGATCTCCGCTCGCCTGCAGGTGCACGCGACCTCGACGACGAACTCCGTCGACCGCCTCGAAAAGGCCGGCCTCGTCGCCAGGCGCAGCCATCCCGACGATCGCCGAACGACGCTCGTCGACCTCACCGATGCCGGTCGCGAGCTCGCCGCTCAGGCGACGAAGGCGCTCAACGCCGAGGTCTTCTCCTCCCCCGATTTCGCCGGTATCGACCTCGACTCCCTGCTCCCCCATCTCGAAACGCTGCGGTCGGGACTCGAAGCCGGCGCCTGAGCCGACCGAAGCCGGCCGCTGAACGGACCATCGTCCACCGGGGCCGCCTCAGCGCGAAATTAGTTGGATGTCCAAGTAATATGGACGTATCGTGGTGTCGATCACCGAATACGCGTCCGATTCTTGGAGGAATCATGTCCCGCAGTACCGCAGCTGCCCTACCTTTCGGTCTCACCGACGAACAGCAGACCGTCGCCGGGATGGTGCGTGAGTTCGCCGATACCGAAGTCGCCCCGCACGCCCTCGAATGGGACGCCCAACACTTCTTCCCCGTCGACGTCATCAGGAAGTCCGCCGAACTCGGAATGGGCGGCATCTACGTCAGTGAGGAGTCCGGCGGAACCGGAATGGGCCGGATGGATGCGGCGCTGATCTTCGAAGCGATGTCGACCGGTTGCCCCTCCGTCGCCGCCTATATCTCCATCCACAACATGGTCGCGTGGATGATCGACAAGTTCGGCAACGACGAGCAGAAGACCACGTACCTCGAGAAGCTCGTCTCCATGGAGCACCTCGGCAGCTACTGCCTGACCGAGCCCAATGCCGGCTCCGATGCGGCCGCCCTGCGCACCTCCGCCCGCGAGGACGGCGACCACTATGTGCTCAACGGAGTCAAGCAGTTCATCTCCGGCGCCGGCACCTCGGACACCTACCTCGTCATGGCCCGCACCGGTCAGGACGGAGCGCGTGGAATCTCCGCCTTCATCCTCGAGAAGGGCATGGAAGGTCTGAGCTTCGGCCCCAACGAGCAGAAGATGGGCTGGCGCGCCCAGCCGACCCGACAGGTGATCATGGAGAACGTTCGTGTGCCGAAGGAGAACATGCTCGGTGCACCCGGACAAGGGTTCAAGATCGCGATG
Organism: Brevibacterium sp. H602; assembly: GCF_051172395.1. Lineage (NCBI taxonomy): Bacteria > Bacillati > Actinomycetota > Actinomycetes > Micrococcales > Brevibacteriaceae > Brevibacterium > Brevibacterium sp. H602. The sequence continues at coordinate 9,810 of NZ_JBPIZD010000041.1, read as the reverse complement.
TCCGGGCTCGACGGAGGACGACTCAACATCGGCGCCTGCTCGCTCGGCGGCGGTCAGGCCGCGCTCGAGAAGGCCATCGCCTATATGGGTGAGCGCCAGGCCTTCGGTACCGAGCTCTCCGGATTCCAGGCTCTGCGCTTCGAGGTCGCTCAGATGCAGGCCGACCTCGAGGGTGCTCGCTCCCTGCTGTGGCGGGCCGCGAGCGCCTACGACGCAGGCGATCCGAACACATCTCTGCTCTCCGCCATGGCCAAGCTCAAGGCCACCGACACCGGTTTCGATGTCGCGAACAGGGCACTCCAGTTGCACGGCGGCTACGGCTATCTGACAGAGTATGGAATTGAGAAGCTGGTGCGTGACCTGCGAGTCCACCAGATTCTGGAAGGCACCAACGAAATCATGCGCGTGATCATCTCGCGCAAGAGCACAGGAGTGGGCTGATATGACAGAACCTTCGGCAGAGCAGGCGGACGCCTCCGTCATCACCTCGGTATCCAACGGGGTCGGCCGAATCGAACTCAACCGACCGAAGCTGATCAATGCGCTCAGCCAGGACATGGTGGGCGCCATCGACGAAGCCCTCAATGGTTGGCACGACGACGATGCGGTCAAGCTCGTCCTCGTCACCGGTCGCGGGGAACGCGGTCTGTGCGCTGGCGGCGACATCAAGGCCGTATACAACGACATCGTGGCCGGCAGCGACGAGAACGCGAGATTCTGGAACCGCGAATACAAGATGAACTTCGCGATCTCCGAGTTCCCCAAGCCCTACGTCGTCATCATGAACGGCATCACGATGGGCGGAGGCGTCGGCATCTCCGGACACGGATCGCACCGCATCGTCACCGATTCGACGAAGGTCGGAATGCCGGAGACCGGAATCGGGCTCTTCCCCGACGTTGGCGGCACCCACCTGTTGGCCAACGCCCCCGGAGAGCTCGGCACCCACCTTGCGCTGACCGGGCAACCAGTCGGGGCGGGTGCTGCGATCGCCCTCGGCCTCGCCGATCATTTCGTCCCCGACGCGCAGATCCCCGATCTCATCGCCGACCTCACCGCCGGTGAGGACCTCGACGCGGTCATCGGCCGGTACTCGACCGATGCTCCGGACAACGAACTCGCCGAGGCGTCCGACTGGATCAACGCCTGCTACGCCGGAGACGACGCCGAAGCCATCGTCGCGGCTCTCGCCGCGCACGAGAACCCCGATGCCCAGGCCACTGCCCGGCTCATCGGCACGAAGGCACCCACCTCGGTGAAGGTGACCCTGGCTGCGGTCCGGAACGCCGCTTCGATGACCCTGGCAGGCGTCCTCGAACAGGACTACCGGGTGGCCGTCACTCTCACCGGCTTGCCGGACCTCAAGGAAGGCATCCGCGCGCAAGTCATCGACAAGGACCGCAACCCGCAGTGGAGTCCCGCCTCGTTGGCCGAGGTCACCGACGAACAAGTTCAGTCCATCCTCACCACCGACCACGAAGACAAGGTGTTCTCATGAGCGAATTCGAAACCATCCTGACCGACATCGCCGATGGCGTCGCCACCATCACGATCAACCGACCGAAGGCGCTCAATGCGCTCAACCTGCAGGTGCTCACCGACATCACCGATGCCGCGACCGCCTACGACGCCGATGATTCGATCAAGGCGATCGTCATCACCGGCAGCGAGAAGGCCTTCGCCGCCGGCGCCGATATCAAGGAGATGTCGAGCCTCGACTTCTCGACCGCCTACAAAGCCGACTGGTTCGCCGGGTGGACCCGGCTGACCGATGTGCGCAAGCCGGTCATCACCGCCGTCGGCGGCTACGCCCTGGGCGGCGGCTGCGAACTGGCGATGATGGGCGACATCCTCATCGCATCAACGAAGGCGAAGTTCGGACAGCCCGAGATCAACCTCGGTGTGCTCCCGGGCATGGGCGGATCGCAGCGGCTGACCCGCGCCATCGGCAAGGCCAAGGCCATGGACATGTGCCTGACAGGCCGGATGATGGGCGCCGAGGAGGCCGAACGTTCCGGACTCGTCGCTCGCATCGTCGAACCCGAAGCGCTCCTGGATACAGCGAACGAGATCGCGCAGACGATCGCGTCGAAGTCCCGCATCGCCTCGGCAATGGTCAAGGAAGCGGTGAACACCGCATTCGAGACGACCCTGGAGCAGGGCCTGCGCTACGAGCGCCGACTCTTCCATTCGTCCCTGGCCACGAATGATCAGTCCGAAGGCATGGCCGCCTTCGTCGAGAAGCGGGACCCGAACTTCACGGATTCCTGATCAAATTCCTGATGATTGCCGAAGGCGCAGACTCCTCCGAGAGTCTGCGCCTTCGTCGTCTGGCCAGCCGAAATGCGGACCAGGAGACGAACGACAATGTGGCCCGTATCGCATTTAACAATCGTTCAGTTAGAGTGAGTGTATGCATTCAACTTCGCAAGGAGGCACCGTGACAAGCTTCACCGATCTGCGCTCCCAACTCCGTCTGCCCGTCGTCGGCTCCCCCATGTTCATCGCCTCGGGGCCCGAATTGGTCAAGGCCCAGTGCCAGGCCGGAATCGTTGGGTCCTTCCCGTCGCTGAACGCCCGTCCGGCCTCGCAGCTGACCGACTGGCTCGATGAAATCTCCGAGTCGAACGCCGCCCACACTGCGGCAAATCCGCAGCAGCCGGCCGCTCCGTTCGCGGTCAACCTCATCGTCCACCGATCGAACAACCGCCTCGAGGAGGACCTCGCCGAGGTGGTCCGCCACCAAGTGCCGATCGTCATCACCTCGCTCGGTGCCCGTGATGAGGTCAACGAAGCGGTCCATTCATACGGCGGCGTCGTCCTTCACGACGTCATCAACAACCGCTTCGCCAACAAGGCCGTCGAGAAGGGCGCCGACGGCGTCATCGCCGTGGCCGCCGGGGCCGGCGGGCACGCCGGGGCGCAGTCGCCGTTCGCCCTGGTCCAGGAGATCCGCTCCTGGTTCGATGGTCCCCTGCTGCTGTCGGGCGCCATCGCCCACGGCCGTTCGATCCTTGCGGCACTGGCCGCTGGTGCCGATTTCGCCTACATCGGCTCGGCCTTCCTGTCCACGCCCGAGGCTAATGTCGTCGACGACTATCGGTCGATGATCGTCGAATCCGGCGCCGACGACGTCGTGTACTCGAATTACTTCACCGGCGTGAAGGGCAACTACCTACGTGGGTCCATCGTCGCCTCGGGCCTCGACCCGGACAATCTGCCCGACGCCGATCCCACGAAGATGGACTTCAGCTCGTCTTCAGGTTCGGATTCGAAGGCCTGGAAGGACATCTGGGGCTCGGGACAGGGCATCGGTGCACTCGGCCAGCAGCGCACGACCGCCGAGCTCGTCGAGACCTTCGCCGCTCAGTTCGACGAGGCGAAGCAGCAGCTGCAGGCGCAGCTGGGCTGATCCGACCGAGCGCCTCAAAGACCACCTCAGCCCCAATTGCTACCTGACGGCGGCCCAGCACCCTCGCGCGAGGTTGCTGGGCCGCCGTCAGGTAGCGGTGAGGTTCCGTTCAGATCGTCGAGATGATTCCTCGTTCCGTCAGACGGGAAGCCAGACCGGCTCCGTCCGGGGCGTAGATCCACGGCACGCCCTGGCCGCGGCCGTGGCGCTTCGACCGTCCGCCGGCCCACACAGCCTCACCGACTGTGAGCTGTCGGATCGCCACAGCAGCGACGTTCTTCGGATGGTTCTCGACGAACTCCCCGTAGATCTCCTCATCGTTCTGCCCGTCGTCACCGATGAGCAGCCACTTCATCCACGGGAACTCCCGGGCCAACCGTTCCAGCGAATTGCGTTTGTGCTCCTTGCCCGACCGGAACACCCGAGTCGTCGTCGGCCCCCAGTCGGTGAGCAGCAGCGGACCCATCGGATAGAGATTGCGGGAGAGGAAGCGCTTGAGCGTCAGTGCAGAGTTCCACGCCCCGGTCGACAAGTAGACCATCGGAGTGTCCGGGCGCATGAAGGTGATCCGGTCATAGAGCACGGCCATTCCCGCCACCGGTGACCTCGCGTGCTCGCTGAGGACGAAGGTGTTCCACGCGGCGAGGAAGGGACGTGGCAGCGATGTGACCATGACCGTGTCGTCGATATCGGAGATGATGCCGAAGGTCGAGTCCTCACCGATGATGCGCACGGCGGCAGAGTCGACGAGCGAGCCATCGGTCCACAGTTCGATCTCGGTCTCTCCCGGTTCGAAGTCCCCGGGGATCACGGTGTCGATGATGCCTCCGCGATCGGAGGTGACCATATGCTCTTCGTCGTTCACGCGCACCCAGGCGGTGTCATTGGGCAGAGGGACACTCACGAAGGACTTCCATCCGCGGATGCTCGCGTGGACATCGGCGGCCGGCTGACCGTTCGGGGTGAGCACCAAGCGGCCGAGCACCCGCACCCAACCGGTCCCGCCATAGGTGTCGTAAGCGATGACGGTGCGATGGTAGGCGTGGTCGGTGGCCCGATTCTGGATCCAGCCGTTGAACCGGTCCTCCACCCGCGCAGCGGTGTGGAGCATATCCGGTGTGAGATTGAGCGGCCCGTCTTCGGGTTTCTTCTTCGCCACGATCAGATGAAGCCGATCTTGTCATAGACCTCGCGCAGGGTCGCCTCGGCGATGGCGCTGGCCTTCTCCGCCCCGCGGTCGAGGATCGCCTGCAGCTGGGCCCGGTCCTCGAGAAGCTCCAGCGTGCGCTCCCGCACCGGTGTCAGGGTCTCCACGGCCACCTCGGCGAGGTCGACCTTGAGGTGACCGTACATCTTCCCTTCGTACTCGGCGACGATATCGTCGACCGGACGCGCAGTCAGGGAGGAATAGATCGTCAGCAGGTTCGACACTCCCGGCTTGTTCTCCTGGTCGAAGGCGATCTCGGTTCCGTCGTCGGTCACGGCGGACTTGACCTTCTTCGTCAGGGCCTTCGCATCGTCGAGGATGTCGATGCGTCCCTGCGGGCTGGGCTGGGACTTCGACATCTTCGCGCCAGGGTTCTGCAGGTCATAGATCTTCGCGGTCGCCTTGAGGATCTGTGCCTCGGGGACGGTGAAGGTCTTGCCGAACCGATAGTTGAAGCGGTCGGCGAGGTTGCGGGTCAGCTCGAGGTGCTGGCGCTGGTCCTCACCGACGGGAACGAGCTGCGGGTTGTACAGGAGGATGTCGGCGGCCATCAGCGCCGGGTAGGTGAGCAGTCCCAAGGACACGTGCTCCTGCTTCGCGGACTTGTCCTTGAACTGGGTCATCCGGCTGGCCTCACCCATCGAGGTGGTGCATTCGAGGACCCAGGACAGCTGCGGATGGGCGGGCACCTGGGACTGGACGAAGATCGTCGACTTCTCCGGGTCGAGTCCGGCGGCGATGAACTGCGCGGCCGTGCGCAGGGTGCGTTCCCGCAGCTCGGCCGGATCCTGCTCGACGGTGATCGCGTGCATGTTCGCGATGAAGTAGAAGGCATCGTGCGACTCCTGATGAGTCACGAACTGCTGCAGGGCTCCGATGTAGTTGCCGAGATGAAGGGAATCGGAGGTGGCTTGGATACCTGAGACAGTGCGTGGCTGTGAAGAGTTCGTCATAGTCCTATGATGCCATCTCCCCTGTCGGCTCTGCTCAGGAGTCCGGTCTGGTGTCGGGGATCACGCTCGGCCGCGGACCAGCGGTATAGTGCGTACCAGATCACATGATTCACCAAGGTGTCTCCCAGTTCTCGAACATCTGTCGAGCAGCGGCCAGCGAAGGTCTGATCATGCTGAGAACTCAACAATCCCGACGCGTCATCTCTTAAGGATCTGATGCGTCGTCTCTCAAGGAGGAGGACTATGTCGGTCGAATACATCAAGACCGAGGGCGACCTTCCGCCGGTCGCCGTGGTCGAGAAGCCACGCTGGACACCGGCGAAGATCGTGCTGTGGGTGGTCATCGCCCTCATCGCCGGCGCTGGTTGGTCGATGATCGCGTTCGTGCGCGGTGAAGAGCTGTCGGCCAGCTGGTTCGTCGCCGCAGCCGTCGGCAGCTACCTCATCGGCTTCCGCTTCTACGCGAAGCTCATCGAATGGAAGATCTGCCGCCCGAACCCCAAGCGAGCCACCCCGGCAGAGCTCAACGACAACGGCCGCGATTTCGCGCCGACCGACCGCCGCGTCCTGTTCGGCCACCACTTCGCGGCGATCTCCGGTGCCGGCCCCCTCGTGGGACCGATCCTCGCGGCCCAGATGGGTTACCTGCCCGGAACCCTGTGGATCGTCTTCGGCGTCATTCTCGCCGGCGGTGTCCAGGACTATATGGTGCTGTTCTTCTCCATGCGTCGCAACGGTCGATCGCTGGGACAGATGACCCGTGATGAGCTCGGTCGAACGGGCGGAATCATCGCCTCCATCGGCATCATCCTCATCATGGTCATCCTCATCGCGGTCCTCGGCGTCGTCATCATCAACGCTCTGGCAGAAAGCCCCTGGGGTGTCTTCTCCATCGCGATGACCATTCCGATCGCCGTGTTCATGGGCATCTACATGCGCTACCTGCGTCCCGGCAAGGTCGTCGAGACCTCGGTCATCGGCATCGTGCTGCTCGTCATCGCGATCATCGCCGGCGGCTGGGTCCACAACTCGCCGTTCTGGTCCGAGATCTTCCACCTTGACAAGGTGACTCTGGCTTGGTGCCTGATGATCTACGGATTCCTCGCAGCCGTGCTTCCGGTGTGGGTGCTGCTGGCACCGCGCGACTACCTGTCGACGTTCATGAAGATCGGCACCATCGTGCTGCTGGCCGTGGGCATCCTCATCGTCAACCCGACCGTGCAGATGCCTGCGCTGACCGAGTTCGCGTTCAATACGGCAGGTCCGGCGTTCGCCGGCGCCCTGTTCCCGTTCCTGTTCATCACCATCGCCTGTGGAGCGTTGTCGGGCTTCCACGCTCTCATCTCGTCAGGCACGACTCCGAAGCTCATCGAGAAGGAGACGCAGGCTCGCCTCATCGGCTATGGCGGCATGCTCATGGAGTCCTTCGTCGCGATCATGGCGCTGGTCGCCGCGATCTGCCTCGACAAAGGTCTCTACTTCGCAATGAATGCCGCCGAACCGCTCACCGGCGGAACCGTGCAGGGCGCATCGGACTTCATCAACAACTCCTTGGGCATGTCCGGCGTGGAGACGAGTCCGGAGATCCTCGATCAGGCGGCCAAGGACGTCGGCGAGGAGAGCATCGTCTCTCGCACCGGCGGAGCCCCGACGCTGGCGATGGGAATGGCCCATATCCTCCACAATGTCTTCGGCGGACCGGCCTGGATGTCGTTCTGGTACCACTTCGCCGTGATGTTCGAGGCGCTGTTCATCCTCACCACGATCGATGCGGGCACCCGCGTGGCCCGTTTCATGCTCTCGGATACGCTCGGCAACTTCTCCAAGAAGTTCCGGGACCCCTCGTGGACTCCGGGTGCGTGGCTGACGACGGCGATCATGGTCGCCGCCTGGGGATCGATCCTGCTCATGGGCGTCACCGACCCCCTCGGCGGCATCAACACGCTGTTCCCGCTCTTCGGCATCTCGAACCAGCTGCTGGCGGCGATCGCTCTGGCCGTCATCTTCGCTATCGTGTGCAAGATGGGCCTGGCCAAATGGGCGTGGATCCCCGGCATTCCGCTGGTCTGGGATCTGGTGGTCACGATGGTCGCCTCGTGGCAGAAGATCTTCTCCTCCGACCCGAAGCTCGGCTACTGGGCCCAGCACTTCGCCTACAAGGACGCGCTGGCGGCCGGAGAGACCTCGATGGGCAATACCGAGGGAGTCGCGGCGATGAGCGCAGTCGTACGCAACACCTTCGTCCAGGGCACCCTGTCGATCGTCTTCGCACTTCTTGTCGCGATGGTCGTCGTCATGGCAGTCTGGAAGTCCATCGAGGCCATCAAGAAGGGGTCCCTGCCGACGACGGAGGAACCCTTCGTCGAGACGAAGATGTTCGCTCCGGCCGGTCTCATCGCTCGCAAGCCCGAGCGTGAGCTGCAGGCACAGTGGGACGAGCATGCAGCAGGAAGGCAGAAGGAATGAGCACCGCACATCCGCTCAGCCGCATCGCCAGCGATCCGTGGGGATCCCTGCGCCGAGGCGGGGCCTGGCTCCACTGGTACCTCAAGGAGATCATGGGCGAGAATGCCTATATCCACTACCTCGAATCCTACGAGCGCCGCCACGGCACTCGTGAGGGTGCGATGGAGGAGAAGGCCTTCTGGCGAGATCTCACCGATGAGCAGGACCGCAACCCCAAGGTCCGCTGCTGTTGAGATTCTGAAGCTGCCTGCGTCTCAGTACGCTGAGAGGACAGCCAAGAGCCCGGGGACTCAGGACATTTCGTCCTGAGTCCCCGGACTCTTCGTCTGTCCTCCGAACTGCGGTCAGGCCTGGACGGACGGGAGGTCGTAGTCGATGACCAGCGGAGCATGGTCCGACCAGCGCTCGGCCCAGCTGTTGGCTTTGTCCACGGTGGCCTTGACCGCGGTTGCGGCCAGGGCCGGAGTGGCCATCTGATAGTCGATGCGCCATCCTGTGTCATTGTCGAACGCCTGACCGCGCATCGACCACCAGGTATAAGGTCCGTCGATGTCGCCGCTGAGTTCGCGGTGGACGTCGACGTAGCCGATCTCACCGAAGAACTTGTCGAAGTAGGCTCGTTCCTCCGGGAGGAATCCAGACTTCTTCCGGTTGGCTTTCCAGTTCTTCAGGTCGCGTTCGGTGTGGCAGACGTTGAGGTCGCCGGTGACGAGGACATGGTCGGCGGTCTTCGCCAGCTGCGGCATCCGCTCGATCATGCGGTCGAGGAACCGGTACTTGTCGTCCTGTTTGGGGGTGTCGGCCTCGCCGGAATGGACGTACGCGGACACAAGGGTCAGAAGCGATCCGTCGCCGAGGCGGAAGTCCGTCTCCACCCAGCGTCCGGCCCGATCGAAGTAGCCGTCGTCGCCGAGTCCTTCGCGCACCGCTTCGGGTTCGGTGCGGGCCATCACGGCGACGCCGGCGCGGCCCTTCGCCTCGGCATCATGGCTGATCGTGGTGTATCCGGTGTCGGCGAGGACACCATGCGCAATATCGTTCGCGGCGCGCACTTCTTGGAGGGTGATGAAGTCCGGTTTCGCTGCATCGACCCAGGTGGGCATCCCCTTTCGCCATGCTGCGCGGACTCCGTTGACGTTGACTGAAGCAATCCGAATCATGTGCTCTATGATGACATGGAGCGCACTATTCTTCCGGGACGGGGCGTTATAGAGTGAGGGTAAGTACGAACACATCAGGAGGCGCAATGGCCGTTGACGAAACTTTCGACACCGAGCAGCTGAGCATCAGTCCGCTCGATGAGGTCGACGCCCGCGAAATGCGCGAATTCCTGCTCGACGCTCAGGCCAACTTCTGGGGAGACCGCGATCTCAGCGGTGACCATGATGCCTACTGGTTCCGTCAGTTCGTCACCTCGGGTCTCGTCGCCCGCTACCGTTCGGAGATCGTCGGATACCTGCTCGGCGTCATTCCCCATGATGGACCTGCCTACATCCACCTGGTGGCAGCGCGGTCGGATTTCCGTCATCAGGGAATCGGCCGTCACCTCTACCAGCACTTCATCGACCATTCCCGTCAGCTCGGCGCCTCCTCGGTGCAGGCGACGACGATGCCGGAGTCCTCGGGTGCGATCTCGTTCCACTCCTCCATGGGCTTCAGCGGAGAGCTCATCGAGGACTATGCCGGCCCGGGCAACCCGCGCGTCTTCTTCGAACTCAAGTTCCCCGAGGACTGACCCCACCTCCCAGAACTACCTGACGGCGGCCCAGCAA
>NZ_JBPIZD010000040.1:0-13208 GCF_051172395.1 Brevibacterium sp. H602 | reverse complement strand
TTGCTGGGCCGCCGTCAGGTAGCAATTGCGAACGCAGTAGCCCCCGAACTCTTCGCTGTTGACGATGAGCTCGGGGGCTTTGCACTGGGCGGAAGCGGTGGGATTCGAACCCACGGTGCGGGGTTGCCGCACAACGGTTTTCAAGACCGTCTCCTTCGGCCGCTCGGACACGCTTCCTTCGGTTCTTCCATGCCTGTGACAGCGATGGAGCGAACCCTGCCTGCTCGACGCGAGGTCGAGCCACCATAGTTTCTCACAACCGCAACAGCATCTGCCAATTGGCGGATGAGCGCACGAATGTCACCGGCTCAGTCCGCGACCTTCATCGAGGCAACCGGCACCGAGGCGACGAGTCCGCGGAGGCGGTCAGTCCTTCTTGCGCTTCTTCATCCGGTTCCGCTTGCGCTCGGTTCCCAGGAGGTCATCGAACACGGAGCCGCCGGCAGGCTTCGAATCGTCCCGGGACTTGTCCGATGATTCTTCGGACCGCGCCGCGGCATCGTCGCGGGTTTTGTCTTGCCGGTCGGAGACCTGCTCGCCGAATGTTCCGCGGTCACTGCCGGAGTTCTGCGAACGTTCGCTCCACGTGTGGCCGAGCTTCGGTGCATCCTTCGGCTTGGCCGGCTGCGATTCGTGTTCAGTGCTGTCGGAGTCCTCCGAGGTGGCGCCGCGCGCCGCAAAGGAGGCCGGGACTCGTCGGACCGGAGCTTCCGGTTCTTCCTCGTCGACGAATTCTTCGTCTTCAGCAGGAGCCGGAGCTGGAGCCACTTCGGGTGCATCGTCTTGGGGCGGGACCACGGTGGAGTCCTCGACGTCGTCGATGTCAGGATCCGCGACTGCGTCAACGGTGTTCTCCGCGGTATCGGCGACCTCGACCTCGTCCGCTGCGGGCTCACCGGCTTCGGTCTCGTTGGTCCCGGAACCATCGGCTGCGGGCTCACCAGCTTCAGACTTGTTAGTTGCCAAATCTTCGGATCCTGAGTCATCGGAGTCCGAGTTCGCGATCGCGGCCGCGACGGCGCCGGAGGTTCCACGGGGCGCCGCAGAGACCGATTCCGAATCGGCGGCCGTCGCCTCGCCAGCGGGTGGAGCCACGGCGAACGCATCGCTCGACGCGACTTCCGCATCCGCATCCGAGTCCTCGGCACCAGCAGCACCGGCTGCGTCGCCGGATGCAGGTGAGTCCTCGGCCGCATCGGACCCCGCTTCGGCGGATTCAGCCCAGCTGGGGCGGGTCTCAGCAGCCTCCTCGGCGCGTGCGGGCTTGCCCTTGAGCACGAGGGTGAGCGTGGCCAGCGGCACGGACAGCCAGTTCGGGCGGTTGCGCAGCTCGGTGACGACCTCGACGAGAAGCCGGTCGACAAGCGCCGCACGCAGCACGGGATCGCTCAGCCCGATGCTGTCGCCGCGCGCCCGCGAATAGCCGGACAACAGCGAGTTCTGCACCTGCGAGGCCCACAGGTATTCGGGCGAATCGAAGATCGCGCGCAGCGCTCCCGGATCATTGCCGAAGCCGCTGACGACCAGCGAGCCGTCCTCGGAGTCGAGCGCATCGGTGCGCTGCAGACGAGCGAAACCGGCGGCGTAGTCGATGCTGCGCAGCAGAGCCACGAGGTCGAAGGCAGCGGGCTTGGGGTCCGAATCCGTCGAATCCGTGAACTTCACGACCGAATAGCCGTCGGTCGACGAGCTGACCACATGATCGAGTGTCAGCTCGCCGTGGATCTTCTGCAGGGTGCCGATGGTCTCGAGTCCCTGCAGCCGGGCGCGGTGGCCGCGCAGCTCCGGCACCAGCGAATCCAGGGCCAGAGGAGCCCGGCCCAACGCCCAGTCGATGCGCTCCACCCACTTCTGCACAAGCTGCTTCGTCGGTTCGCCGGCGCCTTCGACGACGCCGAACTCAGCGGCCATGTCCGTATGGAGTTCGCCGATGCGCCGACCCATCTCCGCGGCGTGGGCGTTGTAGGCCCCGATCGAACCGGAGTCGACGGCGCACACCGTGTTCACGGCCTCCCGCCATGCAGGTTCGGCGTCGACATCGACGTGGGAGAGCAGCGCCATCGGCGCCTCCATCTCCTGGACCTCGAACATGTCGTACCAGCGACCCGAGCCCCAGCCGATGACCTCGGGCACACTGCGCGACCCCGCCTCGGTGAGCAGGACGGGAATCGTCAGCGATGACGGCATTCCGTTCTCGAGGACGCGGAAGAACGAAAGCTCCAGCGGCTCGTATTCGTCGTGGATGATGACGGTCGACTTGTGCTGCCCGGAGTCCGAGACCTCGATCGGGCGGATCTCGACGGGCATGACGTCCTCCGCCCCCACCGTGAGGTCACCGATCGATGGCTTCGGTGGGACCGCCTCGGCGGCGGTGTTCGTCGATCCATTCGCCGAGGCGGCCGCGCCGTTCGCGGTCACCGGGAACGGCATCGGCGCACGGTCCCGGGCCTCGGTCTTCTCCTGGCTGTGGCGCAGGGACTCGGTGGACAGCTGCCCGCCGTCGAAGACCTTGCGCTTCGTGATCGCGTCGGCCATGAGGTTGACGAAGACGGGATCGGCGGCGCCGTCGTAGACGTAGACGGTGCCGAGCGCGAGGTCGTCGACGCGGCCGATGAGGGCGTGGCGCAGGTGCATGTCCTCGGCGCCGCGCAGGGTCAGGGGGATGTTGAGGCGACGCAGGGTGGGGCCGTCGCCGACGGAGATGACGGTCACGAGGCCGGCGAAGCCGCCGAGCTCCTCGGCGGTGTAAGTGAACGCGCGGGCCACCGACATGGGGGTGATGTCGGGGTCGGTCCCGAAATCTGCTGCGTGCTTGGGGAACCACGGCTGTCGGGGTATCCAGCTGGCTAACAGTTGTTCGAGCTCACTGCTGATGGCCATGACGTCTCCTAGAAGGGATTACGGGCATCCTCCATCCAATCATGATATGGGGTATTCGCGGTCCAGGGCGCACCCGAAACCCCGAAGTCGGGAGCCAAATCACGGGGTGGGTGCGGATGCGAGGCGCGGACGGGACCGGTACGCGGCGGACTTGTGACGGGGCCCAAGCCGCCTCGCGGCTGTCCTCATGTCGATACGAGTTGCCAAATGGCAAGACAAAGGGCGCACAATAGTCAGGTGGTTGAAACAGATATGGCACCCCAGAAGCTCACACTCGCCGGCGAGGTCGAGGCGGCTGCGCTGCGAATTTCCGATTCCGTCATCCTGTCGCCACTTCAGATCTGCGAGCGGCTGACGGCCGCAACCGGTTCCACGGTCTACCTCAAGCGTGAGGACCTGCAGATGGTGCGGTCCTACAAGATCCGCGGCGCCTTCAACTTCATGCTCCAGCTCGATGCCGACGAACGCGCCCGCGGTGTCGTCTGCGCCTCGGCGGGCAACCATGCCCAGGGCTTCGCTCGCGCCTGCAGGGAACTGGGCATCCAGGGCACGATCTTCGTGCCGAAGACGACGCCGAAGCAGAAGATCGAACGCGTCCGCCACTTCGGCGAAGAGCAGGTGACGATCGAGATCGCCGGCTCAACCTACGATGATGCCTCGGCGCTGGCGCACCGGTTCGCCGAACGCAATGAGGCACTCCTGGTCTCGGCCTTCGACGATATGCGCACGATCGCCGGTCAGGGCACCGTGGCTGCGGAGATCCACGCTCAGCTGGACACCGACCCGGATTACATCATCGTGCCCGTCGGCGGCGGCGGAGTGCTCGCGGGAATCGCCGCCTATGCGGCCGAACGGATGCCGCACACGAAGGTCATCGGCGCCGAACCCGCCGGAGCCGCCTCGATGATCGCAGCACTCAAAGCCGGCCACCCCGTGACCTTGGAGAACATCGACCGCTTCGCCGACGGCACCGCCGTGCGCCGGGCCGGCAACATCACCTACGACGTCATCGCCGAACACGGACTCGACATCCGTCCCGTCGCCGAGGGCGCGGTGGCCACTGAGATGCTCGATATGTACCAGGTGGACGGCATCATCGCCGAACCCTCCGGCGCCCTGGCCTCGGCCGGGATCGGCGGCCCGGACTCGGACAAGCCGATCACGATCGAACCCGGTTCGACCGTGGTGTGCCTGGTCTCCGGCGGCAACAACGACATCTCCCGCTACCCGGAGATCCTCGAACGCTCACTCGTCCACGAGGGCCTCAAGCACTACTTCATCGTCGACTTCCCGCAGGAACCCGGTGCCCTGCGCCGGTTCCTCAACGAGGTGCTCGGGCCCGAGGACGACATCGCGATGTTCGAGTACGTCAAACGCTCCGACCGGGAGACCGGACCTGCGTTCGTCGGCATCCAGCTCGGCTACGCCGAAGACCTGCCGAACCTGCTCGAGCGGATGGAGGCCTCGTCGATCGAGGTCGAGCGCGTCCACCAGAACTCGCCGATGTTCCGCCTCTTCGCCTGAGGTTGGGTTGCGCATCTTGGCGGCTCGCCGCTGCTGAGTGGCGGATGATCGCCTGGGGAGCGGATGCCCCTGCCCACTCGCGCACCCAGCTACTAGAGTGGACGCATGCGCGCTATCACGATCTCCTCCCCCGGTGAGCCCGAGGTCCTGCAGGTCACCGACGAACCCACACCAGACATCGCCGCCGATGAAGTCCTCGTCCGCGTCCATGCCGCCGGCGTCAACCGGGCCGACCTGCTGCAGCGCCGCGGATTCTACGATCCCCCACCCGGGGCCACCCTGATTCCCGGGCTCGAGGTCTCCGGCACGATCGAAAAGCTCGGCGCCGACGTCACCGGCTGGTCGGTCGGCGACCGGGTGGCGGCCCTGCTCTCCGGCGGCGGCTATGCCGAGTACGTGCCCGTTCCCGCAGGTCAGCTGCTTCCTGTCCCGGAAGGCTTCGACCTCACCGAGGCGGCCGCCTTGCCCGAGGTGCTATCGACCGTCTGGTCGAACATCGTCGGCCGCGGGCAGGTGCAGGCCGGTGAGTGGCTGCTCGTCCACGGCGGCGGCTCCGGCATCGGCACGGCCGCGATCCAGATTGCGCGCCACCTCGGCGTGAAGATCGTTGTGACCGTCGGCACCGATAAAAAAGCCGAATTCTGCCGCGAACTCGGTGCCGATGCCGTCATCAACTACCGCGAAGAGGACTTCGTCGAACGCGTCCGCGAGATCTGCACCCACGACGACGGATCGACCGGCGCCGATGTCATCCTCGACATCATCGGCGCGAAGTACCTCGAGCGCAATATCAAGGCGCTGGGCACCGACGGCCGCCTCGTCATCATCGGCATGCAGGGCGGAACGAAGACCGAGATCAACCTCGGCTGGCTCATGCAGCCGCGCAAGTCAGTCTCCGCCACGACCCTGCGGGCGCGGCCGAAAGACCAGAAGATCGCCATCGTCGCCGAGGTGGCCGACCGTCTCTGGCCAGCCGTGGTCTCGGGCGACATCCGCCCCATCATCCACGAAACCATGCCGTTGACCGACGTCGTCCGTGCTCATCAGACGCTGGAGGACGGGGCCAACATCGGAAAGGTTCTGCTCATCGTCGATGAGGAAGGTGCATGAACGATGACTGAGAATCCCGAGTCCGCGGACGGAAACCAGAACCACGCAACCGAGACGAACGCCGCGGACGCAGCGAACACAGACGGTGCGGAGACTTCCGACGGTGCGGCGAACGCCAACGGAGTGCAGGCAGGCCTCGCCAAGGCACAGCAGGATCAGGCGGATGTCTCTTCACCGGCGAAGGTGATGCGCATCGGCACCATGGTCAAGCAGCTGCTCGAGGAGGTCCGCGGGACCGAACTCGATGAGAAGGGACGCGAACGCCTCGCCGAGATCCACCGCCGCTCTATCGACGAACTCGAAGATGGGCTGTCGAAGGACCTCATCGAGGAGCTCGAGCGCCTCAACCTGCCCTTCGACTCGGCCGACGGTCCCCCGACGACATCGGAGCTGCGGATCGCACAGGCCCAGCTCGTCGGCTGGCTGGAGGGTCTCTTCCACGGCATCCAGACCGCGATCATGGCTCAGCAGGCCATGGCCCAGCAGATGGCTGGTCGCGGGCAGCTGCCTCCTGGAATGGTTCCGCCTGGGATGACACCAGCTGACGGACAGCCCGGCGAGAAGACGGAGTCGGACCGCGACGAACGCGGAACCGGAAACTATCTGTGAAGCGCTTCTTCTCCGGCCTGCGCAAGAAGGCGACGACCGCGGTCAAGGACGATGACCGGTTCGGCACCGGACTATGGCGCCACAACCGCGACCGCTTCATCCGCGCCGTCGACCGGTATTACACCACCGCGGTGGCCCTCCACGAGGCACGCGACTCCGCTGACAGCGCCACCTCAGGAGCCGCCTCGGCGGGATCATCCGACGGCGGGGCCACGGCCGCCTCGGCGAAGGATCCGATCGACGTCATCGTCGACGGCACCCACCGGCTCAACGCACTCGTCGACGTCGTCGACGGCCTGACCGCGGCCCTCCACGCCCGCCACCCTGTCACCGGTCAGGTGGTGCCGGGGCCCGTTCGGCAGGCCGTCGGCGACGCACCGGAGCTGCTGACGAAGGCCTCGTCGAAGGTCGGCGAGGCGGTGCTCGCGGCGTCGATGGCACGGTCGGACGGGCCATCGGGACGGTCGATCGATTCGAGTGCGGAGGCCACGGTTCGGTTCATCACGGATGCCGAGGAGCTGCTGGGGCGGGCGCGGGAGATTCTCGCTAGGGTGGAGGCATCATGAGACCTCCCATCAGCCCCGATATCCTGCCGCCGGATGACTTCGACCTCGGCCTCGTCGCCAGCGATATCGACGGCACTCTGCTGCTGAACTGGAAGCCGATCTCGACGGCCACGATCGATGCGGTCCACCGCTGTCAGGACGCGGGAATCCCCTTCGTCCTCGTCACCGGACGGCCCATGCGGTGGTTGGCGCCGATCGCCGAGCAGATCCCCGACCTCGGTCGGGTCGTCTGCCTCAACGGCGCGGTCGTCTACGACATCGCCTCCCAGTCCATCGTCGATGCGCACACCATCGACTCACAGACGCTGGCGGAGATCACCGCGGCGGTCCGCGTCGATCATCCCGAGGCTCGGTTCGCCTACGAGACTCTCAACGACGGTTTCATCGACCGGGAGTTCGTCACCGGTCGACCGCGTGAGGCCCGGATCATCGACGATGTCTCCGAACTCGCCGGCGAGGACGTCGTCAAGGTGCTCGTGCGCCTGGAGACGAGCGATTCGCAGGCGATGCACGACCTCATCGATCCGCTCGTCGACGGCACCTGTCATGCGTCGTTCTCCGAACCGGACAACGGGCTCGTCGAACTGGCACCGCATGGGATCACGAAGGCCAAGACGCTGTCGGATCTGTGCGACCACCTCGGAGTGGCGCGGGCGCAGGTGATGGCGTTCGGGGATATGCCCAATGACATCGAGATGCTGTCGTGGGCCGGGCACGGGGTCGCGATGGGCAATGCGCTGGGGTCGGTCAAGGCGATCGCCGCAGCCGTCACCGACGAGGTCGACGATGATGGTGTCGCCCGCTACCTCGACGCCGTCTTGGACACCCGCCCCAACTAACCCCAATTACTACGTGACGGCGGCCCAGCTACCTCGCGCGAGGTTGCTGGGCCGCCGTCGGGTAGCAATTCAGGGGCGGGTGTTGGTGGTGCCCTCCGCTTCGAGCAGCGCTGAGTCGAGGCTGAAGTAGTCGACCAGTGCCACCGCCAGTCCGTCGTCGTCGACCGAGTCGGTGACCACGCTCGCGAGTACCTTGAGTTCGTCCTTCGACTGACCCATGACGATTCCGTGTTCGACCCATTCGATCATCTCGAGGTCGTTGAGTCCGTCTCCGGCTCCCACGGTGTGGGCGTGCGCGACTCCGAGTTCCTCGGCCGCGATCTCCAGACCGCTGGCCTTCGAGACCCCGTCCGGGGCGATGTCGAGCCAGTTGCTCCAGCCCACCGAATAGCTGACCTCATGCAGTCCGAGCGAGTCCACGGCGGCGGCGAACTCCTCGGCGGTGCCGTTGACCTCGCGCATGACGATGCGGGTGGCCCGCTTGGTCAGCAGTTCATCGAAGTCGACGATGTCGAGGGTGTCGGACTCGGCGAGTTCGCCGACCGGGAACGCCCCGGACGCCCATCGGTGCAGGTCCGGATCCTCGACGAGGAACAGCGCCGTCGGCAGCGCCGCGTGCATCTGCTCGAGCGCATCTTTCGGGTCGAAGGACACGACATGGTGCAGCTCCCACCCCAACGGCAGCTCCGGGTCGAGGCGGACGACGACGGATCCGTTCGAGCACACGATGAAGCCGTGCTTGAGGTCGAGCGCATGGACGACCTCGAGCGCGCCCGGCAGGGCACGGCCGGTGGAGATCACAAGGTGGTGCCCCTCCTCGGCGAGCCGATCGAGCACCTGCTTCACCGACTCCGACAGGGTTCCGTCGTAGCCGACGATCGTGCCGTCGACATCGAGTGCGATGAGGTGCGGGGTCAATGTGTCTCCCAACGTATGCGTATATCTTCTTGTCGTCGTTCTTCCCGGCGCCGAGGCGACCGAACCCAACCGAGTCCCGCCGAGTTCCGCAGCACGGTCAGTTCCCCGCCACCCGGCACAGCCTCAGTAGCGCGGTCCTTCCGGTCCCTGTGCGGTCATCCCACCAAGGTAGGGCCGCAGTGCTTCGGGCACCGTGACCGAGCCGTCCGCCTGCTGATGGTTCTCGAGGATCGGCACCAGCCAGCGGGTGTTGGCCATGGTTCCGTTGAGGGTGGCGACGGGGCGGGTCGATCCGTCGCGGCGTTCGCGGATCTGCAGGCGACGGGCCTGGAACGTCGTGCAGTTCGACGTCGAGGTCAGCTCGCGGTAGGTGCCCTGAGTCGGCACCCAGGCTTCGCAGTCGAACTTGCGGGCGGCCGAATCACCGAGGTCGCCGGCAGCGGTATCGATGACCCGGTAGGGCAGCTCGCACAGTCCGAGCATCTTCTCCTGCAGCGACAGCATCCGCTCGTGTTCTGCTTCGGCGTCCTCGACCGGGACGTAGGCGAACATCTCGACCTTCTGGAACTGGTGGACGCGGATGATTCCGCGGGTGTCCTTGCCGTAGGAGCCGGCCTCGCGTCGGTAGCAGGAGGAGATGCCGGCGTAGCGCAGCGGGCCGTCGGAGAGGTCGATGATCTCGTCCATGTGGTATCCGGCCAGGGGCACCTCGGAGGTGCCGACGAGGAACAGGTCGTCGGCTTCGAGACGGTACACCTCATCGGCGTGCTCACCGAGGAACCCGGTGCCGCGCATGACCTCGGGACGAACGAGGGTCGGGGTGATGGTCGGGCTGAACCCGGCCTCCTCGGCGACGTCGCGGGCGAGGTTGAGCAGAGCCATCTCCAGCTTCGCGCCGAAACCGGTGAGGTAGTGGAAGCGCGAACCGGAGACCTTCGTGCCGCGGGTGGTGTCGATGGCCTTGAGTTTCTCACCGATCTCGAGGTGATCGAGCGGTTCGAAGCCGTCCGGGGTGAAGTCGCGGGGCTCGCCCACGGTCTTGAGCGTCACGAAGTTCTCTTCGCCGCCGGCAGGGATGCCGTCGATGATGAGGTTCGGGACCTTCGATACGAGCTGGTCGAAGGCGAAGGTGGCTTCTTCGGACTCCGCCGACAGCGACTTCACGGCCTCGGACTTCGCCTTGCCTTCGGCGATGAGTGCGGGCTTGTCCTCCTTCGGCGCCTTCGCGATCTGGGAGGAGAACGACTTCTGATCCGCACGCGCGTCTTCGAAGGCGGTGATGGCCGCACGACGAGCGGAGTCGGCGGCGATGACCTCGTCGATGAGCTCGACGGATGCCCCGCGAGCCTCCTGCGATGCCTTGAACAGGGCCGGGTTGTCTCTGAGAAGCGCTAGATCGATCACCCTCTCAGCTTAACGGGCCGGGCCTGTTTTCGATATTCGACCCTCAGCTCGCATTCGAGTTCTGCCCTGTAGATTTGGGACATGATCATCGAGTTGGATCCCCTGATGACCTGGGTCATCGTCATCGGCGCTCTCGCGGTGCTCGTGGCCGCGTTCCTCATCGGCCGCCGCACCGGCGTTCGTCGCGCACTCAACACGATGCGACGCTCCGCCCACCCGGCGAACCTCTCCGACGAGGTGGTCGATGACGCCGCCCGGTACCGTGCCGCGCTCATCGTCAACCCGACGAAGACCGATGTCCACAACCTGGCCTCCACCGCCGAGGCGATCTGCCGTTTCGAGGGATGGAGCCGTCCGCTCGTCCTCGAGACCACCGTCGACGATCCGGGCGCGGGAGCTGCCGTCCGCGCCCTCGACGAGGGCGTCGACGTCGTCATCGCCGCCGGCGGTGACGGAACCATCCGCGCTGTCGCCTCGGCGCTGGCGGGAACGTCGACCCCGATGGGGATCGTGCCGCTGGGAACGGGGAACCTGCTCGCCCGCAACATCGACCTCGTCCTCGACAAGACGGAATGGGCGCTGCGGATCGCACTGTGGGGGCGCAACCGCGAGATCGACGTGGGGAAGGCGAAGACCGACCCGGACGGCGACACCCACGTCTTCACCGTGATGACCGGACTCGGCTTCGACGCCGCGGTCATGGCCGACACCAGCGACGATCTCAAGGCCCGCCTCGGATGGCTCGCCTATGTCGAAGCGGGATCACGGAAGCTCACCGGCAAACCCAGTCATGTCAAGGTCACGTTCGACGACGAATATCGGATCTCGGCGCGGGTGCGTTCGGTCCTCGGCGGCAATTGCGGGAAGCTGCAGGGCGGCATCCAGCTGCTGCCGCAGGCGGTCATCGACGACGGCATGCTCGACGTGCTCATCGTCAGCCCGAAGAACCTCGGTCAGTGGCTCGGCGTGCTTGCATCGATCGCCGGCCGTCGGGCCTCGCGCGGGCTGCACACGAACATCCGGAAGTGCCGCAAGGTCGTCATCGAAGCCGGTGACGAGGTCGATATCCAGATCGACGGAGACCCGCTGGGTCAGTCGTCCTATCTCGAGATGGAGGTCGACCCCTCGGCCCTGACCGTCCGTGTGCCCACCGTCGAACAGCGCAAGCAGATCCGCGCCGAGGCGTGGCCGGTCTAGCTCAGAACCGCTGAATTCGCGCGGCCGACGCGTCCTTTCGCCGAGGCGGTCGCGACAGTCATTCTTTTACCGACGAGTAGGTCACGAAACGGTTAAAGGAATTCACCTAAGTGTTACCGCATCTAAATCTGAACAAAACGTACAGAAATAGTTTGGAAAACCCTTAGAACCTAGGATGAGTGCCGTATCACACCCCTCGCCACAGAGATTGAAGGCACTCCAATGAAGAAGATCATCCTCGCGCCGGCAGTCGCGCTCGCGTTCACCGGGCTTGTCGCGAGCCCGGTCGCCGCCGCGGAATCGACGTCCGCCCAGTCGGCCTCCACGCAGACTGCCGAGCAGAAGAAGGCCGACGCCGAAAAGGCCGAAGCCAAGAAGAAGGAAGAGGCCAAGAAGGCCGCTGCTGAGAAGGCTGAAGCCGAGAAGAAGGCAGCGGCAGAGAAGGCAGCAGCCGAAAAGAAGGCCAAGGAAAAGGCCGAGGCTGCCAAGAAGGCCGCCGAGGACAAAGCGGATAAGAAGGACGAGGCAAAGAAGCCTCCGAAGAAGGTCGATCCGAAGCCCGCTCCTGCCCCCAAGGACGAGGACAAGGACTCCAAGGACGACGACAAGTCTGAGGAAAAGGCCAACCCGATCAATGCCTCGGTGCAGGTGACCTCGGGTGAAGTCACCGCCGAGGAGCTCCACGAGGACGGTGTGACCGTCAAGGTCATCGGCCTCGAGAAGGGCGACAAGGTCGCTGCTAAGTCCGGACTGACCGGCCCGGCCGTCACCGCTCAGGGTTCGACCGCGACCCTGAAGCTGCGTTCCTCCTCGGAGGTCACGCAGGAATCAGTCGCTTTCGCCCTCCAGGTGCAGCGGACCGGCACCACTGCCAAGACTGTCGCAGGAGCCGCCGAGGTCGACGTACAAGCAGTCGACCCCACGGTCTCGCTCAACACCGACGAGATCTCGGAAAGCGATTTCGACGAGAACGGAATCAAGGTCACCGGCGAGGGCTTCACCCCCGGCGGCACGGTCAACGTCGTCGGCGGCAACGAAACATCGCCGTTCGCGACCCAGGAAGTCGAAGCCAATTCGGACGGAGAGATCTCCGCAACCCTGAAGTTCGAGGGCGACGATGCGCTTCCAGCCGGCGACTACACCGTCTGGGGCGTCGACCAGGAGTCCAAGACCAACTCCCCGGCCCAGGACTTCACCATCACTGAAGACGATGCTGTCGATGCGATCGACGCCTCGCTCAAGGTAGATCCCAAGGAGATCACCGCCGAGGATCTCGCCAACAAGGACAAGGGCGTCAAGGTCACTGTCACCGGCGTGAAGAAGGGTGACAAGATCACCGATTCCCTCACCGGTGAGACTGAGACAGCAGAGGCCGACGGCGATTACGAGCTCCACCTCTGGTACGAGGGCGACCCCGCGAACCTCGATGTCGGCAAGGTCCCGTTCACCGTCACCATCGACCGTGAAGGCACCGAGTCGGAAACCCTCAACGGAGACATCAACGTTGTCGCCGAAGACGGTGAGGACGACGGAAACGACGACGCAGACAACGGCAACGATGGCAGTGACGACGGCAATGACGACGGCGAAACCGAAGCTCCCGCCGAGGCGGCCTTCACGGTTTCCCCGAAGACGATCGAAGCCGCGGACTTCGCCAATGACAAGAAGGGCGTCACCCTCGCCGTCGAGAACTGCGAACCCGGCGCGGATGTCCACTTCGAAGTCAACCCGAAGGGCATCAACGTCACCGCATACGAGAACACCGTCACGGCTGACGACGAAGGCAATGCCTCCGTCAACGTCTTCGGCACCTCATCGGATGTCTCGGCCTACGTCGGCGCTTACACCGCGACAGCAACCTGCGGCGAGGACACCATGAAGGACTCCTTCACGGTCACCGAAGGCGCAAACGGCGGCGGATCGGGCGGCGGCGACAACGGCAATGCCGGAAACGGCGGCGGAGACGACGGCAGCCAGCTGCCTCGCACCGGTGCCGACCTCGGCGGACTGACGACGGGAGCCCTGCTCCTCCTCGTCGGTGGTGCCGCGATCGCACTGACCGGCCGCAAGAACAAGTTCGGACAGACTCCGACGAGCTTCTGATCTGAGCCAGGCAGACAGCCTGCATCGAGAAGGAGGGGCGGCCCAGCACACGCTGTGC
>NZ_JBPIZD010000039.1:0-14942 GCF_051172395.1 Brevibacterium sp. H602 | reverse complement strand
ACCTCGCGCGAGGTTGCTGAGCCGCCGTCAGGTAGCAATTGGGGAGGGTCAGTGGATGAAGACGGCCACGATGACGTTGATGACCGCGAAGGCCACCACCAGATGGGCCATGGTCGCCGACGGGTTCGCCACCTTCACGCCTGCACCGCCCTCAGCCGGGGCAGAAGCGGCGAAGGCCTTCTGCTTCTTGTTGCCGATGAAGGCGAAGACAGTGACGAGGACCGCCACGACCAGCTTGATGCCGATCTTCATATGGTTGACGTCGCCATCGCCCATCTCGGCGAGACCCACGAGCAGCAGGCCGGTGACCAGCTGCAGATAGGCGCCGTGCAGCATTCCCGGCATGACTTTGAGGGAGCGGATGACGGTGAAATAGCCACCGACGATGATGGCCATACCCAGCAGATGCAGGGTCAGAAGAATCTCGCGTAGAATTTCCATACAGTTAATCGTAGTGGCATGATGGTGTCTCGTGAGCGCGGGCCCCTCTACTGGTGCACGCTGTTCCGCCCTGGTGTAATGGCAGCACGCCGGCCTTTGGAGCCGTGCAGTATAGGTTCGAATCCTATGGGCGGAGCTGGCCCAACCCGACATGCGAAGGATTCAACTATGTCGCAGACTCATCCGACCGCCGTCATCGTTCTGGCAGCGGGCCAAGGCACTCGAATGAAGTCGGCTCTTCCCAAGGTGATGCATCCCATCGGCGGACGCTCCCTGCTCCATCACTCCGTCGCCGCAGCGGCCGGAACCTCTCCCGACCACCTCATCGTCGTCGTCCGCCACGAGCGCGATCAGCTCGTCGCCCACCTCGACTCCCTGCCCGTGTCCTCCCAGCGAACCCTGCTCATCGCCGATCAGGACGAGGTTCCGGGCACCGGCCGCGCCACCGAATGTGCGCTCACCCAGCTGCCCGAGGACCTCAGCGGAACCGTCGTCGTCACCTACGGCGATGTGCCGCTGCTGACGACGGAGACCATCAACGGCCTCGTCGAGATCCACGAATCCAACGCCAACGCCGTGACCGTCCTGTCCGCCGAGGTGGACGACCCGACCGGATACGGACGCATCGTCCGCGACGCGAACGGTGCCCTGCAGCGCATCGTCGAGCAGAAGGACGCCGGCGAGACCGAACGGGCCATCCGTGAGATCAACTCCGGCATCTACGCCTTCGACGCCGCGGCGCTCAAGGAGGGCCTGGCCTCGCTGACGACCGACAACGCACAGGGTGAGAAGTACCTCACCGACGTCATCGGCCATTCCCGTGAGGCGGGCCGCCCCGTCGCCGCCACCGCCACCGACGACCTGTGGCAGGTCGAGGGCGCGAACGATCGCGTACAGCTGGCGAGCCTCGGCAAGGAGCTCAACCGCCGGCAGTGCGAGAAGTTCATGCGTGCCGGTGTCTCCATCATCGACCCCGACACCACGTGGATCGACGTCGACGTGTCCATCGCCGCCGATGCGACGATCCTGCCCGGCACCCAGCTTCTGGGCGCCACCGACATCGGCGCCGGTGCCGTCGTCGGCCCCGACACCACCCTCAAGGACACCGAGGTGGGGGAGAACGCCAAGGTCGTGCGCACCCACGGTGAACTCGGCGTGGTCGGCCCGGGCGCCAACGTCGGACCGTTCGCCTACCTGCGTCCGGGCACCAAGCTCGGTGAGTCCGGAAAGATCGGCACCTTCGTGGAGACGAAGAACGCCGATATCGGCAAGGGTGCGAAGGTGCCCCACCTCTCCTACGTCGGCGATGCGGAGATCGGGGAGGGCTCGAACATCGGAGCCGCCTCGGTGTTCGTCAACTACGACGGCGTCAACAAGCACCGCACCGTCATCGGCAAGCATGCACGCATGGGCTCGGACAATATGTATGTCGCCCCTGTCACCGTGGGCGACGGCGCCTATTCGGGTGCAAGCACGACGGTGCGCAAGGATGTCCCTGCAGGAGCGCTGGCCATCTCGGTGGCCCCACAGCGCAACCTGGAGGGCTGGGTTCAGACAAACCGTCCGGGCACGCCTGCAGCGCAGGCGGCCGAAAACGCATCCGAAGGGGAACGGATCAGTGAATGAGATAACGACGGCGGGCGATAAGAAGCTCGTCTTGGTGAGCGGTCGGGCAAATCCCGAACTCGCCGAGCAAGTCGCGGAGAATCTGGGGACCGAACTCCTCCCCACCGACATCTACAACTTCGCGAACGGCGAGATCTACGTCCGCTACTCCGAGTCAGTGCGCGGCAGCGACGTCTTCGTCCTCCAGTCCCACTGCGCTCCCATCAACGAATGGCTGATGGAGCAGCTGATCATGGTCGACGCCCTCAAGCGTGCCTCGGCCAAGCGCATCACCGTCATCGCACCGTTCTTCCCGTACGCCAGGCAGGACAAGAAGCACCGCGGACGCGAGCCCATCTCCGCCCGCCTCGTGGCCGATCTGTACAAGACCGCCGGCGCTGACCGCATCATCACCGTCGACCTGCACACCGCGCAGATCCAGGGCTACTTCGACGGCCCCGTCGACCACCTCATCGCGATGCCGATCCTCGCCGGCTACGTCAAGGACAAGTACCCCGGCGACCTCGCCGTGGTCTCGCCCGACGCCGGCCGCATCAAGGTCGCGGAGAACTGGTCGAACTCACTGGGCGGAGTGCCGCTGGCCTTCATCCACAAGACCCGTGACATCACCCGACCGAACGAGACCAAGGCCAACCGCGTCGTCGGTGAGGTCGAGGGCCGCACCTGCGTGCTCGTCGACGACATGATCGACACCGGCGGCACCATCGTCCAGGCCGCCGATGCCTGCATGGCCGCCGGCGCCAAGGGCGTCATCGTCGTGTCCACCCACGCCGTGTTCTCCGGTCCGGCCGTCGAACGCCTGTCGAACTCCGTGGCCGAAGAGGTCATCGTCACGAACACTCTGCCGCTGAGCGAGGACAAGATCTTCGACAAGCTCACCGTGCTCTCGATCGCCCCGCTCATCGCTCGTGCCGTGCACGAGGTCTTCGAAGACGGATCGGTCACGAGCCTCTTCGAGGTCTGATCTCGAAGGCTTTGGCCCCGTGATCCGCGCAATCGCGCCGGATCTGATGCGCACCCCGAGTCGATGCGGCTCGGGGTTCGCATCGTCTGGACTGCCGTGAGGTCCTACACTGGAGGCAAGACTTCGGCGAAGGGATCAGGGACGATGTCCTCACACGATTACAACCGGTACCGCGTGGACGTCCCCGGCGGGCAGCTGTCAGTGGGAGTGTGGGAGCCGGTGGCGAGCGGCCCCGGGCGTGTGCCCACCGTGTGCGTCATCCACGGCATCACCTCCAACCACCTGTTCTTCGCGGGCCTCGTCTCCGCCCTGCCCGGCGTCCGCGTCATCGGGCCCGACCTGCGCGGACGAGCCGACTCACGCACCCTGCCCGGCCCGTTCGGGATGGCCGCCCACGCCCAGGATGTCACCGCCGTTCTCGATGCCTTCGCCCCGGAGGGCCCGGTCACCCTGGTCGGGCATTCCATGGGCGGGTTCGTCGCCATGACCCTGGCCGGAATGTCGGATGAGCAGAACGTCGACACCGGCGCCGAGGCGGCCCGCCGTTTCCGCGGACCCGTCCTCATCGACGGGGGACTTCCCCTGCCCGTGGGGCAGCCCCACGGAGACGGCCCCGTCGATGACCTCAACGATGAGGACCTCGACACCGATGATCTCATCGCCGCCGTCCTGGGCCCGGCCGCCGAGCGGCTGTCGATGACCTTCGGCAGCGTCGAGGAGTACTTGGCGTTCTTCGCCGCTCACCCCGCTTTCGTCGACGGCCTCGACACCGTGGCGACCGAGAGCTTCGTCTACGATCTGGCGGCCAAGGACGACCATTCGTTCCAACCGTCGACGTCGGTGGAGGCGATGCAGGCCGATTCGGCCGACATGTACACCGGCTCCGCCTACCGTGATGCCCTGGAGACGATCATGGGCAGTGACGATTCCCAATCCGAAGTGGTCTTCCTCTTCGCCGAGCGCGACCTCGTCGCCGCCGAACCGGGCCTGTACCCTCCGGAGACGACCAACGACTTCGCTCGGCAATGGCCGCAGATGGACATCGTCGATGTGCAGGGGACGAACCACTACGACATCCTCCTCACCGAAACCGGAATCGATGCGTGCGCTGCAGCCGTGACCTCTCGGATTGGTGCCGAAACGGACGGTGCCGTAGAATAGTCGGGTTGCCTCGGCGAGGGAGACTGATGTCTCCGTGATCGACGCGGTCCTGCCCCACGAAACGAACCCAGAGGGTTCGTGATTCGCGTGGGTGCTCAGGCTGTTTCGCCGTGGTGCTCGAAGGTAAGTTCACCACGAAGGAGAGAAAATGGCTGACTTCAAACTTCTGGCCGAAGCTCGCAACGAGTTCGGCAAGGGCGCAGCGCGCCGCATCCGCCGCGCGGGACGCATCCCCGCTGTCATCTACGGCCACGGCGGAGACCCCGTGCACGTGTCCCTCGAGGGCCACGCCACCATGCTGGCTCTCAAGCACGCCAACGCGCTGCTCGAGATCGAAAGCACCGACGGATCGAAGAACGTCCTCGCCATTGCGCGCGACGTCCAGATCGAGCCCGTCCGTCGTGATATCGAGCACCTCGACCTCATCATCGTCAAGCGCGGCGAGAAGATCGAGGTCGACGTTCCCGTCCACGTCATCGGTGAAGCCGCACCCGGCACCATGGTGTCGCAGGAAGAGTCGACCATCGCCGTCAAGGCCGATGCGACCAAGCTGCCCGAGCTCATCGAGGTCTCCATCGAAGGCCGTCCCGCCGGCGAACACGTCCTGGCCGGTCAGGTCGAACTGCCTGCAGGCGTCGAGCTCATCGCCGACGAAGAGCAGCTCATCGTCAACGTCTCCGAAGAGATCGAGATGGACACCGAGTCCGACGCCGAGGAAGAGACTGCTGAAGAGTCGACCGAGGAAGAGGCCGCTGAGGAGTCCGGTGAGGAAGAGGCTTCCGAGGAGGAGTGATCTTCTCTCCTGACGGCACTCAACGTGCCGTGAGGAGCACTGACTGACTACGCTGTTCGGTGGGTCGCCTGTAGGGCGGCCCACCGAATGCGTTTCTCACGCGAGAACCCGGCACGTGTCTCGCCCGGCGGCGAGCAGAAACATCACCACCCGGTCAGCGGGCAAGTACAGGACGGACAAGGACGGCAATGTCGAACGAAGCATGGTTGGTCTTCGGACTGGGCAATCCCGGACCCAAGTACGAAACGACACGGCACAACATCGGACAGATGGTCGTCGCCGAACTCGCCTCCCGCATCGGAACCACGCTGACGCGGACGAAGCTGCGCGCGAACGTCGGCACCGGGCGGCTGTCTGGTGGCAGCGTCCCGGGACTGCCCGGTCCGCGGGTGGTGTTGGCCACCTCGACGGGATATATGAACGAATCCGGCGGACCGGTGCGCGCGCTGGCCGACTTCTACGGAATCGCCACCGACCGGATCATCGCCGTCCACGACGATGTCGATATCCCCTTCGACGCCATCAAAGCCAAGCTCGGCGGGGGAGAGGGCGGGCACAACGGTCTGCGTTCGATGACCTCGGTGCTGGGGACGAAGGACTATCTGCGGGTGCGAGCGGGAGTCGGACGCCCTCCGGGGAGACAGGACACCGCCGATTATGTGCTGCGCCCGTTCTCGAAGGACGAACGCACGACGCTGCCGATGTTCGTCTCCGACCTCGCCGATGCCGTCGAAGAGCTCATCGCCAAGGGGCTCACCGATATGCAGCAGAAGTTCCACTCCCGCTGATCAGGCAGCGGGCGCTGCCCGGGACTCAGGCGGACTTCTGCGTCTCCGGGCGGCGGTGCAGCCACCATGCGGCGAAGATGCCGCCGGCGAATCCGAACAGGTGGCCCTGCCAGGAGATGTCATTGGTCTGCGGCAGCATGCCGAAGATCATCGATGCTCCGTAGGTGACGAAGATGAACAAACCGATGGCGAAGTAGATGATCTTGCGCAGCAGGTCATCGGTGAACCAGGTGCGCAGCGCGAGGTAGCCGAAGAATCCGAAGACGATGCCCGACGCACCGACGATGTGCTGGCCTGGCAGTGTGGTCAGCCACGCCCCGAACCCGGAGCTCAGCGCGGTGATGCCCGTGACTGTCCAGAAACGCCGCTTGCCTTCGAAGGCAATGACGATGCCGAGGACGAGGAATGGGAAGGTATTGGCCAGGAGATGGCCGAATCCCGAATGCAGCAGCGGCGAGGTGACAAGGCCGTAGAGCGAGAGCGGATTCCATGACTGCAGACTGAAGACGTCGAGGTCGACCGGGAGGATCGTATCGACGATCTCGATGACCCACATGACGGCCAGGACGATCAGCACCGGAGCGAACCGGGAGAGCAGATGCGGCCGGTCGACGGTGGTGTTCAGGTGTGCAACCGGGGGATTCGCGGAACGGCCGGAGCGGGGAGATCCGGAGTCGGTGGAGTCGGGGCCGAAGAGGAGTCGGGATTCCTCGGCGGAGAAACGGGGGGAGTGGTCGGTCATGCTCCAATTGTGGGCGATGAAGATTGGAGAACCCCGAACATCCGGGGCCCCAGAACAATCGTGATCGTTCCGTTAGCCCCGTTATCGCCTCGAAATATTCTGCGCCGGGACCGAACTACTTGCTTTGGGATTCCGCTCTGGTCGACCCGAGTGACTTGCCGTCGGCGTCGAGAGCTTCGACGACGATCGTCGAACCGTTCGGGGTGATGTCCGCCGCCGTCTCGAAGCCGGTGCGCTCGACCGCGGTGTTCTCGACGAGGTGCTCCTCGTCGTCACCGCTGAGCACCCTCCATGAAGCCACCTCGGTGGCACCGTTCCAACTCATGTGCACCCGAGTGATGTCGGCCTGCGGCTGCGACTTCGTGGCGGTCGGGGGAGCGGTCGGCTGGGCATGCCAGTCGAAGCGATAGGCCCGGTAGTTCGAGCCGCCGGTGAAGGTGAGGTCGGCGAGCAGCTTCCCGTCCTTGGAGAACTCGGAGACGTAGGGCTCCGAACCCCAGCCGAGGACGACGTTGCCGTTGGGCAGCTCCTGGAAGTTGCCCTGACTGCCCGACGAACGGTCGTCGGGGGCGGGATACTCCGTGACCACCTCGGCGCGTTTCTTCTTCTCATCGACGTCGAGGCGCAGACCGCGGGTGTCACCGAGCCGAGGCGCCGCATGATTGTCGAACAGGGTCAGCGTTCCATCGGAGCGGCGCTGGGCATCGTGCTGCCAGGCGAACTGTGCGCCCTCGCCCATCTCGAAGTCCGAGGCCTTGCCGCCGAGGACCCAATTGAGATCGGCGCTCTTCCGGTCGAGCTGGTACACCGCATGGGTATTGCGCGCCGAGACGAGGAGGGCCCTGCCCTCGTCGTCCTCGGACACGGAGTTGAGGTGGATGTAGTCGAAGGGCTCGTCCTTCGTGCCCTCACCTTCCTTGAGCTCCGTCTCGGTCTGGTCAATGGGCACGGCGTCGAGGGAGTGCCATTCGAACAGGGGATCACCGGTTGCGATGTCGACCTCCTGGACGATGCCCTCCCAGGCCCAGCCGTCCTTGTCTCCGCCGACTGAGCTGAGATCCGTCTGCGTCTTCACATAGGAGATGAGGAACATGGTGTCATCGGCGGTGATCGTCGTCTCGTGCAGGTCGGAGGTGTCCTTGGGGAGCTCTCCGCCCATGCCCACGCGGGCGATCTCCTGATACGAGTCGTCGAGGACGACGACCTCACCGGCGGTGTGCGGGGTCTCGGCCAGTCCCTCCCACCAGGTGAGCACCGGCTTCCCCTGATATTCCTGGACGCGCAGGTCCCACAGAGCCTCGGCGTCGTCTCTGATCCACACCGGGTCCCCAGCGGAGTCGAGGATGAGGCCGCCCACCCAGGACTTGTCGTCGGTCTGCGTCTGTCCCTTCGGGGCGAGGAAGGTCTCCAGGTCTCCGTTGTCGTCGGGGAAGGCCCCGGAGTCGATATCGACCTTCGGCGGGGCGAGTTCGGGGCGGGAATGGAAGTCCCACCGTTCGGCGACTGCGATGTCGTCATCGGCATCGGCCGTGCACCCTGCGAGCAGGAGCGTCGCCGCAGCCAAACCTGCAAGGACGGTTCTCTTCATGGCCATATGCTCATCCTCACACGTTTTCGACTCCCGTGCTCCTCAGGCTCATCGGAACCGAGCACCGAATGGGTCGTGTCAGCCGCGTGGCCTAGACTGTTCGGGTGCTCAACGGACTCGATCTCACCCGCCGGAATCCCACCATCACCGAACTCGTCGCGGCCTTCAACGACGCGAACACCGACGGTGGCACGATCGATGCGATCAAGGGACTGTGGCCGTCGATCCTGCGCCGCACTGTCACCACCGATGGTGCCGCCTCGGCGCCTCAGCTCATCGTCACCGCCACGACACGTGAGGCCGAAGACCTCGCTCAGGCGCTGGCCGACTGGGTGCCGTCGGCGTCGATCGCGATCTTCCCCAGCTGGGAGACCCTGCCGCACGAGAAGCTGTCGCCGCGGTCGGACACCGTCGGCCAGCGTCTCGAGGTGCTGCGTCGCCTCGCCCACCCCACTCCCGGCCGGGAACTGACCTTCATCATCGCGCCCGTGCGCGCCTTCCTCCAGCCCCTGGCCAAGGGGCTCGGCGACATCGAACCGGTCGAGCTCGCCGTCGGCGACGAATACGAGATCGACGACCTCGCCGAACGACTCACCGAACTCGCCTACTCCCGAGTCGACATGGTCTCCAGACGCGGCGAATTCGCTGTGCGCGGCGGAATCGTCGATATCTTCCCGGCCACCTCGGAGCGAGCGCTGCGTGTGGAGTTCTTCGGCGATGAGGTCGACGAGATCCGCGAATTCTCCGTCAGCGACCAACGCTCCATCCCCACCGACGACGGTGACGAACCCCTGCGACTGTCGGCACCGCCGTGCCGGGAGCTGCTCCTGACCGATTCGGTGCGGAAGCGGGCCGCGGAACTCGCCGAGGATGTGCCCAGCGCCGCAGATATGCTCGACAAGATCGCCGGCGGAGTCGCCGTCGAAGGGATGGAATCGCTCTCCGCCGTCCTCGCCGACGGAATGGAGCCGATGATCGCTCTGCTGCCGGCCGGATCGAAGATCATCATCACCGAACCCGAACGCGTCGACGCCCGTGCCGCGGACCTCGTGGAGACGACGAACGAATTCCTCGAGGCCGCCTGGACCGGAGCAGCCAGCGGGGGAGAGACCCCGATCGACCTGTCTGCCGCCAGCTTCCGCACCGTGGCCGAGATGGCCGAAGGCGCTCGCCTCATCGGCCTGGCCTGGTGGGAGATCGGCGGATTCGCCACCGACGAGGAGCTCGCCGGTCCCGAGGAGAACATCTTCTCCGTCCCTGCCCGCATCCCGAAGGGCTATGCCGGAGACGTCGAGGCGATCCTCGCCGACGTCAAGGCACTCATCCACGACAAGTGGCGCATCCTCGTGCTCACCGAAGGCCAGGGCCCGGGCCGACGCATGGTCGAGGTGTTCTCCGAAGCCGGAGTGCCCGCCTCCTTCGTCGACGACCCGACCGATCTGCCCGAAGCCCTGGTGACTGTGACGACGGCCGCGTCCTTCGGCGGCTTCGTCTTCGACGATCTCAAACTCGCCGTGCTCACCGAGGCGGATGTGCTCGGTCGGGCTGCGGCCACCTCGACGCGGGATATGCGCAAGCTGCCCACCCGTCGTCGACGCAACCAGGTCGACCCGCTCAACCTGGCTCCCGGCGACTACGTCGTCCACGACCAGCACGGCGTCGGACGATTCGTCGAAATGACCCAGCGGACCACAGGGCGAGGTGCGAACAAGCACACCCGCGAATACCTCATCATCGAATACGCGCCCGCCAAACGCGGACAGCCCGGTGACCGCCTCTACGTTCCCAGCGATGCTCTCGACCAGGTCACCCGCTATGTCGGCGGGGAGAGCCCGAACCTCAACAAGATGGGCGGCGCCGACTGGCAGACGACGAAGGCGAAGGCCCGCAAGGCCGTCAAGGAGATCGCCGGGGAACTCATCCGACTGTATTCGGCCCGTCAGGCCACCGTCGGCCACGCCTACGGACCGGACACCCCCTGGCAGCGCGAACTCGAAGACGCCTTCCACTATGTCGAGACCGCCGATCAGCTGACCACCATCGACGAGGTCAAGTCGGACATGGAGAAGACCGTGCCGATGGACCGTCTGATCTGCGGCGACGTGGGCTACGGGAAGACGGAGATCGCGGTCCGTGCCGCATTCAAGGCGATCCAGGACGGCAAACAGGTCGCCGTGCTCGTGCCGACCACTCTGCTCGTCCAACAGCACTATGAGACCTTCGCCGAACGCTACTCGGGATTCCCCGTCACCATCGGCGCACTCTCCCGGTTCCAGACAAAGCAGGAATCGGAGAAGGTCAAGGAGGATCTGGCCGACGGCAGGCTCGACCTCGTCATCGGCACCCACCGACTGCTCAGCGGCGAAGTGCGTTTCAAGGAACTCGGACTCGTCATCATCGACGAGGAGCAGCGCTTCGGAGTCGAACACAAGGAGACGCTCAAGGCGCTGCGGACGAACGTCGACGTCCTCGCCATGTCAGCGACCCCGATCCCGCGCACCCTGGAGATGGCCGTGACCGGCATCCGCGAGATGTCGACCCTGGCCACACCGCCGGAGGAGCGGCACCCGGTGCTGACCTATGTGGGCAAACGCGAGGACAAGCAGATCAAGGCCGCGATCCGACGCGAGCTCATGCGCGAAGGCCAGGTCTTCTACATCCACAACAGGGTCCGCGATATCGAAGCCGTCGCCGGACACATCGCCGAAATGGTGCCCGAGGCGCGGATCGCCATCGCCCACGGCAAGATGAACGAGACCCGACTCGAACAGGTCATCGTCGACTTCTGGGAGAAGAAGTACGACGTGCTCGTGTGCACGACGATCGTCGAAACAGGAATCGACATCGCCAATGCGAACACGCTGATCATCGACAACGCCGACAAATACGGGCTCTCCCAGCTGCATCAGCTGCGCGGACGCGTAGGACGTGGACGCGAACGCGCCTACGCCTACTTCCTCTACCCGCCGGACACTCAGCTGACCGAGACCGCACACGACCGTCTGACGACCCTGGCCGCGCATACCGAACTGGGTGCCGGAATGCAGGTGGCGATGAAGGACCTCGAGATCCGCGGGGCTGGCAATCTGCTCGGCGGTCAGCAGTCCGGCCATATCGAAGGCGTCGGCTTCGACCTCTATGTCCGACTCGTCGGTGAAGCCGTGGCGAAGTTCCGCGGCGAGGAGACCGAACCCGAGGCTGATATGCGCATCGAACTGCCCGTCGATGCTCACCTGCCGGCCGACTATGTCGACCACGAACGACTGCGTCTCGAGGCCTACCGAAAGCTGGCCGCGGCGACCGACGAAGCACAGCTGCAGGAAGTCCTCGACGAACTCATCGACCGCTACGGCCCCTATCCGGAACCCGTCGGTGTCCTCGCTGATGTCGCCAGGCTGCGCATCCGCGCCCGTGCCTCCGGGGTCAACGACATCGTCATGCAGGGCAACTTCATCCGCTTCGGACCCGTCGAACTCTCCGACTCCCAGGTGGTCAGGCTCAAGCGTCTGTATCCGAAGTCTCTGCTCAAACCGGCACTGCGCTCGGTCCTCGTCCCGAAACCGATGGCGGGCACCGGATTCGACTCCAAGGAGATGACCGATTCGGACATCCTGCGGTGGGCACATCAGTTCCTCGACGCCATCCTGCCTGTTGTCGCGTCCGAAGCCACCGAGGTCAAGGGAGCCGGTGTCGAGAAGAACGGTTGAGAACTCTCCGACTGTTCTTCGCCGACCGGCCCACGAGCCGAGACTGTGGCGTAGAGTGCGAAGCGCGGAGGCATCCGCAGCAAGTGCATTTCGCTCAGCCGTCTGCGAAGGAGAATCACCATGGGTGTTGACGACAAGTTCGAGAACAAGGCCGAGGACCTCGGCGGTCGGGCCAAGGAGACCATCGGCGATGTGACCGGTGACGACGAGCTCAAGGCCGAAGGCGCCACCGATCAGCTCAAGGCCAAGGCCAAGGATGTCGGCGAGTCGGTCAAAGACTTCGGCGCATCGGTCAAGGACCAATTCTCGAAGTGATCGACGAATCGGCCCTCACCGCTTGTGGTGAGGGTGTTTCGTGCCGACAGGAGGGTGATTCGTGGGGGATCGTGACGGGCAGGAGTCGGTCGACCAGGGTGCAGTCGGGCCGGGCGCGGGCCAGGCCGCACCAGAACTGCAGCCGGTGATCGAAGCCATGGCGACTCTGCGGCGACGCTGCCCCTGGTCGAGCCGGCAAGATCATCAGAGCCTCGAGAAATACGCACGGGAAGAGACCGACGAACTCATCGTCGCCCTCGAGGATTTCACCTCAGAACCCACTGCTGAGAACCGGGCGGCCGTCGTCGAGGAGCTCGGCGACGTGTTCTACCAAGTGCTCTTCCACTCCGCCCTGCTTGATGAAAGCAGCGGGCAAGCCTACGGCCACAGCCTCGGCGCCATCATCGATGGCCTCGAGGCCAAGCTCATCCGCCGTCACCCCCTGGCCTTCACCGACGATCCCGGGGAGGAGATGGCATCTCTGGAAGACGTCGAACGCGAATACCGACGGATCAAAGCAGAAGAGAAGGCCGCGGTGCGGGGCGAGGATGGAACCCGATGAGTCTGGAGAGGCTCGAGATCGAAGGCACGTTCAACTTCCGTGACCTCGGCGGGCCCGCCACCGAGGCGGGGGAGAGCCGAGTGCGATCCGGGAAGGTGTTCCGCGCCGACGGTCTGGCGCACCTGAGCGATCGGGCGCGTGCCGAAATCGGCGAACTCGGCATCGGCACGGTCATCGATCTGCGCGATATCGGCGAGAGGGCGAAGCTGCCCGATGCGCTCGACGGCCTCGACATCCGACATATCGAGCTGCCCGTCTTCGACGACCATTTCTTCCCCAGCAGACCATTGAGCAGGGAAGAGATGAAGGCCGCCGCCGAGGCGACAGGAATGGATCTCAGTGACCGGAGCCTCAGCCGCATCTACGACCTCATGATCACGCACTTCGGCCACCGGCTGGCCGCCGCCGTCGACCTGATCGCCGAACACTGCAGCGAGGGCGTGGTGTTCCACTGCTCTGCCGGGAAGGATCGCACCGGAGTGATCGGAGCGTTCCTGCTCGACCTCCTCGGCGTGGGCCGACAGGAGATCGTCGACGAATATGCGATCACTTCCACCCACCTGTCCGGGGGTTTCCTCGAGGCGATCACCAGGAACTTCTCCGATGCCGGGATCTCCGGCAACCTCGCCGCGACCGCCACCGCTGCTCCTCCCGCACTCATGCACGAGGTCCTCGATCGGATCGAGGCCGAGCACGGGACCGCCTCGGCGAAGGACGGGGGACAGCCAGGGGGAGTGGAGGCCTATCTGCTCGCGCACGGGATGGACCCGGCGACGCCCGAGCGACTGCGGCAATGCCTGCTCGAATCCGAGTCCAACCGGGGCTCGGACCGAGGGTGAGCCTGGGCGCGCGGTGCATTAAGCTGTCCTGCAGGCACATGTTCCCCATGTGAAACCAAACGCTAAGGAGTACTCAGTGGCCGAGATCGTTGCCGCAAATGCCCGTGAAATCCTGGATTCCCGGGGAAATCCCACCGTCGAGGTGGAAGTGCTGTTGGCCGATGAGTCCGTCGGTCGCGCCGGCGTTCCCTCCGGTGCCTCCACCGGAGAATTCGAAGCCGTGGAGCTGCGCGACGGAGATCCCGAGCGCTACCTGGGCAAAGGCGTCACCCAGGCTGTCGACGCTGTCGTCGACGAAATCCACGAAGTCATCGTCGGGCTCGAAAGCGACGATCAGCGTCTCGTCGACCAGGCGCTCATCGAACTCGACGGCACCGACAACAAGTCCCGCATCGGCGCGAACGCGATGCTCGGCACCTCGCTGGCCGTGGCCCGCGCAGCAGCGGTCTCGGCGGATCTGCCCCTCTACCGCTACCTCGGCGGACCGAATGCGCACGTCATGCCCGTGCCGATGATGAACATCCTCAACGGCGGATCCCATGCCGACTCGAACGTCGACATCCAGGAATTCATGATCGCCCCGATCGGCGCCGCCAGCTTCCACGAAGCACTGCAGTGGAGCGTCGAGGTCTACCACGCGCTCAAGGGCGTGCTCAAGGAACGCGGACTCTCGACCGGACTCGGCGATGAGGGCGGATTCGCTCCGAACCTCGACTCGAACGCCGCGGCGCTCGACCTCATCATCGAGGCCATCGACATCGCCGGGCACCGACCCGGACGCGATATCGCCGTCGCCCTCGACGTGGCGTCCTCGGAGTTCTACACCGACGGAGCCTACGAGTTCGAAGGCAGCAAGAAGACCGCCGAGGAGATGGCCGCCTACTACGAAGAGCTGCTGGCCAAGTACCCGCTCGTGTCGATCGAGGACCCCCTCGATGAGAACGACTGGGACGGCTGGGCGACCCTGACGGAGACGATCGGTTCGAAGGTGCAGCTCGTCGGCGACGATCTGTTCGTGACCAACCCCGAGCGTCTGCAGCGCGGAATCGACAACGCCACGGCGAACTCGCTGCTGGTCAAGGTCAACCAGATCGGCACCCTGACCGAGACCCTCGACGCTGTGTCTCTGGCGCAGACGAACGGCTACACCACCATGATCTCGCACCGTTCCGGCGAAACCGAGGACACGACCATCGCCGACCTGGCCGTGGCGACCAATGCCGGTCAGATCAAGGCCGGTGCCCCGGCACGTTCGGAGCGCGTGGCGAAGTACAACCAGTTGCTGCGCATCGAAGAGCAGCTCGGCGATGCCGCACGCTACGCGGGCCGCAGCGCCTTCCCGCGCTTCGAAGCCTGAGGCCAGCAGGGTCCTGAACTCCCCAAGGCGGGGCCGGGCGATCACAACGATCGCCCGGC
>NZ_JBPIZD010000038.1:0-16546 GCF_051172395.1 Brevibacterium sp. H602 | reverse complement strand
TGCGGTGGTGATAGTGGTGGGGAAACGCCCGGTTAACCGTTCCGATCCCGGTAGCTAAGCCCATTCGCGCTGATGGTACTGCAACTTGGTGGTTGTGGGAGAGTAAGTGACTGCCGCAATATTTTTTAGTGGGGGAGGCCTCATCTGACCGTTTGGTCGGGTGGGGCCTTTCTTCTGTTCACGGGTGGAATGGTCGGGCCTATTGGTACGCGCTCTATTGCTACCTGGCGGGGGCGCAGCTACCTGGCGCGGGGTTGCTGCACCCCCGTCAGGTAGCAATTGTGAGGAAGGTTCGGAAGGCGTCGGCGCCGGTGACTTGTAGGTCACTGTCCGTGTGGACGTAGTTCTCGGAGTGGAGCACCATGTGATGTTCGGTGAGGACTGTGCCGTTCTGTCCGACTACGCTGCGATTTCCATTGGGAGAGTACCCGAGCTTCTCCGATACCCGCCGGCTGGCGTCATTGCCGTCGAAGTACGCTGTGTCGAATCGAGAGGCACCGAAGTATCTGGTGAAGGTTTCGACGATCATCCTCCGCATCCTGGTGCCGTATCCGCAGCCCTGTTCAGGCAGCGCCAACCACGATCCCGTCGAGACTGTCCCCGTCAGTGGAAACCGATGTCCATTCACACCCTGCACTCCGATCGCGCGGCCATTGATCCTGACCGTGAACTCGATCGTCCACTCATCAACGGAGAAGTTCGCCCGAGTGGACCAGTGATACTGAGCGAGGCTCCGTGCTACCTGCTCATCGGTGCCCGAATCCCAATTGACGAGGAACGCTTCGATTCCGTCACGTCTCACTCCGCCTCGCGCGATCTGTGCGAGTTCAGGAATATCGGCCTCTCTTACGGGCGAGAGCTCCATATCATCTGATCGCAGATGAAGTGCGAACGGCGGCCAGATCTCCGAGATGTCCATGTGCCTTGTGCCCATTCTTTCCTGTTCAGTGGCCCTGGAACTGCGCGGAAGTCTTATATCCCACTTGAAGTGACCGGACAACGCTGTCCATTATCTGGTCGCTTGGATTGTTGTTATGCGGGTCACGGTATGTTTGTGCGCATGAGTCTACATCCGTCACTGCAGCCAATCTTCGACACAGTTCTCCAACGTAACCCTGGAGAGTCGGAGTTTCACCAAGCGGTACAGGAAGTTCTCTATTCCCTGGGCCCTGTCGTGGACAAGCACCCCGAATACCTGGAACTCTCCGCGCTCGAGCGGCTCTGCGAGCCCGAACGCCAGATCATCTTCCGGGTCCCCTGGATCGATGACTCCGGAATCGTGCAGATCAACCGCGCCTTCCGCGTGCAGTTCAACTCGGCACTCGGCCCCTACAAGGGCGGACTGCGATTCCATCCCTCGGTGAACCTCGGCATCGTCAAATTCCTCGGCTTCGAGCAGATCTTCAAGAACGCCATCACCGGCCTGCCCATCGGCGGCGGCAAAGGCGGAGCTGACTTCGACCCGAAGGGCCGCAGCGACCGCGAAGTCATGCGGTTCTGCCAGTCGTTCATGACTGAGCTGTACCGTCACATCGGTGAATACCGCGATGTGCCCGCAGGCGACATCGGCGTCGGTGGTCGAGAGATCGGCTACCTCTTCGGCCAGTACAAGCGCATGACGAACTCCTATGAAGCAGGTGTGCT
Source organism: Brevibacterium sp. H602 (assembly GCF_051172395.1). Taxonomy (NCBI): domain Bacteria; kingdom Bacillati; phylum Actinomycetota; class Actinomycetes; order Micrococcales; family Brevibacteriaceae; genus Brevibacterium; species Brevibacterium sp. H602. Next base: position 14,902 of record NZ_JBPIZD010000038.1, on the reverse strand, counting down.
CACCGGCAAGGGACTGTCCTACGGCGGTTCCATGGTCCGCACCGAAGCCACCGGCTTCGGCGTCGTGTACTTTCTCAAGGACATGCTCGCCGCTGCGAAGAAGAACATCGACGGTCGCACTGTCTCGATCTCCGGATCCGGAAATGTCGCAGTGTTCGCCGCAGAGAAGGTCACGTCCTTCGGCGGCACCGTCATCACGATGTCCGATTCGGCCGGCTTCATCCATGACCCGGACGGAATCGACACCGAACTCGTCAAGCGCATCAAGTTCGAAGAGCGGGGCCGCATTTCCGAGTACGTCGCTCAGCGCGGCGGACGCGCGACCTATCACGAGGGCGGAAACGTCTGGGACGTCGAGGTCGACGTCGCACTGCCATGTGCGACTCAGAACGAACTCGACGGAGACTCGGCCGCGACTCTGGTCAAGAACGGAGTCATCGCTCTCGCCGAAGGCGCGAACATGCCCTGCACGCCGGAAGCCGTGAAGATCTTCTCCGAGGCCGGCGTCCTCTTTGCCCCCGGCAAGGCCGCTAACGCCGGCGGTGTCGCGACCAGTGCGCTCGAAATGCAGCAGAACGCCAGCCGCGACTCGTGGGACTTCGACTTCACCGAGGCGCGCCTGGCCGAGATCATGGGCGATGTCCACGACAGCTGCGCCGCCGCTGCCGACGAATTCGGCCAGCCCGGAGACTACGTCGCCGGTGCCAATATCGCAGGTTTCATCCGCGTCTCCGAGGCGATGCTCGCCCAGGGAGTCGTCTGATCGCCTGATCCGCCGTCGGTCGAAACTGACGACGAGACCTACAAGACAGACCCTGCTCATGATCGACGAGTATCTCCTCGAAGCTCGATGATCCGGAGCAGGGTCTCTGTCATACCTGGCGAGGTGGCGCCGAGACAGACGAGACGGTCAGCGTTGTCCGATGGTTCCGTAGCCTTTTCGCCAACGCAGAAGGGGCCGTCTCGTTCCCGCATCGGCGCCCGCCCCCATGGATACCACCTCGCCGACGACGAGATTGTGGGTCGCGACCTCGAGAACCTCGGTGAGTTCGAGCTCGAACCAGGCGATCGCCTCGGTGAGCACCGGCTGTCCGGCGTGCGGGGCGGGAACAGTATCGATGCCTTTGAGAGAACCGTACAGGGGTTGGCCCGAAGCGCCGAGGCGTTCGGAGATGTCGCGCTGATCGGAGTTGAGCAGCGAGATCGCAAAGTGGGAACTCGTCTCCAGAGTCTCCATCATCCGTGAGCCCGAATAGACGCTGACCGCCATCGTCGGCGGGTCGTACGACACGTCGAGAAACGAATCGACGGTGATCGCATGCAGGGCGCTGCCGCGGGTAGCGGAGACCACGGCGACCGCCGCAGCGATGTCGTCACTGAGCTCGCGGTAGCGTTCTGTGAGGGAATCGTCGTAGGCCTGGTCCATGACTCTCATTCTAGGGAACTACAATGGAGTCATGACCATTCCAGCTTCAGGCGGTTCAGCAACGATCGAGCGCGAGCAGTCCGAGCAGCTAGTCGAGCCCGGCGACCACGAGCGCTTCAGCCACTACGCGCCCAAGGACAAGATCATGGAGTCCATGGTGACCGGGACTCCGCTGATCGCCTTGTGCGGAAAGGTGTGGGTCCCCACGCGCGACCCCGAGCGGTTCCCGATCTGCCCCAAGTGCAAAGAGATCTACGAGACGATGTCCGAAGGACCGCAGGAGTAGATGTCCGCGGATCGTCTCCCAACAGCACCAGGGACCTCCGCGGCAGAACAGCTTCCACCGGCATTCCCCGAGCGCGCAGCGTGGGGAACGGCGGGAAAGCTGCGTGCCTGGCAGGCGGAGGCTCTCGAGCTCTACTTCCAGAAGCAGCCCAAGGACTTCCTCGCGGTCGCGACCCCTGGAGCAGGTAAGACCACCTTCGCTCTGCGGCTGGCGGCCGAACTGTTGGCCAGGCGAGTCGTCAACCGTGTCACCGTCGTCGCTCCCACCGAACACCTCAAGGTGCAGTGGGCCGACTCGGCGGCACGCGTGGGCATCAAGCTCGACCCGCACTTCAAGAACTCCCAGGGCAAACACGCACCCGGCTACCACGGCGTGGCTCTGACCTACGCGCAGGTCGCTGCCAAACCCGTGCTCCACCACAACCGGACGGCCGCCGGTCGCACTCTGGTCATCCTCGACGAGGTCCACCACGGAGGTGACGCCCTGTCGTGGGGCGATGCCGTACGAGAGGCCTTCGGTCCCGCGGTCCGCCGACTGTCCCTGACCGGAACACCGTTCCGTTCGGACACCTCACCGATCCCATTCGTCACCTACGCTCCCGACGAGAACGGCATCCGCACCTCGGTGGCGGACTATTCCTACGGCTACGGACGGGCGCTCAAGGACTCCGTCGTCCGCCCCGTCCTCTTCCTCGCCTACGCCGGCGCCATGACCTGGCGGACCAAGGCCGGCGACGAGATGTCGCACGTGCTGGGCGAGGAGACGACGAAGGACATCAACTCGCAGGCTTGGCGCACGGCCCTCGACCCGAAGGGCGACTGGATCCCGGCGGTCCTCAAAGCCGCCGATATGCGATTGACCGAAGTCCGACGCACCGTCCACGACGCCGGCGGCCTCGTCATCGCCACCGATCAAGAGGCGGCCCGGGCGTACGCCAAACGGCTGCACGCGATCACCGGTGAGAAGCCGACCGTTGTGCTTTCCGACGAGGCGGGAGCCTCGGAACGGATCGAACAGTTCCAGAATTCCACCGACCGGTGGATGGTCGCTGTGCGGATGGTCTCCGAAGGCGTCGACGTTCCCCGACTGTGTGTCGGCGTCTACGCGACCTCGTCATCGACGCCGCTGTTCTTCGCGCAGGCCATCGGGCGTTTCGTGCGTGCCCGCAAACGCGGCGAGACCGCCTCGGTGTTCCTGCCCTCTGTGCCCGTGCTGCTGGCCCTGGCCAACTCGATGGAAGCCGAACGAGACCATGCCCTCGATCGCCCGAAGAACGAGGACGAGAACGATGTCGTCGTCTTCGACGATCAGGCCATGGAGCAGGCGAACCGGAACGAGGGCGCCTCGTCGGACCAGCTCGGCTCCTTCGAAGCACTCGGCGCCGAAGCCCTGTTCGACCGTGTCCTCTACGACGGCGGTGAATTCGGCCCGGCGGAGCCATCGGCTCCGAGGACGAACTCGACTTCATCGGCATCCCCGGCCTGCTCGAACCCGATCAGGTGCGGGAGCTGCTGAGCACTCAGCAGGCCCGGCAGGCGAAGCGCAAAACAGCGGCGGCCCCTCCTGCCCCTGAGACGGAGACGAGCGAACTCGAACACCGAGCGATGAAGGAAGAGCGCAACCAGCTCCAGAGCCTCGTCGGCGCCTGGTCCAGACGCACCGGAACACCGCACCAGAACGTCCACGTCGAACTGCGCAAGGCATGCGGGGGACCGGCCGTCGCCCAAGCCACGCGGGAGCAGATCCAGGCTCGGATCAAGAAGCTGCAGGGTTGGTTCGTCGGCAAGAAGTGAGCACCGGATGTCGGCAGGGGAGACCTGGCGAGCGTGAGAACGACGAAGCCGCCGAGGCAGACAGTGCGTCTGCCTCGGCGGCTTCGTCGATTCGTGGTGGTCCGGCTGCGGGTCAGGCGGAGTAGAACACGGTGGGAATTGCGGGCTCGCCGTCCTGCAGGCGCCTGGCCGAACGCGGCAGCTCCGCCAAGGACTCGTCATGTCGGGCGCAGGCCTTCTTCACTCCTGCCGCACCGATGAACGACTCATCGACCTCACCGTCGACGACGAGATCGACGCTGAGCCGACGTCCTTCGCCGAGATCATCGGGCAGGCTCGGAATGCCGACGGCTTCCTCCACGGCGATCGGACCGTCGATGAGGCGCAGCGCCTCCTTGTGTCCGCCGCGTGAGGGCTTGCCGGAGGAGTTCTTGGCCACCGAGGTCCACTCGCCGGCCTCATCGGCACGAGCCACGAGCTTGTACACCAACCCGGCGGCAGGGGCACCCGAACCGGTGACCACCCGCGTGCCGACACCGTAGGAGTCGACGGGGGAGGCGGCCAATGCGGCGATCGCATACTCGTCGAGATCGCTCGTGACGGTGATCGTCGTGTCGCGGGCACCGAGGCGGTCAAGGCTCTCGCGCACCTCACTGGCCTGTTCGATGAGATCACCGGAATCGATGCGCACTCCGCCGAGGTTCGGCCCGGCCAGTTCGATCGCCGTGGTCAGCGCCTCCTCGACGTCGTAGGTGTCCAGGAGCAGAGTCGTATCGGTGCCCAGCGACTTCAGCTGAGCGGCGAAGGCCTCTCGCTCGGAATCGTGGAGGAGAGTGAATGAGTGGGCCGAAGTGCCGATCGTGCGCAGACCGTACTGCAGGCCGGCCGCCAGGTTCGACGTCGAGGCGAAGCCGCCGATGACCGCGGCCCGAGCCGCCGCCACGGCCGCATGCTCGTTCGTGCGTCGACCGCCCATCTCCGCGCAGGGCCGATCGCCGGCCGCCTGAGCCATGCGGGACGCCGCCGAGGCGACCGCACAGTCATAGTTCATCGCCGACAGGATGAGCGTCTCCAAGATGACGCCCTCGGCGAACGTCGATTCGATCGTCATCAGCGGTGAGCCGGGGAAGTAGATCTCTCCCTCGGCATAGCCGCGGATATTGCCGGAGAACCGATAGTCAGCCAACCAGTCGATGGTGCGCTTGTCGACGATGTTCTCCCTGCTGAGGAACGAGAGTTCGGCATCGTCGAAGCGGAAGTCGCGGATCATCTCGAGGATCCGACCGGTGCCGGCGACGACACCGTAGCGGCGACCTGCGGGAAGACTGCGGCCGAACACCTCGAAGAGGCTCTTGCGGTGAGCGGCACCGGATTCCAGGGCCGCCTGCACCATCGTCAATTCGTACTGATCCGTGAAGAAAGCCGTCGAATCGGTCCGTGTGAGATCACTCATAGGCGCGATCTTACGTCACGACAGCGTCAGTGTTCTGCCGTATGGTGGAAACGTGAGCAACCCAACGACACCAGTCCTGGAGCCGGAGGTCGACGTCCGACCCTCCGAGAACCTGGCCAAGCCCTGGCGGACCGTGGTCTTCAATGACCCGGTCAACCTCATGAGCTATGTCAGCTTCGTGTTCCAGACCTACTTCGGATACTCCGAGGAGAAGGCCCACTCACTCATGCTCGAAGTCCATGAGAACGGGCGCTCCGTCGTTGCCACCGGAGGCCGTGAAGCCATGGAACGAGACACCCAAGCGATGCACGAGTACGGCCTGTGGGCCGCGTGCCAACCCGATTCAGGATCCGACTGACACATGGCCGCTATCGACGCACGAGGGGACGATGTCGTCCTCACCCTGCAAGACAACGAACGCTCGCTCATGCTCACCGTCTTCACCGATCTCGCGGCACTCCTGGCCGAAGACAGTGACGGCGATGACGACCGACCGGACTCGGAGAACTGGGAAGCCCGGCTCGGACTCGTCGACCGTCCCCGTCCGGAGGACCCGGCGCTGCTGCGGCTGCTGCCCGACGTCGATCCCGAGGACGACGAGCGATCAGCAGAGTTCCGCCGCCTCACCGAGTTCGACCTCAAACAGGCCAAAGCACACAATGTGCGCATCGTGCTGCTGGGACTGAGCAAGGGCAATGACATCTCCCTGACACGGGACGAGGTGCTCGCCTGGATGAAGGGCCTCAACGACCTGCGACTCGTCCTCGCCGTCCGCCTCGGGATCGACACCGAGGAGGCGCAGGAGGAGAAGTACGCCCACCGTGAGGACCTCTCCGAATCCGAAGACCTCACCCTGACCCTGTACGACTTCCTGACGTGGATTCAGGACCGACTGACAACGACCTTGCTCGACCAGACGCAAGGGGATGACGAGATATGAGACTCACCGCAATCGGCACCGCAGGCTCCTTCCCGGGACGCGGCGCACTCGCCAGCTGCTACCTCATCGAAACCGATGAGGACACACCCACTCGCATCATCCTCGACCTCGGGTCCGGTGCGCTCAGCCCCCTGCAGGACACGATCGACACCGATCGTCTCTCCGGAATCGTGCTCAGCCACCTCCACCCGGATCACTGCATGGACATGACCGGCCTCTACGTCAAACACTGCTTCGACCCGAAGTTCTTCAACGGCGACATCTCCGACACCGGAACGATTCGCACACGCACCCCGGTGTTCGCTCCGGCCGGCGCGAAGGAACGCCTCTCCCGGGCCTATTACACGGATCCCGGAAAGTCCCCGGTCGCCAACGGGGGAGACGACTCGAACTTCGACCACGCCTTCGAGTTCACCGACATCGACCACGGCAGTCGGCACCAGATCGGTTCCCTGACCATCGAATCCTTCCTCGTCGACCACCCCGTCGAGGCCTACGCCCTGCGGATCACGGATGCGGCCGGCAAGGTCATCACGTATTCGGGCGACAGCGATGAGTGCGACAACCTCGTCGCAGCGGCGAAGGACGCCGACCTGTTCCTCTGCGAAGCCGCCTTTCAGGAAGACCGCGACACGGCGCGCGGCATCCACCTCACCGGCAAGCGCGCCGGACGGGTGGCGCAGAATGCCGAAGCGTCCGCGCTCGTGCTCACCCACATTCCGGTCTGGACCGACTGCTCCATCGTTCGCGGTGAGGCAGCCGGGGAGTACCGTGGACCCATCGAGCTGGCGAAGCCCGGAGCCACCTGGACCGTGTGAACCGGCGACGATCGCCGGCGACCAGCAGACACCCCCACCGAGACGAAAGAGGCAGACAGTGCGAGCAGACGGCCGTGCAGCAGACGAACTCCGTGAAGTCCGGATCACTCCGGACTGGATCAACACCGCCGAAGGATCCGCGCTCGTGGAATTCGGCAACACCCGCGTCCTCTGCGCGGCCTCGCTGACCGAAGGCGTGCCGCGTTGGCTCAAGGGCCAGGGCCGCGGCTGGGTCACCGCCGAATACGCCATGCTCCCGCGAGCCACCGATTCCCGCAGCACCCGCGAGTCGGTCAAGGGCAAACAGGGCGGACGCACTCACGAGATCTCCCGACTCATCGGCCGCAGCCTGCGCGCCGTCATCGACATGGACAAGCTCGGAGAGAACACCCTCGTCCTCGACTGCGACGTCCTCCAGGCCGACGGCGGCACCCGCACCGCCTCTATCACCGGTGCCTATGTGGCGCTGGCGAAAGCCATCGACAAGGGGCGCTCGACCGGGCTGATCCCCGCCGCCCACCAGCCGCTCATCGACTCGGTGGCGGCCGTCAGCGTCGGCATCATCGACGGTCAGCCCCTCCTCGACCTGCCGTACGTCGAGGATTCCCGCGCCGAGACGGACATGAACGTCGTCATGACCGGGTCCGGAAAGTTCATCGAAGTCCAGGGCACCGCCGAGGGAGCACCGTTCGATCGCGACGAACTCGCCAAGCTGCTCGACCTTGCCGGCCACGGGTGCACCGAACTCACCCGCATCCAGTCCGAAGTGCTCGCCGGATGACGACCTTCGTCCTCGCCACTCACAATGAGGGCAAGAAGCGCGAGCTGCTGACCATCCTCGGGCCCGTCCTCGGTGCCGACACCCAGGTGCTCACCGCCGCCGAGGCGGGACTCGGCGATGTCGCCGAAACCGGAGTCACGTTCACCGAGAACGCGCTGATCAAGGCGCGTGCCGCGGCCGCTGCGACAGGGCACACCGCCATCGCCGACGACTCGGGAATCAGCGTCGACGTGCTCGGCGGTGCACCGGGCATCTTCTCCGCTCGCTGGTCCGGCCGGCACGGAGACGATCGTGCGAACCTCGAACTCCTGCTCGCTCAGCTGGGCGACATCGCAGCCGAACACCGCGGAGCGCAGTTCCGCTGCGCGGCGGCCGCTGTGACAGCCGACGGACGTGAGTTCACCGCCGAAGGAGTCATGCCCGGGCGCCTGGCCACCGAACCCAAGGGCGAGAACGGCTTCGGCTATGACCCGATCTTCGTCCCCGAGGGTTCCGAACTCAGCGCCGCCGAGATGAGTGCTGAGGAGAAGAACTCACGCTCCCACCGCCGGTTCGCCTTCGACGCACTGGCCGCGATTCTCGCCGACGAATCGAATCTCTGAACCTCCTCCTCGAAACGCTCAGCATCTGAACACAGCCGCCTCACCAGCTGAGAACTTCGGATACACTGACGATGTTTGAGTGTTGGAGAACGACCCTCTTCGTGGTCGGCGAAATCGAGGAGAACAATGAAGACTCCGCGCATCATGACGTGGGTGGCGGCAGCAGCCGCCACGAGCCTGCTGATCACAGGCTGTTCGGCCGGAGCCTCCGACACCGGAGGCGATGCGCAGAAGAAGGACTCGATGACGATCGCCTTCACCGCCGAACCGGTCAACCTCGACTTCACCTCCACCTCGGGAGTCGCCATTCCCGAAGCGCTGATGGAGAACGTCTACGAATCGCTCGTCCGGCTGGACGGCGAGGGGGAGATCCAGCCCGCACTGGCCAAGGACTGGACACTGTCCGATGACCGCAAGACCTACACCTTCGAACTCCAGGATGGTGTGAAGTTCTCCAACGGTGCGGACTTCACCAGTGAGGACGTCAAGTACTCCTATGAACGAGTGCAGAAGGACTGGAAGAACGCGCTGAAGTCGAAGATGGACATCGTCGAGTCCATCGAGACCCCGGACGACTCCACCGTCACGATCGAACTGAAGAAGCCGTCGAACACCTGGCTGTTCAACCTCACCAGCCTCGTCGGAGCCGTCTTCGACACCGAGGGAACCGACGACCTGGCGAACGAAGCCATCGGCACCGGTCCCTTCGCGATCGAGAAGTTCACACGCGGACAGTCCATCGACTTCGCCGCCCGCGACGACTACTGGGGTGAGAAACCATCCCTGAACTCGGTCCAGTTCAAATACTTCAAGGACGCGGTATCGGCCTCGAACGCCCTGAAGTCCGGAGAGATCGACCTCGTCTCCAACCTCCAGGCACCCGAACTGGCCGGAGAGTTCCAGAGCGATGACTATCAGATCGTCTCCGGCACCACGAACGGCGAAGTCGTGCTGTCGATGAACAACGCCGAAGGCATCTTCAAAGACAAGAAAGCCCGCGAAGCCGTGATGCACGCGATCGACCGCAAGGCCGTCCTCGACACAGCCTGGGCAGGATACGGCGAACTCATCGGCTCGATGGTGCCCCCGACCGATCCGTACTACGAAGACCTCACCGGAGAGTGGAAGTACGATCCGAAGAAGGCCAAGCAGCTCGTCGACGAGGCCGGGATCAAGGGGGAGGAATTCGCCTTCACCGTGCCGAACCTGCCGTACGCGAAGGCGATCTCCGAAATCGTCTCCGCACAGCTTGAAGAGGTCGGGCTGAAGGCGAAGATCTCGACTCAGGAGTTCCCGGCCGTGTGGTTGGACAAGACCTTCACCGAGCACGATTACGACATGTCGGTGATCAACCACGCCGAACCGCGCGACATTCTCACCGTGTTCTCGAAGGACTACTACATCGGCTACGACGATTCGACGATCAAGAAGCTGGCGGACAAAGCCGATACCGGCACTGAAGACGAGTACATCTCGGGAATGAAGAAGATCGCGCGGACGATCACCGAGGATGCCGCCTCGGACTTCCTGTTCCTGTTCCCGAATCTCGTCATCGCCAAATCCGATATCGAGGGGATACCCGCCAACCGCGTCTCCGACGCGTTCAAGATCGCCGACCTCAGCTGGGCCTGACCGCGAACGCCGATGCTCACCTACGCGATCAACCGCGCGATCCAGTTCGCGCTGTCCCTCCTCGTCGCCTCGGTGGTGATCTTCGCCCTGATGAGCCTGCTGCCGGGCAATGCGGCACAGGTGGCGCTGGGAACGAACGCCACCCCGGAGGCAGTGGCGATGCTCGAAGCCCAATACGGGCTTGATCGGCCACCTGCCATCCGGTACTTCGACTGGATGGGAGGAATGCTCACCGGAGACTTCGGCACCTCCTACGTCACCGGTGCCGAGATCACTCCCGTCATCGTCGACAGCGTCCAGGTCACGGCGATCCTCGTCATCGCCGCCATCGCCGTGTCCATCCTCATCGCCGTGCCGCTGGGCACCTTCGCCGCCCTCGAGCAGCGCAACTGGATCGGCGTGACGATCTCGGCGATCAGCCAGGTCGGCATCGCGATCCCGAACTTCCTGGCCGCGATCATCCTCGTCATCATCTTCTCGCTGACCCTCGGCTGGTTCCCGTCCCAAGGCTGGATGGCCCCGATCGAAGGCCTCGGAGGCTTCCTTCTCCGCCTCGTCCTGCCGGTCGTGTCGTTGGCACTCGTGCAGGCGGCGATCCTCACCCGCTACGTTCGGTCGGCCGTGCTCGATGTGATGCGGGAGGACTATATCCGCACCGCCCGCGCCAAGGGACTGACCAAGACGAAGGCACTGTTCGCACACGGCCTGCGCAATGCGGCGATCCCCGTCATCACCGTCGCGGGAGTCCAACTGGCCACCCTGCTGGTCGGGGCCGTGATCATCGAACAGATCTTCGTACTGCCCGGAATCGGCTCCGAACTCGTCCGCGCCGTCGCCAACCGCGACCTCGTGGCGGTGCAGGGAATCGTCATGGTCCTCGTCCTGCTCGTGCTCATCATCAACCTCATCGTCGACATCCTCGTGCCCGTCGTCGACCCCCGAATCAGGAACGCAGCATGAATCTGTCCCCGACCGGTGCCCAGAGCCCCAGCGGCCACGTCGATCCCGTCGCTCACGACGCGACCGACCCGACCGCCTCGGCGAAGATCGGGCCGGCCCGGTCCCGCAGGAGCGGACGGCGGGCGAACGCATCGATGGTCATCGGTGCAGGCCTCGTCGTGCTCATCGTCGGACTCGCCCTCATCTCCTTCGTGTGGACCCCGTACGACCCGACCACGATCGACCCCGCCGCCCGATTGCAGAGCGGCAGCCTCACCCACCCGTTCGGCACCGACACCTTCGGACGGGACACGCTGACCTGGGTGATGGTCGGGGCACGGATCACGTTGCTCGTCGGGGTCGTCGCAGTCGGCATCGCCCTGCTCATCGGCACCCCGATCGGAATCATCTCCGCCTTCTTCGCGAAGCAGCCGTGGGGAATGTGGATCGACGCGGTGATCATGCGGGCCAACGACATCCTGTTGGCCTTCCCCGCCCTGCTGCTGGCGATCATCTTCGCCGCCGTCTATTCACCGGGGACGGGCCCGGCCATGGTCGCCGTCGGCATCGCCGCGATCCCCGGGTTCGCGCGCGTCGCACGCTCCGGGACGCTGCAGGTGCTGGGCTCCGAATACGTGCGCGCCGCGCGAGCCTCGAACCGTCGGATCCCGGCCATCGCCGTCGTCCACGTGCTGCCGAACATCGCCGGAATGGTCATCGTCCAGGCGTCCGTGGCGTTCGCGATCTCCGTCCTCGCCGAGGCGGGGCTGTCCTTCCTCGGACTCGGCACCCAGGCCCCGACTCCGTCGTGGGGCCGGATGCTGCAGGAGTCCCAGCAGTACCTGTCCACCCACCCCGAACTCGCGCTGTGGCCGGGAGTGTTCATTGCACTCGCCGTGCTCGGGTTCAACCTCTTGGGCGATGGACTGCGCGACCGGTTCGACCCGAAGATGGAGGCCCGAGGTGCCTGAGAACCTGCTCGAGGTCCGTGACCTCACCATCACCCCTGCCGGAGCGGACGCTCCGGTGCTCCACGATGTCAGCCTCAGCCTGGCGCAGGGGGAGCGAGTCGGGCTCATCGGCGAATCCGGGTCGGGGAAATCGCTGACCGCCCAATCCGTGATGGGCCTGCTGCCCGAAGAGCTGAACGCCCGTGGCCAGGTGCATCTGCACGGGCATTCCGGGAACCTCCTTGAGTCGAACGAGAAGACCCTGGCCGGGCTGCGCTCGGACATCGTGTCCATGGTCTTCCAGGAACCCATGAGCGCCCTCAACCCGCTCAAGCGCATCGGCGATCAGATCGCCGAAGTGCTGCGCATCCACGGCAAGGCGCCGAGAGGGCAGATTCCGACACGTGTGCGCGAACTGCTCCGCGACGTCCACATGCCCGACCCCGACAGCGCCCGGTTCGCCTACCCGCACCAGCTCTCGGGCGGGCAGCGGCAGCGCGTCATGCTCGCGATCGCTCTGGCCAATTCGCCGAGGCTGCTCATCTGTGACGAGCCCACCACCGCCCTCGACGTCACCGTGCAGAAGCATATGCTCGACCTCATCGCCGAAAGGGTCTCGGCAGTGGAGGCTGGGCTGCTGTTCATCACTCACGATCTTGCGGTCGTGGCCGGAGTCTGCGATCGGGTCATCGTCATGTACCGCGGCCGCATCGTCGAGTCCGGCAGCGTCGACGAGATCTTCACCGCACCCAAGCACGAGTACACGCGAGGGCTCCTGGCATCCTCGGATCTCGAAGCCACCGACGACCGCGGCCGACTCTTCACGCTCAAGACCGCGCTCGCCTACTCGGGGCCGCAGATCGGCGAAGCAGAGGCTTCGGCCGACGTGGGGGAGTCGGGGGATGACGGCGTCGGGGCCGCCTCGGCGAAGGATGACCACCGTACCGCCTCAGCGGGGGACGGCGTCGGGGCCGCCTCGGTGAGGGAATCGGCACCGCTCATCGAGGTCTCGGACGTCACCCGGGTCTTCCGCGGACGCGGACTCTTCGGCCGCAGACGATCGGACGTCACAGCCCTGGGCGGGATCGACTTCAGCGTCGCGGCCGGAGCGCGGCTGGGCATCGTGGGGGAGTCGGGATCGGGGAAGTCGACGCTGCTGAACATCCTCTCCGGCCTCGACCGACCGACCACCGGGCATGTGCGCGTCGGTGACATCCGGGTCGAAGCTGCGAGCTCACAGGCTCTGCGCCGCCTGCGCGAGAACCTGCAGATCGTGTTCCAGGATCCGTTCGCCTCGCTCGACCCGCGGATGCGCATCGCCGACATCGTCGCCGAACCGCTCATCGCCGCCGGAGTCGACAAGGACGAACGCGCAGCACGGGTCGAGGAGATGATCGCAGCCGTCGACCTCGACCAGGACTCCCTGCGCCGGTACCCGCATCAGTTCTCCGGCGGGCAGCGACAGCGCATCTCGATCGCCCGGGCCCTCGTGACCAGGCCGCAGATCCTCGTCGCCGACGAACCGGTCTCCGCCCTCGACGTCTCGGTGCGTGCGCAGGTCCTCAACCTGCTCACCGACCTCGTCGACGAGTACGCGCTGACTCTCCTCTTCGTCTCCCACGACCTCGGCGTCGTCAAACACCTGTGCTCCGAGGTCATCGTCATGAGAGCCGGACAGATCGTCGAATCGGGTGCGACGGAGGACATCTACGCGAACCCGCAGGAGGAGTACACGCGGCGACTCATCGCCGCCACCCCGAGCCTGGCCGAAGCGCTCGCAGCCGGATAGACCGGCTCGCGGGCGGGACGCGACGAACCACCGAGAGAAAGGGCAGCATATGACCACATCGCTTGCCGACCGCAGTGCGGCCGAAATGGCAGCCGGATTCGCCGGCGGGGACTTCGACCCGATCGAGGTGCACTCCGCGGTCGTCGACCGCATGGATGCATGCGAACCGACCATCAACGCCCTGTTCCACCGCGACGACGAACGCTCCCGAGACGCAGCCGCCGCCAGTGCGGCACGCTGGCGAGAGGGACGCCCGCTGAGCGGCCTCGACGGGGTGCCCGTGACGATCAAGGAGAACATCGCCCGCCGCGGAGTCCCGCTGCCCAGCGGCCACGCCTGGGTTGAGATGCCGGTGGCAGGCCACGATGCCCCGATCACCGAGCGTCTCGAAGAAGCCGGAGCCGTCATCCTCGGGTCGACGACGATGCCCGACTGGGGAATGCTCTCCTCGGGAGTGTCCTCTCTGCATGGAATCACCCGGTCGCCGCTGGACCCGAGCCTGACGACCGGAGGGTCGAGCGCCGGAGCCGGAGCCGCGGCAGCCGCCGGTTACGGGCCCATCCACATCGGCTCCGACATCGGCGGATCCATCCGCCTGCCGTGCACGTGGCTCGGCCTGGCCGGGCTCAAGCCCAGCTTCGGCCGCGTGCCGCTCGACGCCCCCTACCTGGGCAGATGCGCGGGACCGCTGGCACGGACGATGGCCGACGTCAAAGCCGCCATGGACATCATCTCCGCCCCGGACGATCGCGACTATTCGCGGCTGCCGCGCTTCGCCGCCGATAATGCGCAGTCTCTGCCGGGCAGCGACTCGGCCGAAGCCTTCGACCCACGGGGACTGCGCATCGGCGTGCAGCTCGACGCGGGGTGCGGGGTCGCCGCAGAGGCACAGGTGCGCTCGGCCGTCACCGAGGCTGCCGAGCGCTTCTCTGCGGCCGGAGCCGAAATCGTCACGCTCGATCCTTTTATTGACGATGATCTGCTCCGCGACATGGATCTGTTCTGGCGGGTCCGGTCGTGGGCCGACCTCAAAGCGCTGCCCGTCGACGAACAGGCGCTCATCCTTCCCTATATCCAGCAGTGGGCACAGGACGGAGCCGATACCAGCGGAGTCGACCTGATGCGCTGCTATCACAGCGTTCAGGAGATCCGGCGGCGGACGACCGACGCCACTGCCGAGTTCGACCTGGTCATCTCGCCGACAGCTCCGGATGCGGCGTTTCCGGCCGAGCAGCCGATGCCGTACCCGCAGGTGCACGAACCGATGGGGCATATCGGTTTCACCATGCCGTTCAACATGTCAGAACAGCCGGCGGCGACGGTGCTGGCCGGATTCATGGACAATGGTCGGACCATCGGTGTGCAGATCGCCGGGCGTCGGTTCGCCGACGAACTCGTCATGGCCGCCGGTGCCTGGTTCGAAGCCGCGGCCGACCTCGAGCTGCCGACTCGGTCGGTCGGGGTCTGAGAGAACGACGACAGCGGGCCTGTGACGACCGGGAATCGGTCGTCAC
>NZ_JBPIZD010000037.1:0-18465 GCF_051172395.1 Brevibacterium sp. H602 | reverse complement strand
AGATGAGGGGGTCGAAGGCGAGCTTCCAGCCCAGGCCCGTCGTGATCTGCTTCATCGCTGTCTCGGCCCCGGTCGTGTCATAGCCGCCGTGGATCCAATAGGAGAACGGCCTGCCGGCGGTCGGCTCGCGAACCGCGTCATACGTGGTGTCGAAGAAGTGCTTGAGGGCACCGGAGATATAGCCGAAGTTCGCGGTCGTCCCGAGCACATAGGCATCGGCGGCGAGCACATCCTCGACGCTGGCCTCCAGCGCCGGGCGGATTGTGACGTCGATGTCGCCGAGCTCGGGCATGCGGAGTCCGGACTCGGCCGCCTCGGCGATCTGCGCCGTCGCAGAGGACGGGGAATGATGAACGAGCAGAACGTTGACCATGGCCCCACCCTAGCCCCGCCCGGTGACCTCCGTCAGCACCCATGTCTACAGTGGAGCCATGGCAGTCATCTTCGACCCCCTGCGCGGACGTGTGCGTCCGGAAGCCAGCCACCCCGATGCCGCGATCATCGACGTCCTCACGAAGACCTATTCCGATGCGGATTGGGCGGTGCTCACCGGGGCGGGAATGAGCACGGACTCAGGCGTGCCCGACTACCGCGGACCGGATTCCCCGCCGCGGAATCCGATGACGATCCAGACTTTCCTATCCCACCCCGATCAGCGCGCCAGGTACTGGGCACGATCGTGGATGGGCTGGCCGCGGATGCGCAGCACCCAACCGAACCAAGCCCACCTCGCCCTGGCCGAGCTGTCCGTGGGCGGGATCATCACCCAGAACGTCGATGGACTCCATCAGGCCGCCGCCGAGGCGGTCGCCGCCGACCGTGCGACAGAGGCCGGAGCGCTGGCGCCGAGTCCCGTCATCGACCTCCACGGCAGCCTCGACCGAGTGATCTGCCTGAGCAACGGACACCTGTTCGACCGCGACTGGGTACAGCGGAGACTGAGCGAACTCAACCCGGACTTCGCCGAGGCGGTCGGCATCGACCCCATCGACGTCGAAACCGCACCCGACGGCGACGTCGAACTCGAGGACACCGCCGGATTCGCAGTCCTCGACTGCCCCGAATGCGGTGGACTGCTCAAACCCGATGTCGTCTACTTCGGCGATTCCGTCCCGGCCGCCAGGGTCCAGGCAGCCAATCGGATCGCCGACGAGGCTGCCGGACTCGTGGTGCTCGGGTCCTCGCTGGCAGTGTTGTCGGGACTGCGGTTCGTTCGGGCCGCCGCGAAGGAAGGCAAACCCGTCGTCATCGTCACCGACGGGCCAACTCGCGGAGACGAATTCGCCGACTTCCGGTCGATCTCCCGCGTCGCCGACTTCGTCACGACCTGGGCCCGCCGGTGAAGTGACAGGCCGGCGAAGCGACCGGGCGGTGAGATGACGAAGCGTCCAGGCGAGTCCAAGCCGGAGATGGAAGACTGGCGGGTATGAAAGACAATCTGGCTCGCGCCGAACGACTGCGCCTTGTCGACACAGCCCGCCGCGCCGGGGACGACGCCCCCACCCTCTGCGAGGGGTGGACGGTCAGGGACCTTGCCACCCACCTCGTCATCCGCGAACGTCATCCCCGCGCTGCCGCGGGCATCTTCATGCCGAAGTTCTCCGACCGCCTGCAGGCGAAGGAAGACGAGTACGCCGAGATGCCGTTCAGTCGGCTGCTCGGACTCGTCGCCGCACCGCCGAAGTGGACCCCGGGCGCCCTGCCGGGTGTGGAGACGGTGATGAACACGACCGAGTTCCTCGTCCACCACGAAGACATCCGCCGCGCCGCGATCGAATGGATTCCGCGTCGGCTGTCGAAAGCAGAGACCGCGACCGTCTGGGCACAGACGAAGGTGGCGCTTCTGCCCTACGCGGCGAAGGCGAAGGGTCCCGTGACGATCGAAGCTCCGGGCTTCGGTGCCCGCACAGCGGGGAAGAAGGGCGGCGGTGAGGCCGCGACGATCACCGGGGCACCGCTTGAACTGCTTCTCTACCTCATGGGACGAGAGGACCACGCGCTCGTCGACGTGCGCTGAATGTCGGGAAAACCCCATCCAGGTCGGGGGATTGGTCCCTGTCGGCGCCCGGTGAAGCCTTCCTAGGCTGGTGTCAACAGCCGATACCAAGGAGACCAGCACCATGAATGCAGCACCCACCCCGACTCCCGATCAGTTCGACCGCCCCTCCGCGGGACAGTACCCCCACCCGTCCACCGGGCAGTGCGAAGCACCGCAGAGCTACCAGAGCCAGAACCGCTATGGCCAGCGCGCCGAGGAGGATCCGGGCAAGGTGCTCGGCATCGTCTCGCTCGTGGCGACCCTGTCGACCTTCCTCGGATTCAACTTCATCGGACCCGTCATCGGCATCATCACCGGTCACATGGCGCGCAAGCGCTCACAGGAAGCCGGGTACGGAGACAACGAGATGGGCAAATGGGGCTTCATCTTAGGCCTCGTCTTCCTCGGACTCCTAGTCCTCGGATGGGCACTCGGAATCTCCTTCGGCATCGTCGGCGGCCTGGCCAGCCTCATGGCCGGCTGACCGCGAGAAGAAGGCAGCACCGACAGAGAAACGGCAGAGGGCCGACCCGGTTGGGTCGGCCCTCTGCCGTTGTCGGAAGCCCGTGTCAGACGAATTCAGTATCCGACCCAGGCTCCGCGTTCCTGGTCGAGGACCCGCGGGTGCAGCAGCGTCGAGGCCTCGACCTTGCCCACAGACGCGCGATCACGGTCCGGTGGGAACGTCGTCGAGGCGGCGAGCACCTCCGCGGTGGCGAATTTCAACCCGTCCGGAGCATCATCGGGCACGGTCACCTCGGGGCCCTCTCCGTCGAGATCGGCGAGGAAGTATCCCCAATCACCGAAGCTGGGGACATCGACGTGATAGGCAGTCGTCGACAGACCCGCCTCGGCGACGGCCTCACCGATGCCCCAATAGGCTTCAGGGGCGAAATAGGGGGAGCCGGCCTGGACGACGAGGCGCGCCTCCGGCGACATCACCTGGCGGATGAGTCCGTAGAACTCGATGCTGTAGAGCTTCGACGTCGCGACATCATCGGGGTCGGGAAGATCGGCGATGACCGCGTCATAGGCCGAATGCTTCGCCTCCCGCAGCCATGTGAAGGCATCGGCGGCGATCGTTCTCACCCGCGGATCGTCGAGGGAGTCGTCGTTGAACGCGGTGAAGTGCTCCGAGTTCTTGGCCAGTTCGAGGACCGCGGGGTCGAGGTCGACGAGCGTGACGGACTCGACGTCGGGATACTTGAGGATCTCACGCACGGCCAGGCCATCACCGCCGCCGAGAACGAGGACGTTGCGGCGCGGACCGTCCAGCAGCGGATGGACGAGGCTTTCGTGATAGCGGTACTCATCGGCCGAGGCGAACTGCAGATCCCCGTTGAGGAACAGCCGCGTATCACCGGTCCGCTTCGCCTCGGTGAGCACGATCTCCTGGTAGTCCGACCGCTGCGAATACACGATCGGATCCCGGTAGAGACGCTGCCGGGTGGTGACCTCGATATCGTCGGTGTACACCCACACCACAGTGAGCCCGCCGAGGATGAGCACAAGCAGCGTTGCCAACATGAGTTGGGCGGCGCGGCTGAGTTCAGAGCGGAAGAGCCAGAGGACGATGAGGATGCCCACCAGCGCATTCGTCATCCCCACTGCCAGCGCACCGCGCGGCAATCCGAGCAGCGGCAGCAGGAGGAACGGGAAGGCGAGCCCGCCGATGAGTCCGCCCACATAGTCGGCGGCGAAGAGGTCGGCCACCGCGCTCGAGGCCTTCTGCGCCCGAATACGCTGGACGAGCTCCATGAGCAACGGGATCTCCGCGCCGATGAGCGCGCCGATGACGAACGCGAGGGCCACCATGGCCACCGTGTAGACGTCGGCGAAGGCGAAGGCGAGGTAGAGGAGGATGACGGAGAGTCCGCCGATGATGCCCAGGGCCGCCTCGATGAGGGCGAAGGAGACCGCGGCGAACCCGGTCAGCCGTTTGGTCGCCAGCGACCCCACACCCATGGCGAAGACCATGACCGCCAGGACGATGGAGGCCTGGACGATGGTGTCGCCGAGCAGATAGGACCCCAAGGCCACGAGCGCGAGCTCGTAGACCATTCCGCAGCTCGCGCAGATGAAAACGGCGAGCAGGACGAAGAATCGGGCTGGCCCCGGACGCATCGGCAAAGTGATCGGTCGGGCCGCCTCGGTGGTGGTGTCGGTCGGTGCGGTCCCGGCCGAGTGCCGACCGGATTCGTCAGCGGCGCTCAAAGGAGGGCTGCGGCCATGATGCCCGCGATGCCCAGGTGGGCGGTGGCGTTGACCCAGACCTCGGGGTGCATCTGTGGGGAGTTGATGATGTCGCCGGTCTTGCCCGGGGTGAGCAGGCCGATGAGCACGAAGCTCACTCCCATGAGGATGATGCCGAGGATGCCGAAGACGAGGGTGGACAGGATGCCTGCGGCCAGGTCATCGGAGCTCGCGCGGATGGCTGCGATGACGATGATCGCGACTCCGGCCAGGTCGGAGGCGACGAGGACCGCGGCATTGCGCGACTTCTGCTCCCACAGGATGACGTGGAGCTTGCCCGGGGTGAGCAGGTCGACGACGAAGTAGCCGATGACCATGAGGAGGAGTCCGCAGCCCGCATAGGAGAGGACGACTCCGGTCTCGTAGATGAGGTAATTCAGGAGCATGTCTGCCTTTCGCTGTGCCTGATCGTGCCTATTTTCCGGTGCCCGGTCCGCCGCCGCGGAAGCCGGAGCCGTCGCCGTAGTTCGATCCGCCGCCGGTGAAGAACGGGAGGAAGAAGAATCCGCCGCCTCTGGAGCGGGACGAGTCGCAGCCGACGTAGTCGTAGCTGCTGCCGTTCTTCTCGTAATCGCCCTCACCGGGATTCGAGACGTATTGGCCGTTGCTGAGGTCGTAGTCACCGCAGTTCGACGACCCGGACGAGCCGCAGCCTTGGAACATGTTGCCGATGACGATGAGGATGACGACGAAGAAGATGATCGGTCCGCAGCCGATGCGGCGCGGCTTCCGCCCCGATCCGTCGCCGGGCCGCTGCGGTCCGCTGGGACGTTGGGGGCCGGATGGACCGGAGTTTTCGCGGTCGAAGTTGAAAGAGCCGCCGCCCATCGAGACGTTCGGTCCCTGGCTCATGTCGACCTCCTCAATTCGGAGCTGCTGTGCACGATCTCTCCATGCTGCGGGTAGCAGTGCCACGACTGCCAGGCGATCCGGTCGGGACCTGCTGCGGTCAGCGACAGTGCCGTCAGTGCGCCGGGCTGTCCGGGGAACGCGACCGAGAGGTGGTCGTCTGCGGTGAGGGCACGGTCGGCACCGGCGGCGAGCACCTCGGCGGCGGCCCTCGGGAAGTCCCCGGTCACGTGGGTGCGAGTCGCGGTGAATCGGTGTTCGGTGAATCCGGCCCACCGACCGTGGCGGATGTCTTCGCAGTCCCACCGCGGTCGTTTCGGAGACGAATCGTCCCCATCCTCGCCGAGGCAGGCGAAGGTCTCGATGAACGCATCGGTGCGCCCGGCGCTCAGGATCGCCTGGTGGGAGGAACCGATGACGGTCAGAGTCAGGGCCAACGCGGGCGTCGCCTCGGCGAGGGTGGACTCTGTATCAGCGATCACTGCGTCAGTGGGTGCGACTACGGTGGGCACATGAACGTTGCGGGAGGCCAGCGGAGCGATCCGTCCGTGGTCGAGGCTCAGCCGCAGCGCCTCGGCACTGGTGTCGGTGAAGGGGACGTCGAGTGGGCGGGGGAGGGTGAGCATCAGCTGCCGGAGTAGATGGTGAAGGAACCGGTCGGGATGGTCTCTCCCGTGCTCACTTCCCAACGTCCGTGGTCGAAGCGTTCGAAGGCGAGCAGGCGGCCGTCACCGGATTCGTAGTCGACATAGTCGACCCCGCCCTTCTCGTTCAGCCCCGTGGTGCCTTCGGACCGGTAGGAGGCGGTGCCGTGCTCGACGAGTTCGTAGTCGGTGCCGTCGATGGTGATGGTCCGGGCCTTCGGTTCGATGTCGAGGTCGGGGCGGTCGCGCCAGCGGGCGACCTGCACGTCGGGGTCGCGTTCGACGCTCAGCCACATGCGGGTCGCCGAGGCGTCGGCCTGGAAGAAGTGCTCGGCCCAGTCGTAGCCGCCCTCGGAGATGCGCAGGGTGCCGCGGACGAAGAACTTCTCGTTGCCGAATTCGAGGAGATCGCCGGCTTTGATGGTCTCGGGATCACCGCCGGTGTTCTGGTCGGCGGCGAAGGGGTCGCGCGGGGTGGTCGGCTGCTGTGTCTGCTCCTGCTTGCGGGCTTTGTTCGCGCGGGAGCGGATGACGAGCACGGTCACGAGGACGACGATGATGAAGACGAGGACGGCGATGAGGAGTTCTGTGGGCACGGCGGTCTGCTTCGATTCGATGGCCGGACGGGTCACCGCCCACTCTAGTCGACCGGAATGTCACGCGCGGCTGTGATCGGACTTCTTCTCCAGAGCGGTCATCGTATCGGCGATGAAGAACCCGAGGTCGCGGTTGAGTGCGAGCATCGGTTCGTTGCCCGTCGCCGTGTACGTCTGCACCCATTTCGCCGAGGCGGTCGCGGCGACCGCGGGCAGCTGACGCAGGTTCGCGACCTTGAGGGCCCGACCGATTCCGCGGCCTCGATAGGCTCGGTCGACGAGCGTGTCCTCCTGGATGACGATCTGCGGATCGTGCGAGGAGACCATGATCTCCGTATAGCCGACGGCGAGTTCGCCCACGTGCGCCATCGAGCTGACCAAGGTCCAGCCCTGCTCTTCCATCCGCTCCTCATGGCTGCGGATCGCCGCAGTGCTGGCATGGGTGGCGGTGCGGGTGAGCTTGCCGACGGGCACGTCCTCATCCATCTGCTCCCGCAGCTGGGTCCAGGACTCCAACACCTCCTCGGGGCAGGCTCCGATCCATGAGGTGACCGAGAAGTCCGGGTCCTCCCTGATCACGGGCACGACCGTCGATGCACCCGAATCCTTGTACCGATTCGCATCGGCGTCGAGGTAGGCGGGCAGGTCGAGCAGCAGCCGGTGCTCCTCGTTGCCGATGCTCATCCCGTGCGCCTGCGCGAAGGCGACCCCGGCAGGGCAGTAGGTTTCGGTCTGCACGATCGCCGAGGATTCGCCACCGTCATCGAGGAACTGTGCGGCCGCCTCGGCGAGGGCAGTGCCGAAACCCTGCCGACGGTGAGCCGAGAGGACACCGAGTTCGATATCGGTCGGTGTTTCGGGGGAGAAGCTGATCTCGACGCCGCCGATGATCTGCTCGCCGAGGCGGCCCACCAGGGCGATGTCCTGCCCTCCCGGGCGCGGGTGGGCGAATTGGGTCAGCGTCGTCTCGGCGCTGCGCCACCAGGCGGCGGTGCGGCCCTCGGTGTAAGTGGTGCGCATGACGTCGTTCCACGTCAGCAGCGCAGACTCATCGTCGGCGGTGATGCGCGTGATCTGAATCTCAGACATGGTGAAAGTCGATCACGGCAGGTGCCGGTTTTCAAGGACGCCGGGGTTCGGGGCCCTCGGGACGGTCGGGGTCGTCGGTGCTGTTGATCCCCTCGGAGCCGGACTGGTCCGCAGCGGATCCGGGGTCGGGTGGGTCGGTGGGGGCCGCCTCGGCGTGGGGATCGCGTTTGGGCAGGCGGGAGCCGATATGCGCACCGGGAGTGTTCATCACCCGGTACACGAGGAAGGCGCCGACGCTGAAGACGACGATGATGCACAGGGTGAGGAAGATGACAGCGCCGAGTCCGGGCTGCATCATCTCGCCATTCGCCGACGGTCGAAGTAGTTCGCGAAGCGAGCCTTGAACGACCCCATGCCGATCGATCCGCCCACGCGCACGAGGGGTCGGCGCCCGGTCGGCACCGCATCGACGACGGATTTCACGCTGCCCCAGGTCTTCGAGAGCTGGTCGACGTTGACGGCCCAGTCAGCAGGGACGACGACGGTGACGGCGCCCATTCCGGCGACGATCTCGACCTCGATGACCTCGAGATCGGTCTCGACCTCGAGGAAGTTCAGCTCGATGTTCGACATCGAGGGTTCGCAGCGGATATACGGCGGGACCGCCCACCTGGCACGGCGGACCTCGGACTCCCAACCGGCCTTGATGACGAGCGGATCGAAGCGGTCATGGCCCGTGACCGTCATCGCGCGAGCAGGGGCAGGAGCGATCGCCGAGGCGGGGCGGAAGCGATCGGAGGGCCGCTCGGTGGTGAGGTCGGCGAGCACCTCGTCGAGGTCGATGGGGAACTTCGCGGATTGAACCTTCTCCATCCGTTCGTCGAGCTCGTCGACCGTGATCCGACCGTCTCCGGCGGCTTCCCGCAGGATCTCGATCGCCTCGTCGCGTTCCTTGTGGCCGATGCGGAAGGTCTTTGCGGGGTCGTACTCGTCGGGGGAGGGGGTGGCTGAGCTCATGATCTCTATCGTGCCTGATCGGGAAGTCGGCGACAACGGCGGGGAGTCCGGGGCCGTGTCTCGTGTCAGCCGTTGGCATTAGGCTAGGGGACGTGTCCACCGCACTGTACAGAAGATACCGCCCAGAGACCTTCGACGAGGTCATCGGTCAAGAGCATGTGACCGATCCGCTGAAGGCCGCCATCGAACGTGGCCGCATCAACCATGCCTATCTGTTCTCCGGCCCGCGCGGGTGCGGCAAGACCACCTCGGCGCGGATCCTGGCCCGGTGCCTCAACTGCGAGCAGGGACCGACCCCGGTGCCGTGCGGGGAATGCCCGAGCTGTCGGGACCTGGCCAACGGCGGACCCGGTTCGCTCGACGTCGTCGAGATCGACGCGGCCAGCCACAACGGCGTCGATGACGCCCGTGACCTGCGTGAACGTGCCGTCTATGCGCCTGCGCGCGATCGGTACAAGGTGTTCATCCTCGACGAGGCGCACATGGTCACCTCGCAGGGCTTCAACGCTCTGCTCAAGATCGTCGAAGAGCCGCCCCCGCATATCAAGTTCATCTTCGCCACGACCGAACCCGAGAAGGTCATCGGCACGATCCGCTCGCGGACCCACCACTATCCGTTCCGGCTGGTGCCGCCGGAGGCCCTGGGCAACTACCTCGAGGAGCTGTGCGCTCGCGAGGGTGTGCAGGTGGCCAAGGGCGTGCTGCCGCTGGTCGTCCGCGCCGGTGGGGGATCGGTGCGTGACACGCTGTCGGTCCTCGACCAGCTCATCGCCGGGGCCGGGCCCGATGGGGTCGACTACGGTCGAGCCGTCGCTCTGCTCGGATACACTCCTGATTCGCTACTGTCCGACATCGTCGATGCATTCTCCGCCGGCGACGGTGCCGGGGTGTACCGCGCGGTGGAGCGGGTCATCGAATCCGGTCAGGACCCGAGGCGCTTCGTCGAAGATCTGCTCGAGCGCTTCCGGGATCTCATCGTCATCAACGCCGCCCCCGAGGCGGCCCATGCCTTCCTGCCCGAAGTGCCGCCGGACCGCCTGGAGAGGCTGACCCTGCAGGCCAACGGCTTCGGGCAGGGTGAGCTCTCCCGTGCCGCGGACCTGCTGAATGTGGGCCTGACGGAGATGTCGGGTGCCACCTCGCCGAGGCTGCAGCTCGAACTCATCTGTGCCCGCATTCTGCTGCCCGGTTCCGGCCGCAGCCGGGATGCTGTGCTCAGCCGCATGGAGCGGATGGAGCGTCGCATCGGCATGTCGGCCACCGGCGTGGCAGCGAACGTGCCGCCGGCGCAGGCCGTCCCGGACCCGGGTGCGGCGCAGGCCCCTGTGCAGGGTGTTCCTGCCGATCAGGGACAGTCTGCCGGTCGACCCTCGGCAGGTGAGGCGTCGCCCGGTGCGCCGGGCCGCGGAGCCGGAGCACCGGCTGCGAACGCGTCTGCCGGACAGACCCAGAGTGCCGCTCACGACGACTTCGACGACATCGCGGCCATGGCTGCGGCTGCCGAATCGATGCTCAACGAACCGGTGGCGCAGCCGGGGCAGCAGCCTGAGCAGGGGCAGTCGGCTCAGCATGATGGCCAGGCCGAGCCAGAGCAGGCACCGCCGTCCGGACCTCAATCTCAGACCGCGAACGCTGGTCCGCAGCAGCAGTCTGCTGAGGATCCCCGGAGCGCAGCTGACGGCCGGCCGGCGCAGGAACAGCAGTCGTCGCCCGATTCGCTGCCCGAGCCTTCGGCCGAAGCGTCGGGTGCGCCGCAGAATGAATCGCAATCTGTGCAGGAGAACCAGCACAGCCGGGACTCTGCCGGTGCCTCCGTGCCCAGTTTCGCACCGGACTCCGCGTCGTCGAACCAGCCTCAGCGTCAGTCCGCTCCTGCGCCTGCGGCTGCGACACCAGCCGGACCCGCCGATGGCTCACAACAGTCCGAGCAGGCAGCGGCGCCGGAAGCGACCTCGGTGGCGGGATCCGGCGACATCGGCGGTGAGATCGAAGCGATCCGCCGCGCTTGGCCGAGCATCCTCGCCTCGGTGGAGAAGCGCAGCCGTCTGACACGAGCGATCATCGCGGCCAATGCGATCCCGCAGTCGTTCTCCGACGGAGTCGTCTACCTCGGCTTCAACAACGCCGGATCCGTGCAGGGATTCCAGCAGCGTGACCATGCGGCCAAACTCGCAGCGGCGATCAATGACGTCCTGGGCATCCAGGCTCGTATCGACGTCGGCGATGTCGGTCGGATCGGCGGAGGAACTGCCGGCGCCGGCAATCAGGGCAAAGGTTCCTCGGCGCCGCCCATGAACGACCCCGGCGGCAATCACGGACCGGCGCCGAGCCAGCGCCGCCCGAGTCCGCAGGAAGTCGCCGCAGTCGTCGGTACTCGTGAAGTCGACAAACCACAGGTCGACCACGAGAAGTTCTGGGAACCCAGCGGTCCGACTCAGGGTCCCTGGTCCTCCGACGACGAGGAGGGGGAACAGCCGGGCCCACCGACTGAACCCACACCTCAGGACAACCCCGTTGAACCGGCCGAAACCACCGAAGAGGGATCGGCCGATTCTGATCCGGAATCCTCGGGCTCTCAGATTCCCGCTTCGGACTCGTCCGTCTCCGAAGGATCAGACTGGAACGCTCCTGAGCCGAGCGTTCCTGACCACGATTCTTCCGAACCAGCCGTCCCGGACGTCGTTGTGCCCGACCTGTCCGACGATGACTTCTTCGGTACGCCGACAGACGCGGGAACTGATTCGACCGACTCCGGCAACGCACCGGCCGACGACTTCGGCCGGTCGGCGCAATCCCATTCGCAGGAATCAGCGTCTGCGGGTTCGACCGGCTTCGTCGACGATTCGCCGATGGAGTATGTCGAACCTCGCTGGGAGGAACCGAATTGGAACGACGGTCCCTCACCGATCGACCCCGCACCCGTCGATGCGGCATCGACAGGCACAGCCTCGGCCGACATCGACGAGACGAGCGCCGGCAGCGGAGCTGTCGACGTCGGAGCTGTCGTCGTACCGCCGCCCGATGACGATCTCGACTATCCCGATCTCGCCGACACTTCGAGCGACTTCAGGGGAGGTGCCTTCGACCAGTCGGCACGTGCCGTGCAGTCGCCGCCGGCCCATGGGGGAGAGGCGAAACCGTTCAAATCGCGCTTCGCCGCGCTTGCCGAGAAGCACGGTGCCACCACCACTCCGCCTGCCGGATCCGGATACGGATCAGCTCCGCAGACCAACCCGGCGGGCGGGAACGCACCGGGGGCCGCCTCGGCGCCGGGATCGAACCCCTACCCGCAGCGGTCGGGATCGGACGAGGACGAGTATGATCCGGAAACGGACCTCGACGTCTCCGAAGCGCCGCAGATGGGCGTCGACGTGATCGCACGGGTCCTCGGCGGCGAAATCATTGACGAAAGAGAAGTATGAGCGCTGTATACGAAGGTGCCCTTCAGGACTTGGTCGAAGAGTTCGGCAAGCTTCCGGGCATCGGGCCCAAATCGGCCCAGCGTCTGGCGTTCCACATCCTGCAGACGGACTCGCAGGACGTCAACGCACTGGCACAGGCGCTCACCGACGTGAAGAAGCGAGTGCGATTCTGCGAGATCTGCGGAAACGTCTCCGAAGAAGCCGAATGCACGGTCTGTCAGGACCCGCGCCGCGATCGGTCGATGATCTGTGTGGTCGAAGAGCCCAAGGACGTCGTCGCGATCGAGCGGACCCGAGAATACCGGGGCCTCTACCACGTCCTCGGCGGAGCCATCGACCCGATGGCCGGGGTCGGACCCGACAATCTGCGGATCAAAGAGCTCATGACCCGCCTGCAGGACGGTGAGGTCAAGGAGACCGTCATCGCCACGGACCCGAACCTCGAAGGCGAAGCCACCGCCACGTACCTCGTCCGCCTGCTCGGATCGCTCGGTGTGACCGTCACCCGTCTGGCCTCGGGGCTGCCCGTCGGCGGCGATCTCGAATACGCCGACGAAGTCACCCTCGGCCGGGCCTTCTCCGGTCGCCGCGAAATCGACTGACCGCCTCGGCGGGAAGACTCTCGACTTCACGGATCTTCCGCATCTGCTCAGGTGATTTCCCGGGCTCCGAGGTCCTATTCGTCGAGCTCAGACGTCCCGTTTATAACGATTTCTGAGCGGGGGCTGAACGCCCGGTGACCAACCGCCGTCTCGCCTATGTGCACAGTCAACGCTCGGGTCTGCACGTGCAGACATTCAGCCCGGTCAGACGGTGTCTGAATGACGGGCGAAGGTGAAGCGGAATGACCTACCTCATACAATGGTTCAGGTGCCGGGAGCCCGACACGGCTGAAATCCTGATCGATGCAGCACGAGACCTCCATGTTTGGAACCATGGAATCGATCGCCTGGCACGGAACTTATCAGCGATAAGGAAGATACTGCAGTGAGCATAGTCGTCCAGAAGTTCGGTGGGTCCTCGGTAGCCGATGCGGAATCGGTCAAGCGGGTGGCCAAACGAATTGTCGAGTACCGTCAAGCCGGTCACGAAGTAGTTGTCGTGGTGTCGGCCATGGGTGACAGTACCGATGATCTCATCGACTTGGCCCAACAGGTTTCCCCCATGCCCCCCGCCCGCGAACTCGATATGCTGCTGACCGCCGGTGAGCGCATCTCGATGGCGGTTCTGGCCATGGCGATCGCCAACCTCGGCTTCGAAGCCCAGTCCTTCACCGGTTCCCAGGCCGGAGTCATCACCGATGAGCAGTTCGGCAAGGCCCGAATCATCGACGTCACTCCCGGCCGCATCCGGTCCTCCCTCGACGAGGGATACGTCGCCATCGTCGCAGGATTCCAGGGCGTCAGCCAGACTGCGAAGAACATCACCACGCTCGGTCGCGGCGGCTCCGACACCACCGCTGTGGCACTGGCCGCGTCGCTCGATGCCGATGTGTGCGAGATCTACACCGACGTCGACGGCGTCTTCACCGCCGACCCGCGGATCGTGCCCACGGCGCGCAAGATCGATGAGATCGGCTACGAGGAGATGATGGAGATGGCCGCCTCGGGCGCCAAGGTCCTCATGCTCCGCTGCGTCGAATACGCCCGCCGTTACAACGTGCCGGTGCACGTGCGGTCCTCATTCTCTCGCAACCAAGGAACCTGGGTGACCGATTCACCCATCCCCGAAGCCTTCCGCCAGGGCCGGGGATCATCGACCCCGGCAGCGGAACCAGAAACGGAGTCCACCATGGAACAGGCAATCATCTCCGGCGTCGCCCACGACCGCTCGGAAGCCAAGGTCACGATCGTCGGTGTTCCCGATGTCCCCGGCAAGGCCGCCGAGATCTTCAAGACTCTGGCCAAGCAGGAAGCCAACATCGACATGATCGTCCAGAACATCTCCACCCGCGAGCCGGGGAAGACGGACATCTCCTTCACCCTGCCCATGGACGACGGAGCCAAGGCGCTTGAGGCCCTCGACGGTGTGAAGGCAGAGATCGGCTTCGACCAGGTCCGCTACGACGACCAGATCGGCAAGCTCTCCGTCGTCGGCGCCGGAATGCGCTCCCACCCGGGCGTGACCGCGACTCTCTTCGAGGCGCTCAGCGAAGCCCAGGTCAACATCGATATGATCTCCACCTCGGAGATCCGCATCAGCGTCGTCACCCGAGCAGACCTGCTCGACGACGCGGTCCGTGCCGCTCATGCCGCGTACGGACTCGACAGTGAAGACAACGAAGCAGTGGTGTACGGAGGTACCGGACGATGAGCGTCAATATCGGAGTAGTCGGTGCGACCGGCCAGGTCGGCGGAGTCATGCTCGACCTCCTGGCCGATGATCCCGGGTTCGAGATCGGAACTCTGAGGCTCTTCGCCTCGGCCCGATCGGCAGGGAAGACGATCGACTTCAAGGGCCAGCCCATCACCGTCGAAGACGCCGCCGAGGCGGACCCGAGCGGACTCGACATCGCTCTGTTCTCCGCCGGCGGGGCGACGTCCAAGGCGCAGGCCGAGCGTTTCGCCGCGGCCGGTGTCATCGTCGTCGACAACTCCTCGGCCTGGCGTTCGGATCCGGAGGTTCCGCTCGTCGTCAGCGAGGTCAACCCCGATGCCCTCAATGAACCGCCCAAGGGCATCATTGCGAACCCGAACTGCACGACCATGGCCGCCATGCCCGTGCTCAAGGCTCTCCATGACAAGGCCGGGCTCAGCCGTCTCATCGTGGCCACCTATCAGGCCGTGTCCGGTTCGGGTCTGTCCGGAGTCGAGGAACTCGCCGGTCAGCTCGAAGCCGGTCTGCCCGACGCCCGCAAGCTCACCACCGACGGAAACGCGGTGAGCCTGCCGGAGCCTGACAACTACGTCGAACCGATCGCGTTCAACGTTCTGCCGATGGCCGGATCGGTCGTCGACGACGGGCAGAACGAAACCGATGAAGAGAAGAAGCTGCGCAACGAGAGCCGGAAGATCCTCGGACTGCCCGACCTCCTGGTCGCCGGTACCTGCGTGCGCGTGCCCGTCTTCACCGGACACAGCCTGAGCATCCACGCCGAATTCGACTCCGATATCAGCCCCGAGCAGGCCACCGAGATCCTGTCGCAGGCTCCCGGAGTTGCCCTCGACGAGGTCCCGACCCCGCTCAAGGCCGCGGGTCGAAACGACAGCTACGTCGGCCGCATCCGCGCCGACCAGTCGGCACCGGCAGGCAAGGGGCTCGTCCTCTTCGTCTCCAACGACAACCTGCGCAAGGGTGCGGCACTGAACACCGTGCAGATCGCCGCCCTGCTGGCCAAGAAGCTCGAGGCGAAGGCCGCCTGAGCCAGCAAGGCAACGACAGTCAGGTGACGAACCGCCCGGATGCACACGCTTTCGGGCGGTTCGTTGTTGTTTCTCGCAGTCGCACTCGACTGCCCGTCAGCGGCAGTCTCGTTCAAGGCCACGCTCGTTTATCCAGAGTTCCCGCACGCCGGTCGAACTCGTTCAAGCGCAACCGCAGATTGCACGCGGTACACGGAGCGAAAAGTGCGCTCCGCCTTGAACGAGCGGACCTCGGGCGACGGTATGGGTGCAAAGTGTCGAAAGTGGCCGCAACATATAAAAGCGTTGCTATATATAAATATTTATATTAGTGGCGGGCCCTCGATCTGAGTATCGTCGACGATGCTGCTTCATCCTCGACGCCTTAGAAAGGCTCCTCATGACCTCCTCGCGCATTCTTCTCACCTCCGCTGCCATCGCCTCCTCGGCGACGTTGGTCCTCAGCGGCTGTGGGGGACAGGCCTCTGAAGCCGACACCGGGGCTCTGCGCGTGGTGACCTCGACCAACGTCTACGCCGATATCGTCTCCCAGGTGGCCGGCGACTTCGCCGAGGTGAGCCCGATCATCGATGATCCGAACCAGGATCCGCACTCTTACGAGGCGACCACGCAGGACCGCCTGAAACTGTCGAAGGCCGACCTCGTGGTACAGAACGGCGGCGGCTACGACGCATTCATGACCGGAATGCTCGATGCCTCCGGTACCGACGTCGACATCATCGACACGGTCTCGATCTCCGGCCTGCCCGGCTCGGAGGGCCTCGGCAACGAGCCGCACGACCACGATCACGGCGAGGGCCATGACGAAGAGGAAGCGCACGGCGGCGGGCACACTCACGAGGGTGAGGAGGGCCATGATCATGAGCACGCGGATGAAGGTCACGATGAAGAGGGGCACGAAGGCCATGATCACGGATCATTCAACGAACACCTGTGGTACTCGGTCCCGACGATGACGAAGCTCGTCGACGAAGCGGCGACTCACCTCGGCGAGGCCCTGCCCGAACATCAGGGCGAGTTCGAGGAGAACGCGAAGGAATACAAAGCGGAGCTGACCGCGCTGCAGGACGATATCGATGCGGTGAAGAAGGAACACGGCGGCGAGAAGGTCGCCGCGACCGAACCGATCCCGCTGTGGCTGTTCGACGATATGGGGTTGGAGAACGTCACATCGATGGAGTTCCTCGCCGCCGTCGAAGAGGGCAATGATGTGCCGCCGCTGGTGCTCAAGGCCGCGGAGAAGCAGATCTCCGATGGAGATGCCGTGCTGCTTGGATACAATACTCAAGCGGCAGGTCCGCAGGCAGAGGCCTTGAAGTCCACAGCTGAGGATTCCGACGTCCCGGTCGTCGACCTCGCCGAGACCATGCCTTCGGGAACGCACTATGCCGACTGGATGGGCGGCTACATCACCGAAATCTCAACAGCACTCGAAGGGCACAAGCACTGAACATGGCCAAGGAATCCGACGCTTCCGCACCGGCAACACCACGGGAGCCGGTGATTCGACTGCGCGACGCCGAACTGCGGTTCGGTCCGCGTGTGCTCTGGCACGATCTCGACCTCGACGTCGCGCCCGGGGAGTTCCTCGCGGTCCTCGGCCCCAACGGCACCGGCAAGACCTCCCTGCTCAAGGTGCTGCTGGGACAGAACGCGCTGTCGTCCGGCACCGCCGAAGTCGGAGGTCGGGAAGTGCACAAGGGCAACCCCGCCATCGGCTACATTCCGCAGCAGCGCGGAATCGATCCGCACACCCCGATGCGCGGCCGCGATCTGGTGCGCATGGGCATCGACGGTCACCGGTGGGGGATGGGCCTGCTGTCCCGGGGACGGAAGAAGAAGGTCGAAGACCTCTTGGCCTCCGTCGGCGCCACCGACTATGCCGATGCCCCCGCCGGCACGGTCTCCGGCGGTGAGCTGCAGCGACTGCGTGTGGCTCAATCCCTGGCCAACGATCCCACGGTTCTGCTCTGCGACGAACCGCTGCTGTCCCTCGACCTGCACCACCAGCAGGTGGTGGCCGCGC
Source organism: Brevibacterium sp. H602 (assembly GCF_051172395.1). NCBI lineage: Bacteria > Bacillati > Actinomycetota > Actinomycetes > Micrococcales > Brevibacteriaceae > Brevibacterium > Brevibacterium sp. H602. The sequence goes on along the minus strand of NZ_JBPIZD010000037.1, from coordinate 1,229 downwards.
TGCTGCACGAACAGCGGGTCGAACGCGATGCCGCGGTCGTCTTCGTCACCCACGAGATCAACCCGATCCTGCCGTATGTCGACCGGATCCTCTACATCGTCGGCGGGCATTTCCTCATCGGCACCCCCGCCGAGGTGATGACCACCGAATCGCTGTCCCGCCTCTACGGCGCCCCGGTCGAAGTGGTCCGCGTCGGCGGCCGCCTCGTCGTCGTCGGCGGTGAGGAGGAGTGCGTCGATCACCACACCCTGCCCGATGACTCCTTCGACCTCGACGGGACGGTGGTGAACCGATGAGTATGACAGAGGTCTTTGCGAACCTCTTCACCTTCGAGGATTACGGCGAACTCGTCGCGCTGCTGGCGAATTCGCTCATCGCCGCGGCGCTGCTCGGTGTCGTCGGCGGCCTCATCAGTGTCTTCGTCATGGCTCGGGACATCCCTTTCGCCGTTCACGGGGTCTCCGAACTCTCCTTCGCCGGTGCCGCCTTCGCTCTGCTCGTCGGTTTCGACGTCGTGACCGGGTCGATCGTCGGGTCCGTCGTCGCTGCCCTCATCATCGGCATCGGCGGGGCCAAGGATTCGGAGAAGAACGCGATCATCGGCGTCCTCATGCCCTTCGGCCTGGGACTGGCGATCCTCTTCCTCGCCCTGTACGACGGGCGAGCGGCGAGCAAGTTCGGGCTGCTCACCGGCCAGATCGTCGCGATCACCCCCGGCCAGATCCTCACCCTCATCATCTGTGCGCTGGCCGTTCTCGTGGTGTTGGCGATCGTCTGGCGTCCGCTCATGTTCTCCAGCCTCGACCCCGAGGTGGCTCGGGCCAAGGGTGTGCCGGTCAGTGTGCTCACCATCGTCTTCATGCTCACGCTCGGACTCGCCGTGGCGCTGAGTGTGCAGGTCGTCGGTGTCCTCCTCGTCCTCGCTCTTCTCATCACTCCGGCCGCCGCGGCGACTCAGCTCTCGGCCTCTCCGGTGTGGGTTCCGGTGCTCAGCGTGATCTTCGCCGTGACCGCCTCGGTCGGTGGCATCCTCATCGCGCTCGGTTCGCCGGTGGTCCCGATCAGCCCGTTCGTCACGACGATCTCGTTCCTCATCTACGTCGTCTGCCGCCTCGTCGGCGGTCGCCGGATGAAATCCCTGCATCGTCGCCGCGCCCACCGTGCCGCAAAAGAGCACAACGCCCCCATCCCCACCCCCTGATTACTACCCGACGGCGGCCCAGCAACCT
>NZ_JBPIZD010000036.1:0-18903 GCF_051172395.1 Brevibacterium sp. H602 | reverse complement strand
TGAAGCACCCAATACCGCCTCCCTAAAGAACGGTGGGGATTGACGCGAAAGGGGGGGGACCCCCTCCCTTTCCCCACCCACTCCACCCGTTTCTCGTCGTCGCCGGCATGAGTCGCAAGCATGAATGACGTGCATGAATGGCAGGAGGGGCACCCACCAGTTGGTGGATGCCCCTCCTGTCTGCCGTACGGCTGGGAGATCAGCTGATCAGCTGAACGCTCCGTAGTCGTAGTCTTCCAGCGGGATGGCGGAACCGGAATCGGCTCCGATGCCCGCGTAGAAGTCGCCGTAGCTGTTCGTGAACATCTCGGCCTTGGCCTCTTCGGTCGGCTCCACCACGAGGTTGCGGTGGGTCTGCAGGCCGGTGCCGGCAGGGATGAGCTTACCGAGGATGACGTTCTCCTTGAGACCCATGAGCGTATCGGACTTGCCTTCCATGGCCGCCTCGGTGAGGACGCGGGTGGTCTCCTGGAAGGACGCGGCCGACAGCCACGACTCGGTGGCCAGCGAAGCCTTCGTGATGCCCATCAGCTCGTCACGAGCCGATGCCGGCTGGCCGCCTTCGGCGACTACACGACGGTTCTCCGCCTGGTAGCGGCCACGGTCGACGAGCTCACCGGGCAGCAGGTTCGTATCGCCCGACTCGATCACGGTCACGCGACGCAGCATCTGCCGCACGATGACCTCGATGTGCTTGTCGTGAATGCCCACGCCCTGCGAACGGTAGACCTTCTGAACTTCCTCGACGAGGAAGCGCTCGGCCTCACGGCGACCGCGGATGCGCAGCACCTGCTTCGGATCGACGGCACCGACGATGAGCTGCTCTCCGGCTTTGACGTGCTGACCGTCCTCGACCATGAGACGGGCACGCTTGGACACTGCGTGCTCGATCTCTTCGCTGCCATCATCAGGGGTGATGATGACGAAGCGGGTCTTGCGGCTGTCGTCGATCTTCGCCCGTCCGGTCGCCTCGGCGATGGGGGCGAAGCCCTTCGGTGTGCGGGCTTCGAAGAGCTCGGTCACACGCGGCAGACCCTGCGTGATATCACCTGTCGAAGCGGCGGCACCACCGGTGTGGAACGTACGCATCGTCAGCTGGGTACCGGGCTCACCGATCGACTGAGCTGCGACGGTGCCGATGGCCTCGCCGATGTCGACGAGCTGGCCGGTCGCCATCGAGCGACCGTAGTGCTCGGCGGAGATCTGCGCATCGGAATCGGCAGTCAGCACGGAGTGGACCTTGAGTTCCTCGATGCCGTTGGCCACGAGCATGTCCACCACTGCACCGGTGACATCGGACTTGGCCGGCAGGAGCACATTGCCCTCGGCGTCGGTGACATCGGAGACGGAGAGACGACCGTAGACGCTGGTCTCGGCGTACTCGTGCGGAACCAGGTTGCCCTCGTGATCGCGTTCGGCGATCGGCAGGGTGATGCCCTTGTTCGACTCGGCCTCTGCCGCGCGGATGATGACATCCTGCGAGACGTCGACGAGACGACGGGTCAGGTAACCGGAGTCAGCGGTACGCAGAGCGGTATCAGCCAGACCCTTACGAGCACCGTGCGAGGCGATGAAGTACTCGAGCACGGCGAGTCCCTCACGGTAGTTCGACACGATCGGACGCGGGATGATCTCACCCTGCGGGTTCGTCACCAGGCCGCGCATACCGGCCAGCTGACGCACCTGCATCCAGTTACCGGAGGCACCGGACTCGACCAGACGCAGCACCGAGTTCTCCTCGGGGAAGTTCGTGCGCATGATCTGGTCGACCTTCTCGGTCGTCTCGGTCCACAGCTTGACGAGCTCGTTGCGGCGCTCGTCGTCGGTGAGTGCACCGAGTTCGTACTGCTGCTGAACCTTCGTGTCGATGACCTCGGCATCGTTGATGATCTCGGTCTTCGCCTCGGGTGAGACGACGTCCGACATCGCGATGGTGATGCCCGAGCGGGTGGCCCAGTGGAAGCCGCCGGCCTTGAAGTTGTCCAGCGTGTGTGCGACCTCGACCTTAGGGTACTCCTCGGCGAGGTGGTTGACGATCCGGCTCAGAGCCTTCTTGTCGATCGTGGAGTTCACGAACGCGTAGTCGGCAGGCAGGTACTCGTTGAACGTCGCGCGTCCCAGAGTGGTCTGCACGTCCAGCGGGTCGCCGGCCTCCCAGCCCTCAGGAAGCTCCATGTCCGCGTTGGGAACGACGTCCTCGAGGCGGATGGTGATCGGCGAACCGAGATCGAGCTCTCCGCGGTCGAAGGCCATGATGGCTTCGCCCATTCCGGAGAACGCACGGCCCTCGCCGGCCAGTCCCTTGCGCTCGGAGGTGAGGTGGAACAGACCGATGATCATATCCTGCGAAGGCATGGTCACGGGCTTGCCGTCCGAGGGCTTGAGGATGTTGTTGGCCGAGAGCATGAGGATGCGGGCCTCGGCCTGCGCCTCGGGACTCAGCGGCAGGTGCACAGCCATCTGGTCACCGTCGAAGTCAGCGTTGAACGCCGAGCAGACGAGCGGGTGCAGCTGGATGGCCTTACCCTCGATGAGCTGCGGCTCGAACGCCTGGATGCCCAGACGGTGCAGGGTCGGTGCGCGGTTGAGCAGCACGGGGTGTTCGGTGATGACCTCTTCGAGGACGTCCCACACCTGCGGATGCTGGCGCTCGACCATGCGCTTGGCCGACTTGATGTTCTGAGCGTGGTTGAGATCGACCAGGCGCTTCATCACGAAGGGCTTGAACAGCTCGAGAGCCATGGTCTTCGGCAGACCGCACTGGTGCAGGTGCAGCTGCGGACCGACGACGATGACCGAACGGCCCGAGTAGTCCACACGCTTGCCGAGCAGGTTCTGACGGAAGCGTCCCTGCTTGCCCTTGAGCATGTCCGACAGCGACTTGAGCGGGCGGTTGCCCGGTCCGGTCACCGGACGTCCGCGACGTCCGTTGTCGAACAGCGAGTCCACGGCCTCCTGCAGCATCCGCTTCTCGTTGTTGACGATGATCTCGGGAGCACCGAGGTCGAGCAGACGCTTGAGGCGGTTGTTGCGGTTGATGACGCGACGGTAGAGGTCGTTGAGGTCCGAGGTCGCGAAGCGCCCACCATCGAGCTGCACCATCGGGCGCAGCTCCGGCGGGATCACCGGAACGACGTCGAGGACCATGCCCTCGGGGTTGTTGTCGGTGGTCAGGAACGCGTTGACGACCTTGAGGCGCTTGAGCGCACGGGTCTTGCGCTGTCCCTTGCCGGTGGCGATGAGCTCACGCAGCTTCTCGGCTTCGCCTTCGAGGTCGAAGTCGATGAGGCGCTTCTGGATGGCTTCGGCGCCCATGGCACCGGTGAAGTACAGGCCGAAGCGGTGGAACATCTCGCGGTACAGGCTCTCGTCACCTTCGAGGTCGTTGACCTTGAGGTTCTTGAACCTGTCCCACACCTGCTCGATACGGTCGACCTCGCGGTCGGCGTTCTTGCGCAGCTTGTCCATTTCCTTCTCGGCGGTGTCACGCAGCTTCTTCTTGGCCTGGGCGGTTCCGCCTTCGGCCTCGAGTGCGGCGAGATCCTCTTCGAGCTTCTTGGCACGACGGTCGATGTCGGCGTCACGGCGGGTGCCGATCTGCTGCTTCTCGACGTCGATCTTGTTCTGCAGGCTGGGCAGATCACGGTGACGGGAATCCTCGTCGACCGAGGTGATCATGTAGGCCGCGAAGTAGATGACCTTCTCGAGGTCCTTCGGAGCCAGGTCCAGCAGGTAGCCCAGACGCGAGGGCACGCCCTTGAAGTACCAGATGTGGGTGACGGGAGCGGCGAGCTCGAGGTGGCCCATCCGCTCACGGCGCACCTTGGCACGGGTCACCTCGACGCCGCAGCGTTCGCAGATGATGCCCTTGAAGCGGACTCGCTTGTACTTTCCGCAGGCGCACTCCCAGTCACGGGTCGGTCCGAAGATCTTCTCGCAGAAGAGTCCGTCCTTCTCCGGCTTCAGGGTGCGGTAGTTGATGGTCTCAGGCTTTTTCACCTCACCGTGTGACCAGCCGCGGATGTTCTCCGTGGTGGCAAGACCGATGCGCAGTTCATCAAAGAAATTGACGTCAGGCACGTAAATCCTCTTTCCTGGCGATGAACGAATCGTTCATCAAAAAGTTGTGTCGGTTGAAGTGGAAGTCCTCAGACTTCTTCTACGGTCTGTGCTTCGCGGCGGGAGAGGTCGATGCCGAGCTCTTCGGCGGCGCGGTAGACCTCGTCCTCCGACTCGCCCATCTCGACATGGCCTCCGTCGGAAGACAGGACTTCGACGTTGAGGCACAGGGACTGCATCTCCTTGATGAGGACCTTGAACGACTCCGGGATTCCCGGGTCGGGCAGGTTCTCACCCTTGACGATGGCTTCGTAGACCTTCACACGGCCTGGGATGTCATCGGACTTGATCGTCAGAAGCTCCTGCAGGGTGTAGGCGGCGCCGTAGGCCTCGAGGGCCCAGACTTCCATCTCACCGAAGCGCTGACCACCGAACTGCGCCTTACCACCGAGCGGTTGCTGGGTGATCATCGAGTACGGTCCGGTCGAACGCGCGTGGATCTTGTCGTCGACGAGGTGGTGGAGCTTGAGCATGTACATGTAGCCGACCGAGATCGGGTACGGGAACGGCTCACCGGAGCGTCCGTCGAACAGCTGGGCCTTGCCCGAGGAGTCGATGAGGCGGTCCCCATCGCGGTTCGGGGTCGTCGAATCCAGCAGTCCGCGCAGCTCCTGCTCGTGCGCACCGTCGAAGACCGGGGTGGCCAGGTTGGTGCCGGCCTCGGCTTCGCGAGCGGCGTCGGGCAGCTCGGCAGCCCATTCGGGGTTGCCCTCGATCTTCCAGCCCTGCTTCGAGATCCATCCGAGGTGGACCTCGAAGACCTGTCCGATGTTCATACGACGGGGGACACCGTGCGGGTTGAGGATGACGTCGACAGGGGTGCCGTCCGCGAGGAACGGCATGTCCTCGACCGGCAGGATCGTCGAGATGACGCCCTTGTTTCCGTGACGGCCGGCCATCTTGTCACCGATGGTGATCTTGCGGCGCTGAGCCACGTAGACGCGGACCATCTGGTTGACGCCGGGCGAGAGCTCGTCATCGTCCTCGCGGTCGAAGACGCGCACGCCGATGACGGTGCCGATCTCGCCGTGGGGAACGCGCAGCGAGGTGTCGCGGACCTCACGGGACTTCTCACCGAAGATCGCGCGCAGCAGGCGCTCTTCCGGGGTCAGCTCGGTCTCACCCTTCGGGGTGACCTTGCCGACGAGGATGTCACCGTCGGTGACCTCCGCGCCGATGCGGATGATTCCGCGATCGTCGAGGTCGGCCAGGGCATCGGGCGAGATGTTCGGGATGTCCCGAGTGATCTCTTCGGCACCGAGCTTGGTGTCGCGCGCATCGACTTCGTGCTCTTCGATGTGGATCGAGGAGAGCACATCGTCCTGGACGAGGCGCTGCGAGAGGATGATCGCATCCTCGTAGTTGTAGCCTTCCCAGGACATGAACGCCACGAGGAGGTTCTTGCCCAGAGCCATCTCACCGTTCTCGGTGGACGGTCCGTCGGCGAGGACGGTTCCGGCCTCGACGCGGTCGCCTTCGTCGACGAGGATGCGCTGGTTGTACGAGGTGCCGTGGTTCGACCGCTTGAACTTCGCAGCCTTGTAGGTCAGCTGGGTTCCGTCGTCGGCGAGCACAGTGACGTAGTCGGCCGAGACCTCGGTGATGACACCGGACTTCTCAGCGGTGATGACATCGCCGGCGTCGACGGCGGCACGGTATTCCATGCCGGTGCCCACGACCGGGGATTCGGCCATCACCAGCGGCACGGCCTGACGCTGCATGTTCGCACCCATGAGGGCGCGGTTGGCGTCGTCGTGCTCGAGGAACGGAATCAGAGCCGAAGCCACAGACACCATCTGACGTGCGGAGACGTCCATGAAGTCGATCTGGTCGTGCTGGACCAGTTCGGCCTCGCCGCCGCCGCCCTTCGGACGGGCCAGGACCTCGACCTCGGCGAAGCGCTGGTCGTCGGTCAGCGGTGCGTTGGCCTGGGCGATGTTGAACTCGAGTTCGTCATCGGCGGTCAGGTACTGCGTCTCATCGGTCACGACACCGTCGACGACCTTGCGGTAAGGCGTCTCGATGAAGCCGAAGGGGTTGATGCGGGCGTAGGACGCCAGCGAACCGATCAGACCGATGTTCGGACCTTCGGGGGTCTCGATCGGGCACATGCGGCCGTAGTGCGAGGGGTGCACGTCACGGACTTCCATGGCGGCACGGTCACGCGAGAGACCGCCGGGTCCCAGTGCGGAGAGACGGCGCTTGTGGGTCAGACCCGCGAGCGGGTTGTTCTGATCCATGAACTGCGAGAGCTGCGAGGTGCCGAAGAACTCCTTGATCGCAGCCACCACGGGGCGGATGTTGATCAGGGTCTGCGGGGTGATCGCCTCGACGTCCTGGGTGGTCATGCGCTCACGCACAACGCGCTCCATCCGGGACAGACCGGTGCGGATCTGGTTCTCGATGAGCTCACCGACGGCACGGATGCGGCGGTTGCCGAAGTGATCGATGTCGTCGAGCTTGACACTGATCTCGGCCTCTTCACCGTCGCGGGTGCCCTTGGCCGTGTCCACTCCGGCGTGCAGCGACACGAGGTAGCGGATGGTGGCGACGACGTCCTCGGTGGAGAGCACCGAGTCCGACAGCGGGGCTTCGACGCCGAGCTTGCGGTTGACCTTGTAGCGGCCGACCTTGGCCAGGTCGTAGCGCTTCGGGTTGAAGTACAGGTTGTTGAGCAGGTTGCGAGCGGCCTCGGCGGTCGCGGGCTCTGCCGGGCGCAGCTTCTTGTAGATGTCGAGCAGCGCTTCGTCCTGCGTGGTGACGGTGTCCTTGGCCATCGTCTCGCGGATCGATTCGAACTCACCGAACTCTTCGAGGATCTTCGCTTCGGACCAGCCGAGGGCCTTGAGCAGAACAGTCACGGACTGCTTGCGCTTGCGGTCGAGGCGAACACCGACCTGGTCGCGCTTGTCGACCTCGAACTCCAGCCAGGCACCGCGGGACGGGATGATCTTCGCGGTGAAGATGTCCTTGTCCGTGGTCTTGTCGACGCTGGATTCGAAGTAGGCGCCGGGCGAACGCACGAGCTGGGAGACGACGACGCGCTCGGTGCCGTTGACGATGAACGTGCCCTTGTCGGTCATGAGGGGGAAGTCACCCATGAACACGGTCTGGCTCTTGATCTCGCCCGTGTTGTTGTTCATGAACTCGGCGGTGACGTACAGCGGCGCCGAGTAGGTCATATCGCGTTCCTTGCACTCATCGATCGAGTACTTGGGAGCTTCGAACCGGTGCTCGCGGAACGACAGCGACATGGATCCGCCGAAGTCTTCGATCGGCGAGATCTCTTCGAAGATGTCTTCGAGTCCCGAGGTGGTTGCGACTGAGTCGTCCCCGATCTCGATGGCCTCGGCGACGCGGTCCTGCCACGCCTCCGATCCGATCAGCCAGTCGAAGCTGTCCGTCTGCAGACCGAGCAGATCGGGAACCTCGAGGGGCTCGCGAATCTTCGCGAAGGAAATTCTCTTGGGGGGATTAGCGGTCCTGGTGTTGTCGTTGGCGGCGGCCAATTGGTTCCTTCCGAGTGCTTCACCATCTGATACTTCGTCTGCCCACTCGCTCCGGCGACGTCCGGACATCCACGACATATACGGGGTGTCAGATTTCGACTCCCGGCGTCGGCATGGTTCACTTGAGTGGAAATGCTGTGCCCACCGCTATATGAAGGCACACCACAGGCAGAACGATGCAAATATCAAGCTTATAGCATCTGGTCAAGTCTGGCAAGACGACGGTTTCAGTGCAGATTCTTCGTCCACATCCCCACCCATGCCCACGTGGCGAATCCCGCCTGATCGTTGATCGCCAGCATCCACGAATTCTCCACCGCATTCCATGTGTACACCCGGTCGACAGCCGAATGCTCAGCGAGGCTGCGATGATTGGCGATCTTGAGCCGAGCGCCGAGGCGGTGGCCGCGATGCTCGTTCAGCACGAGGGTTCCTCCCTGCCAGCCCACGGTCGGCCTGCCAGCCGCGTATCCGACCTGCGTATACCCCGCCGGCTCCCCGCCGAGAAGGGCGAGCGCCGTGGCCATGGATTCGCCCTTCGCGTTCTTCTCTGCATCGAGGGCCCTCACCCGCTCACCGTCCCAGGTCTCCTCTCCCCCGAATTTCGCCGCTCCCGGCACGTCGGTGCTCAGCCGACGCTTGCACAGTGCGATGTGCTCGAGCCGCTGTTCCGGGACCGGGCCTCGCCACGTCTCGATGACGTAGTCGTCGGCCATGTCACCGAGGTCGAGCTCGGCCGCAGTGGCGGTCGGAGCGACCGAGCACCGTTCGATCTGAGCGAGCCCGTATCCGCGGGCGCGGAGGAACGACACCTCCGGCAGAGCGACCGGCAGCGTCCCGGCACCGGTCTCGGCGGCAAGATGGGCCCCGCGCAGGTCGGCAGTTCTGACAGACTCCGGGATCTCACAATAGGTCGACAGCGCGGTCCGTCCGTCTGCCGCCAGGTCGGACTCCATCCGATCGAGCAGGGCCGCGCCCAGTCCTCGTCGGCGCAGATCGGGTCGGACCGCGCACCAGAGCTCCGCGGTGTCGGTGTTGCTCGTCAGACGCAGGTCTGCGGTGCCCCTGGCGACGATGTCTCCGTCGCTGCGACCGATCCATGTGAGCGTGGTCCGGTACTCGCTCCTGCTGGTCAGCGCGTGTCGCACATCCTCGGGAATCGGGTCGAAGTCCTCCCCCAGCCCGGATACCCGATTGATGACGGTGTCGAAAGCCAGCAGCTCGGGTAGCAATGCCTCGACTGCCGCCGGGTCGCCGTGTCCGGACCTGAACCGGGTGATCTCCATCTGTGGCCTCTGTCGTCCCTGATGGCCGCCTCGCATTGCAATGTCTCCTTCGCGCATCGTCGCGCTGACAGCCGGTGGGAGACATTCTAGACTGCGACCATGACACGAGTGAGCATCCTCAGCTTCGATCCGGCCGCTGTCAACTGCGGAATCATCGTCGGCACCGATCGCTCTCTGCTCGTCGACGCGGGCCCCGGCCCCGCGGCCGCCGCAGATCTGGTGGAGCGGGCGGTCCGCCTCGGCGGGGAGATCGGAGGCAGCCATCCGCGCGCGATCGAGCTCGCGATCACCCATGATCATTGGGATCACTTCTTCGGTGCCGCCGCAGCCGTCTCCGCCGGGGTCACCGCCGTGTACGCATCGTCATCGTTCGCAGCCGATCAGGAGGCCACGGCCTGGATCGCCCTCGACGGAGTCGCGGGCGGTGACTTCCCGGATGAATATCTGTCGAGCCTTCCCGCAGATCCCGGTGAGCTCATCGTCGACGTCTCACCCGTCGATCCGACACCGGGTGATGTGTGGCACCTCGACCTCGGTGACTGTCCGGTCGAGTTCCATGTGCTCGGAGGACATTCGACGGCCGACCTCGTCGTCCGACTGCCCGAGCTCGGCATCGTCTTCACCGGCGATCTCGTCGAAGAGGCGGATGCCCCTCAGGCCGGGGCCGATGCGTCCTTGAGCGAATGGGCATCGAGCCTGCACACCCTGCTGTCGTTTCCTGAGGCGAAGACCTTCGTTCCCGGTCACGGGGTCCCGGTCGACCGTGGTTTCATTTCCCGTCAGCTCGCCGATATCGAGGGGATGAGGATCGATCAGGGAGACGCCGAGGTGGCTCTGCCCGCCCGCTCCATGCCGGGTGATCATGATCGGACGATTCCCCGGGAGCACCGCCTGGTCTGATTCCGAACCCACCCGAGCAACGTTCGGACGTGCACTGGCTGAGTGGACTCAGCCGGGCGGTTCCCTAGGAGCCCTGCCGGTGCAGGGCGGTGACGAGATCGCCGCCGATCGCTCCGAACAGCGTCTGCGCCCAGACGCTGCGGCCCTCGACGTAGGGTCGGTCGCCGTCGAAGATCCACTGCAGTTCGCGGCCGGAGTGCAGATCGGACAGGCAGCTGCCGCAGACGGGGACGCGAACGCTCTTTCCCGCCAAGTGTCCCTTGCGCTCGGTGCTCACCAACTGATTCGATCGTGCCTCTCCGTGGAGGGGGTTGACCGTGCACAGACTCTGCGGGAGTCCCCGCGACTTTGCTGATTTCGTCGAGCCGGAGGCGCGGGCAGAACCGGTCTTTCTGGTCCTCGCCCCGCGCTTGGTCGATCTGTGCAGCTTCACCTCGGCGATCTCGCGTCCGGCCTGACGCAGCAGCACCATGGCCCCGGCGAGGTCGATGCGTTCGGCTTCGGTGTCGTCGACGATGCCTCTGGCCATCTGATAGGCGTCGAGTGCTCTTTCCACCCCTTCGGCATCTGCGGTGCTGAGGTCCTGTGTCTGCAGCTGCGTGATCTCGTCGGCCAGCTCTGTCGTGTCCTCGTTCAGTCCTTCTCGCAGCGTCTTCCGCTGCAGGTCATCGACTCGGTCGAGCAGTCGTGCCGGCAATTCGAAGCGGCGGCGGGTGCGGGCGGCTTTCGCCCGCTCTCGCCGTGACCTGGCGAACCAGACGACGGCGATGACCAGCGCCAGCACCAGAACCGCTCCCCCGAGGAACAGAGTGGCAGTCGAGTTCGAACCGTCGACCGTCTGCACCTCGCTGCCCGAGGCCTCCTGTCCGGTTTCGTACTCGGGTGCCTCTTGCGGATCGGCGTAGAGGTCGAGGAGCATGTTCAGCTTCGTCTGCGATGGAGTGCTGTGGCTCCATTGTTCGCGCCCGACGGACATCTGCTCCATCACCTGCATCTGCAGATCGTGCTGGTCCTCGAAGGTGTAGTCGACGGCGAGGTCGGTGTTCGTATCGATCATGATGAACGCACCCTCATCGCCGTTGAAGACCTTGACTTGCTCGAGCAGATCCCTATCGGCACCCTCGCCTCCGGTGATGATGACGTAGACATCGAAGTCGAGGCTGTCGATCTTCGTCTCCGCCTTCTGCAGCAGTGTGTCGTTGATCTCCCCCTTCGCGGCATTCGTCACGTAGACGGGATCGGTGTTGAGCGCCTCGGCGATCGTCTGGGCCTGTTGGGTCACTGCTTCGCTGTCCGTTTCTTCAGTGCGCGGCGGATGAAGTATGTTCCGACGCCGATTCCCGCGCCGACGAGGATGCCGAAGACGGCTCCGGCCACAGCGCCGCCGGTGCTGTACGACAGCGTGTGCGGGTCCTTCGTCGTGTCCTCGGAGGTCACCTCCGGGTTCCCGTCGTCATCATGACGGTGCGAGTAGCGCGATTCGACGTCTGCGGTCTCGGCAGCACTGATCTTACGCACTCCCGCGAGCGCGGCATCGGAGTCGCTGTCGTCGAAGTCCCCCGACAGAGTCAGCAGCGAAGGTCGGAGGAGGCCCTTCTCCGCCAGTCCCATGCGCCCGGTGGCATCGACCGTGAGCACTGCAGCCTCGGGGTCATCCATCTCGGTGACGATCCGAGCCGCCAACAGATCGAGGTCTCCATCGGCGTCGTCGAGATCCGAGACGTTGAGGAACGCCACATAGATCGGGCTGTCGGCCTCGGCGATCTCCGCGCGGATGGAGTCGACATCGCCCTCGTCGATCTCGAACTCCGGGTAGCCGTCGAAGTAGACGGGATCTGCTGCGAAGGACCTCGCGATCGCCTGGTAGCGGTCTGTTGCGTAGTTCGGGTCATGGGCGCCTTCGATGCGGTCGTCGTAGATCGAGTCGACGACGATCGCGTCACTGTCGGCTGCGGTGATCCTCTCGGCCTTCGCCTGATCGAACAGATGTGTGCTCAGCAGAGTGGCGCCGATCGACACCGCAGCGACCGCGACGACGGCGATGAGCCAGTCGAGTGGGGTCTTCGAACGCACGCTTCCGGCGGCCATCATCGGCTCCTTCCGACAGCGGCGGAGCGCTGAGGGCTCATTTCATCCAGCACCGCCTCGTCGAGAGGTTGGAAGCTGCCGAAACCGGAGAGCGCGTAGGCGTCATCGCGCCGGAAGTACGGAACGGCACGGGTGGAGCCGGGACGTTTAGGCACCATCAGTCGTTCCGGGTCGTGGCCGGTCGCCAGCTCCTGACGACAGTCGGCGCACAGCCCTACGGTGAGGCTGCGGCCCGACTGTTTGAGCACATGGTCCTCAATGTCCTTGCGATGATGCGGGAAGAGGAAGCAGAAGCGCGGTTCGTCTTCGACTCGGCTGGAGCGCCTGCGCAGCTGTCGGCGCAGCCAACGGTCGAGGGCGACGAGGACGAACACGCCGTTGCGGTGGGCGAAGTCGACCGATTCTGCCCAATCCGGGTGGGCCGCGGTCAGAGCCGCCAGCGCATCCTGGATTCGTCTGCCTCGGTCATGCAGGGCCCACGTGTCGTCATCGGGATGGTCGGGTTCGGGGATCGGGGCGGCCGCCTCGGTGACTGCCTTCTTCAGTTTGTGCGACGTGACCAGTTCGGGTTTCGTGGTCAGCTCCGACCGCCAGGAATAGCGATGCCGGCGACCAAGCAGCCACAGGGTCGCGCCGAGGGCTGCGACGGCCGTGGCGCCGAAGACGAGCGTGTCCGGGTCGGAGTTGTCGAGGCCGAAGCGTTCGATGTAGTCCTCATTGCGGTCGCCGACGTCGCGGGTGTCGAAATCCGGTGCCTGGGGAGGCTCGGTGCCCTTGGCGGCGGCGACGAGGACCTGCAGATAGTAGGGCACGGCGAGTTCGACGGGGATGAAGTCGTCGCTGCTGGACTTCATGAGTTCCGGGGCGCCCGTGGGGACGACGGGTCCGTTGTCGGTGACGAGGTAGGCGAACGAGCGGGCGGAGGTCTCGCCTTCGCTGAAGAGGACGAGGGTCTGCTTCTCCCCCGATTCCTGGTGCATCTCAAAGGCGAAGTCGGAGGTGAACTTCGCCCAATCGCCGTAGCCCATGGTCAGGAGTCCGGGGACGATCGCGAGGTAGTGGGTGAGGCCGGTGTCCTCGGTCTGCTGTGAGGCTTGCCGAATGGCCTTGATCTGATTCTCGGTCAGTCCGGGCCTGATGATCTCGTCGATGTAGAGGGGATGCTGCGCCCAGGTTCCGCGGATGCGATCGCGCAGCTGCTGCTGTGCGCGGGCGTAGCTCGTCGTCTCAGTCACCAGTCAAGGATAATTCAGCTTCTGCCCGGCCCTTGTCGATCGGTGTTCCGAATCGGTCACATCGGTACAGGACCGGCGCACATCCTCGGCGAAGGAGGGCATCCCGGTGGGAGTGGGCATCCTCGGTGGGGGTGGGCAAAACCTGGTGGGGATGCAAAGAACCCCCACGGCGGACCGTGGGGGTTCGAAGCCTATGCAGCAGTCAGTCTGCTGCGCAGAAGATCACTTGAGGGTGACGGTGGCGCCGGCAGCCTCGAGGGTCTCCTTGGCCTTCTCGGCGTCTTCCTTCGAAGCGCCTTCGAGGACGGCCTTGGGAGCTCCGTCGACGAGGTCCTTGGCTTCCTTGAGTCCGAGGGAGGTGAGTCCACGGACTTCCTTGATGACGGGAACCTTCTTCTCGCCGGCCGATTCGAGGATGACGTCGAATTCGGTCTGCTCTTCAGCAGCGGCTTCGCCGGCTCCGCCAGCGGCAGGAGCAGCGGCGACGGCGGCCGGAGCGGCAGCCTCGACGTCGAACTCTTCTTCGAACTTCTTGACGAACTCGGACAGTTCGATGAGGGTGAGCTCCTTGAAAGCCTCGAGGAGCTCGTCGGTGGTGAGCTTAGCCATGGTGGCTAGTCCTTCCTGTTTTGGTCACGATCAGCGACCGGTTCGGTTTGTGGTGATGCTCAGGCGTCGGAGGCAGGAGCGTCGTCCTGCTTCTCGCGGAGGGCATCGACAGTGCGCACGGCCTTGACCAGCGGAGCGGTGAAGAGGTAAGCCGCCTGGTGGAGGCTTGCCTTCATGGCACCGGCTGCCTTTGCAAGCAGCACTTCGCGGGATTCGAGGTCGGCGAGCTGGTTGACCTGTTCGGGGCTGAGCGCGGCTCCATCGAAGTAGCCGCCCTTCACCACGAGCTTGTCGTTCGCCTTGGCAAAGTTACGCAGAGCCTTGGCAGCCTCAGGTGGTTCGCCGTTGACGAACGCGATCGCGGTGGGCCCATTGAGGTGCTCATCGAGACCGGTGACTCCGGCTTCCTTGGCTGCAATCTTGGTCAGCGTGTTCTTTACCACGGCGTAGCTGACGTTCTCACCGAGAGAGACGCGCAGTTCTTTCATCTGCGCGACGGTGAGACCGCGGTACTCGGTCAGCAACACAGCGTCGGAGTTCTCAAACTGCTGTTTGATCTCCTCGACTGCGGCTGCCTTGTCTGGCCTCGCCATGGTGTTCCTTTCATAAGTCGTCCGGTCTGTCCCGACAACAGAAAAAGCGCTCCACGCAGATAGGCGTGAAACGCTTGGCCGCCGATTCCAAAGGGAATCCGACGGAAGGATTTCGAGCTCACCTGCGTGGGTCACTCTCTAGGAGTCTTCGTCTGCGGCCACCGGGATTCGATGGCGAATTCCGATAATTCCGCAGAGACCGACGGTCTTGGGTGTTTCAAGTTTAACGAAGTCTGTCCCGGCAAGTCCAATCCGCCCGCCGAGACCCCTCCCACACTACCTGACGGCGGCTCAGCAACCTGGCGCGAGGTTGCTGCGCCGCCGTCAGGTAGTTCGGGAGCGCGGGTGGACAGGTTCGTCAGTATTCGATGACGACGCGGCCGTCGATCTTGCCGTGTTCCATCTCGTCGAAGATCGCGTTGATGTCCTCGAGAGGTCGCTTCGTGAACGTCGGGTGGATCTTGCCGGCGGCATAGAATTCCAGCGCCTCGACCATGTCCTGCCGAGTGCCGACGATCGAACCGCGGATCGTCAGGCCCTTGAGCACGATGTCGAAGATCGGAGCCGGGAAATCGCCGGGCGGCAGTCCGTTGAAGACGATGGTGCCGCCTCGGCGGGTCATTCCGATCGCCTGGCCGAACGCCGCCGGGTGGACGGCTGTGACGAGGACTCCGTGTGAGCCGCCGATCTTGTCCTGGATGATCTCAGCCGGATCTTCGGCGAAGGCGTTGACGGTGATTTCGGCACCGTGCTTCTTCGCCAGCGCCAGCTTGTCGTCGGCGACATCGACGGCGACGACGCGCATTCCCATGGCCACGGCGTACTGGACGGCGATGTGTCCGAGCCCGCCGATACCGGAGATGACGACCCATTGGCCCGGCTGCACCTCGGTGCGTTTGAGTCCCTTGTACACGGTGACTCCGGCGCACAGGACCGGGGCGATCTCATAGGGATCGGCGCCGTCGGGGATGATGGCGGCGAACTTCGTGTCGACGAGCATGTACTCGCCGAAGGAGCCGTCGACGCCGTAGCCGCCATTGACCTGGGATTCGCAGAGAGTCTCCCATCCCTGACGGCAGTGCTCACAGGTTCCGCATGCGGTCCACAACCAGGCGTTGCCGACCATCTGTCCGACCTCGACATCGGTGACGCCTTCGCCGACCTTTTCGACGATGCCGACTCCTTCGTGTCCCGGGATGAGCGGCACCTTCGGTTTGACCGGCCAGTCACCGTGTGCGGCGTGGAGATCGGTGTGGCAGACGCCGGAGGCGACGAGTCTGACGAGGGCCTGACCCGGGCCGGGTTCGGGAATGGCGTTGTCACCGACGACGAGTTCCTGGCCGAAGCCCTCGACCACTGCAGCTTTCATTGCGGACATCATTCGCTCCTTTGTGATGATGGTTGATGAGGCGATGCGGGGTTTGAACTTGTGGTGGAACTACCCGACGGCGGCCCAGATACCTGGCGCGAGGTTGCTGCGCCGCCGTCAGGTAGCAATAGGGATCAGAAGAAGCCTTGGGCGTTCTCCGAGTAGCTGACGAGCAGGTTCTTCGTCTGCTGGTAGTGATCGAGCATCATCTTGTGGTTCTCGCGACCGATGCCCGAAGCCTTGTACCCGCCGAAGGCCGCATGAGCCGGGTAGGCGTGGTAGTTGTTCACCCACACGCGCCCGGCCTGGATCTCACGTCCGGCCCGGTAGGCGGTGTTGCCGTCGCGCGACCAGACACCGGCGCCGAGGCCGTAGAGCGTGTCATTGGCCGTGGCCATGGCGTCGGCGTAGTCGGAGAATGTCGCGACCGAGACGACGGGCCCGAAGATCTCCTCCTGGAAGATGCGCATCTTGTTCGTGCCCTTGAAGATCGTCGGCTGCACGTAGAAGCCGCCGGCCAGATCCCCGTCGAGTTCGGCCTTGCCGCCGCCGGTGAGCACCTCGGCGCCTTCCTGACGGCCGATGTCGAGGTAGGACATGATCTTCTCGAACTGGTCGTTCGAGGCCTGGGCGCCCATCATCGTGTCCGTGTCGAGCGGATTGCCCTGGACGATCTTCTTCGTCCTGGCCACGACCTTCTCGAGGAAGGGATCGGCGATCGATTCCTGGATGAGCGCACGCGACGGGCAGGTGCAGACCTCGCCCTGGTTGAGCGCGAACATCGTGAAGCCCTCCTGGGCCTTGTCCGCATACGAATCGTCCTTGGCCAGCACATCCTCGAAGAAGATGTTCGGCGACTTTCCGCCGAGCTCCAGAGTCACCGGAATGATGTTCTGCGAGGCGTACTGCATGATCAGACGACCGGTTGTGGTCTCACCGGTGAACGCGATCTTCGAGATCCGCTTGTTCGACGCCAGCGGCTTGCCGGCCTCCAGACCGAAGCCGTTGACGACGTTGAGCACGCCCTCGGGCAGCAGGTCGGCGATGAGCTCGACGAGGACGAGGATCGAGGCAGGAGTCTGCTCGGCGGGCTTGAGCACGATCGCGTTGCCCGCGGCCAGCGCCGGTGCGATCTTCCACACGCCCATAAGGATCGGGAAGTTCCAGGGAATGATCTGGCCGACCACACCGAGCGGCTCGTGGAAGTGATACGCCACGGTGTCATCGTCGATCTGCGAGAGTCCGCCCTCCTGTGCCCTGATCGCTCCGGCGAAGTAGCGGAAATGATCGACCGCCAGCGGCAGGTCGGCGTTGAGGGGCTCGCGGATCGCCTTGCCGTTGTCCCAAGTCTCGGCGACGGCAATCATCTCGAGGTTCTCCTCGATGCGGTCGGCGATCCGATTGAGGATGTTGGCCCGTTCGGCGACCGAGGTCTTGCCCCAGGCCGGAGCCGCCTTGTGCGCGGCGTCGAGAGCGAGTTCGATGTCCTCAGCGGTGCTGGCCGGGACCTCGGTGAAGGTCTTGCCGGTGACGGGGCTGGGGTTTTCGAAATAATTGCCCTTGACCGGCGGCACCCACTGACCGCCGATGAAGTTCTCATACCGGGACTTGAAGGTGACGAGCGACCCGTCCTGACCAGGCTGTGCGTAGACAGTCATTGCAACTCCTTTGATGCGTCTGATTCCACCGGATTGTCTCCGTGTGACCACGACGCTACCGAGCGCAACGTTGCATATGGGTTGCATCACATCGCCGAGGCGGCCGCCCCGTCCCGCACACCGAACCGCAATCGGTTCGCCGAGTTCAGAGGCCCAGCGCCTCCAGGCGCACGACCGCGGCGTTGCGTTCGGCGGCCTCGGGCGGTGCCAGACGCAGCACTGTCATGAGGACTTCGACGTCGTCGCGGGAGTCCGGCAGGTTCGCGAACCGCCACAGCTGCTGCCAGGTTCCGTCCTGGAGCAGGGTCTCGCGCATAAGCGCATCGACCTCCGCCGCAATCTCGCGGACTCCCGGCGCTTCGGAATCCGGCAGGACGGTCCCCCTGAACTGCTCGAGGGCCGAATCCATGTCACCGCTGGCCAGAGCCTGCACGGTGAGCTCCAGATCCGAATCGACGTCCCCGCGCAACCGATAGGGGCGGGCGTCGATGCGCAGATCGCCGACGCTGCCGATCGTTCTGCGCAGACGATTGATCTCCGCCCGGACCGTGACTTCGCTGCCGCCGACCGACCACAGCCGCTCCACCAGTCCGGCACCGCTGATGCCGTCGGGATGCCTGTGCAGCAGCAACAGGATCTCGGCGTGCCGACGGCTCAGGGGAATCCGCGTTCCATCGGGGCTCTCCAAAGCGGGGCTGGGACCGAGCACTGTCAGTCTGGTCCCGGCCGCCTCGGTGCCGGTGTGCATCTGCTGCGGCGTGAAGAGCTGGGACAGCTGAGCCCCGGCGGCCTTCGCCGTCGACGACAGCAGCGGCAGCACGATGGAGGACACGGCGTCGTCTCCCCCGGTGACATCGATGATGCCGATGACCTGCCCGGTCAGCGGGTGGGTGACGGGGACGGCGCTGCAGCTCCACGAATGGACGTCGGGGGCGAAATGCTCGGCGCGGCTGACCTGCACGGGCCGGCCCGATCGCAGTGCCAGGGCCGGGGCGGAGGTGCCCATGACCTCCTCGGACCAGTCCGAACCGGAGACGAATCCCATGGCTTCGGCGCGGTTGCGCACGCCCCGCTCCCCCTCAACCCACAGCAGTCGCCCCTGTTCGTCGCCGAGGGCGGCCAGCAGTCCGGCGTCTTTGGCGGGTTCGATGAGATGGGACCGCAGCAGCGGCATGATCGCGTGGAAGGGATGTCGCCGGCGCACCTCGGCGAGACGATCGGTTTCGAATGCGACCTGGACCTGCACGCTGTCGGGGTCGCGCAGCCGGGTCAGGGACCGGTCCCAGGATTCCAGCACCGAGGCGCGCACCCCGGGCCCTAACGACGGCAGGTGGAGGCTCGTCTCCGACGGTCCTGCCAGACGCTCATGTGCGCGTCGAACGGCGCTCTGATAGGTGTCTTCGAGCAGCAGCGTCGAATCCATGGCGGACGGTCCACCTCCATCGGCGGGTGTCGGAAGAGTGTTTCAACTGCTCATAATCTAATCGTGAACCCGTCCGTGGACAAGAGCCCGTCCACTCCCCGAACTACCTGACGG
>NZ_JBPIZD010000035.1:0-25072 GCF_051172395.1 Brevibacterium sp. H602 | reverse complement strand
ACCTCGCGCGAGGTTGCTGGGCCGCCGTCAGGTAGTAAGGGGAGGGGATCCTCCGGTTTTCCTCCGTGTTCCCTGAGGGTGGTCTGGAGGTCAACTCCCGTGCTGGGCACCCGTGACCGCTTCTAGGGTCGAAACGTGCCCCACCGAACGGCCGTGATCGACCTGCCGGGAACAGCGGTGAGAATTCATCCTTTTGGGGGACACCGTTGCCTACTTTTGGGCGATCCGCTGAGGCGATCCGCTTGGAAGACTGACTGGAGCGCCCTGCTCACACCCCCGAACCCGGAGGACCCCTGTGCACCTGATCACCCGGATGAGTCTGAAGAACCGCCTCATCGTCGGATTGCTCACCCTCGTGATCGCCGTCTTCGGCATCGTCGCGACCACCTCACTCAACCAGGAGACGATGCCCTCGGTCGACCTGCCCGGCACTTCGGTGCAGGCCACCGTCCCCGGCGCCTCTCCGGAGGTCATCGAGGAGACTGTGACCAAGCCTCTCGAAACCGCGCTCGACGGGGTCGGAGAACTCGAATCGGTGACCACCTCCACCTCGTCGGGGATGATGACCGCC
The DNA here is from genome assembly GCF_051172395.1 of Brevibacterium sp. H602. Taxonomy (NCBI): domain Bacteria; kingdom Bacillati; phylum Actinomycetota; class Actinomycetes; order Micrococcales; family Brevibacteriaceae; genus Brevibacterium; species Brevibacterium sp. H602. The sequence goes on along the minus strand of NZ_JBPIZD010000035.1, from coordinate 24,501 downwards.
GAGGTGACGTGGCCGTTCGGCAAGGACTCCGAAGAGATGACCGACGCCGTCCGCTCGGCCGTCGACGGAGTGAAGTCGGACCTGCCCGCCGACGCCGAGGCGGAAGTGCTGTCGTATCAGATGGATGAGGTCCCGGTGACGATGTTCGCCGTCTCCGGCGGAGACTCCGCCACCCTCGGTGACCGTCTCGAGACGGACCTGGTCCCCGAACTCCGCGCTCTCGACGGTGTCTCGAACGTCGAGGTCACCGGCCAGGACGAGCAGCGGGTCTCCATCACCTTCCGCCCGGAGGATGTGGCGGAGAAGAATGTCGTTGAATCCTCCGTACCCGATGAGCTCGAAGCCGCCGGCACCGTCGTCCCTGCCGGACAGAGCTCCCAGGGCGAAACATCGATGGCCGTCGAGGTCGGCACCGAGGTCGACGCCGTCGAACAGATCGAGAAGACGCCGCTGCGCACCGCGGACGGCACCGTCCTCCTCGGGGAGGTCGCCGACGTCGACCTCGACTCGGTCGAGAAGACCTCACTGTCCCGTGCCGACGGCAAGGATTCCGTGACTGCGTCCGTGACCAAGGACCAGGACGCCAATGTCGTCGACGTCTCACACAAGGTCGCTGACACCCTCGACAAAGTCGGTCCGAAGCTCGGCGAGGACACGGAATTCTCGACGATCTTCGATCAGGCTCCGGAGATCGAGAAGTCGATCCACGACCTCTCCGTCGAAGGCGGACTCGGCCTGATCTTCGCGATCTTCGTCATCCTCGCCTTCCTCGGCTCGTTCCGTTCGACCATCGTCGCCGCGATCTCGATCCCGATGTCGCTGCTCATCGCGATGATCGGCCTCATGGTCGGCGACTACACGCTCAACATCCTCACTTTGGGTGCCCTGACGATCGCCGTCGGCCGTGTCGTCGACGACTCCATCGTCGTCATCGAGAACATCCGGAGACGGCAGGGCACGACCGATTTGACGGTCGAAGACATCGTCGCCAGCGTCAAGCAGGTCGCCGGTGCCATCACCGCCTCGACCCTGACCACTGTCGCCGTGTTCCTGCCCATCGCGTTCGTCGACGGCATCGCCGGTCAGCTGTTCCGCCCCTTCTCCGTCACCGTCTCCCTGGCGCTGCTGGCCTCCCTCGTCGTGGCGCTGACGATCGTCCCTGTGTTCAGCTACTGGGTCCTGCGCCGCAGTCCCAAACCGCTCTCGCCCAAACGGCAAGCAGCCACCGACCGCAGCTATGAGCTGTGGGCGGCCAAGCAGCACCGCCGCTCGGTGGCCCGTGCCGAACGCCGCCAGAAGTCGATCGACAAGAAGAACGCCAAACGCGCAGCGAAGGGCAAGGACCTGCTGCCGGACGCAACCGTCGAACCCGTCGTCGCTCCTGCGTCCGGAAACGGTGAGGCCTCCGGCCGAGTCGACCGCCTCCAGCAGCGCAGTCTGCCGGCGATCATCTCCGCTCTGCACCATCCCTGGAGGACCATCGCCTTCTCCGTCGTCATCTTCATCGTCACGATGATGGGCGCGACCTTCCTCAAGACGGACCTGCTCGGATCGGCCGGGCAGAACTCCGTGAACATCACGCAGACTCTTCCAGCCGGTGCTTCGCTCGAAGCCGGTGACAAAGCCGCGAAGCGAGTGGAGACCGTGCTTGGTGATGATCCGGACGTCGAGACCTACTCGACGACGGTCAACGGACCCGAATCCGGTGCAGAGAACCAGTTCAACGTCACCCTGGCCGAGGACTCCGAGGCCGAGGTCGCGATGAACCGTCTCCGCACCCAGCTCGACGACCTCGGGACGGACGCGGGCGAGATCGACGTCCAGGACGCCGGCGGCTCCGTCAGCGAGGATGTCGAGGTCACCCTTTCGGGCACCGACCTGGGTAAGCTGCGCAAGGCCGCCGATGAGGTGACGAAGAAGATGGCGGAGACCGACGGTGTCCAGTCAGCCCGCAACGACCTCGCCGCCGACCAGCCGGTCATCGAAGTCGACGTCGATCGGGAGAAAGCCGCCGACTACGGATTCAGCCAGGCTGAGGTCGGTCAGGCCATCGCCGCCGCACTCGACGGCGTCGAGGCCGGCACCATCACTCTCAACGGCCAGGAGCGCGACATCACCCTCGCCCCGACTCATCCGGATGCGACCCCGGACGAGATCCGTGCTCTCGAACTGCCCGTCACCGAGGTGCAGACGCAGAACGCCCAGGAAGATGCGACGGATCGGGTCGAGGAGAAGGCCGATGCCCGCGCCGAGGAGGCCAAGCGCAAGGCTGCTGACGAATCGGCCGAGCAGCTTGAGTCCGCCCGTGAAGCCCGTGACAACGCCGCCGACCAGCTTGAACAGGCCCGCAAGGCCCTGCGCGATGCCGAGAATCCGCCGCCGGCTCCGAGTCCGGGCGACATGGCTGCCGACCAGGTGGAGCAGGCCCGCGAAGGCGTCGAACAGGCCGAGAAGGGGCTGAAGGAAGCCAACGACGCCATCGACGACCTCGTCGACGGCCAGCGTGAACAGGAGCAGAGCCAGGAGGAGGAAGAGGGGCTTGCCGATGAGCAGGCCGCCATCCCCGACATCAAGGGTGAGCCGATCACCGTTGACGAGATCGCGGAGGTGAAGAAGACCGAGACCCCGGCGACGATCGACCGTGCCGACGGAGACCGGAAGGTCACCGTGTTCGCAACCCCGTCCAGCGGCCAGCTCGAAACGGTCACAGCCGCGGCCACTGACCTGACCGAGACCATGGATCTGCCCGACGGAGTCAGTTTCGACGTCGGCGGTGCCAGCCAGGAGCAGGCGGAGTCGTTCGGTCAGCTCGGAATGGCGATGGCCGTGGCGATCGTGCTCGTGTTCCTCGTGATGATCGCGACCTTCCGCAGCTTCGTCCAGCCGCTCATCCTGCTGGTGTCGATTCCGTTCGCCGCGACCGGAGCCGTGCTGCTCCTGCTGGCGACCGGCACACCATTGGGCATTCCCTCGCTCATCGGTCTGCTTATGCTCATCGGCATCGTCGTGACGAACGCGATCGTGCTCATCGACCTCATCAACAAGCTGCGTGAGGACGGACTCGATCTCATGGATGCGATCGTCCACGGCACCCGACTGCGCCTGCGCCCGATCCTGATGACCGCGGCCGCAACGATCTTCGCCCTCGTGCCGATGTCGCTGGGGCTGACCGGTGGGGGAGTGTTCATCTCGCAGCCACTGGCGATCGTCGTCATCGGCGGGCTCACCTCGTCGACGGTGCTCACGCTCATCCTGGTCCCCGCCCTCTACCTCCTCGTCGAACGACGCAAAGAGGACCGAGCGGAGCACAAGGAAGAGAAGCGCGCCAAGAAGCGGGCTGAGAATCAAGCGCGGATCGAAGCGGAAACCGCTGAGGTGGCCCAACGTTCCGACGGCCACTGACCACCCCCTGCTACCTGACGGCGGCCCAGCAACCTCGCGCCAGGTTGCTGGGCCGCCGTCAGGTAGCAATTGGGGAGGGTCAGGTGTCTGAGAGGCCGGGGAGGCGTGAGGCGGCGAAGCGGATGTGCTCCTCGGTCAGGGCTGCGGCTTCCTCGGCGCGACCGGCGGTGATGGCGTCCATGATTCCGTGGTGTTGGGCTTGCAGCTTCGCCATCAGCGCCTGCTGGTCGTCCACGCGGCTGAACGAGGAGAAGATCGACTTGCGCAGAGAAGTGCGGATGGCCCCGGTGAGGTCGGAGAACAGCTGATTTCCAGCCGCCTGAGCGATGGCGACGTGGAACGCGGTGTCCGCGTCGTTGAAGGTCTCCAGGCTGATCCCGGGAGTGTCCATCATCGCCAGCTGCGCATTCACCTCTGCCAGTGCGTCCTTATCGGCACGGGTCGCCGCGAGGATCGCGCTCGAGCGTTCGAGCTGGATGCGCGTCTCCGTCACGTCATCGATGCTGAAGTTCGTGAGCGCCACATGAAGGCGGAGGAAGCGGGTGAGCGCTGCCGAGGGCATGGCGGCGATGAACGTGCCGGCACCGCGGCCGGACCCTCCCGAGGACCGGACCACGCCGAGGCTGTCGAGGACGCGCAGCGCCTCGCGCACACTGGCGCGACTGACGCCGAGCTTCGTCGCCAGGTCGCGTTCTGCAGGCAGAGGATCTCCGACGCCCAGCGAACCGGTCATGATCTGCTCTTCGACGGCATCGATGACGAGCTCATAGGTGCTCGTCCGGTTCACGGGTTTCCACTCGGGGCCCACGGTCGCCTCGGTGCGCTCGGCCTCTTCCGTGCGGGCCTCGTTCGCATCATCGTTCATGGTCGTCTCCACCGCGCCATCATGTCATGCCTCTCGTTGCTCGTCGTCCTGCTCGTGGGCTGTGACCGGAATCGCCGCCGGAGAATATTTGACGCAGATCACACCCTCGTCCTATGCTCAGATTAATGGTCTGACCTCATAAAGGCCATACTGAAAAGTTTGATCATTCGAGTTCGGAGCGCGTTCACAGGGGAACGGACCCGGTGTGGGCAGGCCCGGCCGCTTTGGAGAAGCCATGTACACACCTGAAATCGCACCGGTTGCCGACAGTCTGCTGTGGTCGTCCCTGCTGGCGATCCTGCCGCTGCTGACGATCTTCATCACCCTCGGGGCACTGAAGTGGAAGGCCCATTGGGCCGGACTGACCGCCGTCGGCGTCGCTCTCATCGTCGCGATCGCCGCCTACGGAATGCCCGTCAGTCTCGCTGCGCTGTCGGCGACGCAGGGATTCGCCTTCGGTCTGTTCCCGATCATGTGGATCGTCATCACCGCGATCTGGCTCTACGAGCTCACCGTGCGCTCGGGGCGCTTCGAAGACCTCCGGCTGGTCATCAACGTCATCTCCGACGACCCGCGAATCCAGGCGATCATCGTTGCCTTCTGCTTCGGCGGCCTCCTCGAGGCGCTCGCCGGATTCGGTGCCCCGGTCGCGATCACCGGTGTCATGCTCGTCGCCGTCGGCTTCACCGCCATGCGCGCCGCCGTCGTCGTCCTCGTGGCCAACACCGCGCCAGTAGCCTTCGGCGCCATCGCCATCCCGATCATCACCGCCGGCACTCTGACGGGAATCGACTATCAGGACATCGGCGCCATGGTCGGCCACCAGACTCCTTTCCTCGCCGCAGTCGTGCCGCTCTTCCTCGTCCTGCTCGTCGACGGGCGTCGCGGTCTCCGCCAAATCTGGCCTCTGGCACTGGTCGTGGGCATCGCCTTCGGTCTCGCCCAGTACGTCTCCGCCACGTTCCTCTCCGTCGAACTCACCGACATCATCGCTTCCCTCGTCGGCCTCGCCGCCGTCGTCATCATGCTCCGGTTCTGGAAGCCGAAGGGCGGACAGGACGCACTCGACCGCATGGCCGTCGAGCGCGAGCACGAAGGTGCCGACGCCCCCGATGCCGGCAGCGCCTCCGCGGCCGTGGCCACGGATATGAAGAAGGAGACCGCGCCGCTGACCGGGTCCCGGGTGTTCCTCGCGCTCTTCCCGTACCTGCTGGTGATCGTCATCTTCTCCGTGGCCAAGCTCGTACCGGCGTTGAACAATTGGCTGGCCTCCACCGATGTGAAGATTCCGTGGCCCGGACTGCACGGCGACATCCTCGATGCCGCCGGCGAAGTTTCGACGAGCACGGTCTATAACTTCCAATGGCTGTCGTCGCCCGGAACTCTGCTGCTCATCTCCGGCATCATCGTCGCGATCGTGTACAAGATGTCGGCGAAGGACGCCGTCGACGTCTTCATCGTCAACGTCGTGAAGATGAAGTTCTCGATCCTCACCGTCGGATCGGTCCTCGCGCTGGCCTATGTCATGAACCTTTCGGGCCAGACGATCACCATCGGCACCTGGATCGCGGGCACCGGCGCCTTCTTCGCCTTCCTCTCGCCGATCCTCGGCTGGCTGGGTACCGCCGTCACCGGGTCGGACACCTCGGCGAACGCACTGTTCGCGACCCTGCAGCAGACCGCCGCACACGAGGCCGGGCTCAACCCGCTGCTGCTCGTCGGCGCCAACAGCTCAGGCGGCGTCCTTGGCAAGATGGTCAGCCCGCAGAACCTCACCATCGCAGCCACAGCCGTCGGCCTGCTCGGCAAGGAGGCTTCGATCCTCCGCCGCGTCATCGGCTGGTCCCTGGGCATGCTCGTCGCCATGTGTCTGCTCGTCGGACTCCAGTCGACGGTGCTGTCCTGGATGGTGCCCTCGCACTGAGGTCCCTACGGCGACCAGGCCGTCCCAACGGTGCGGTCGTCACGGCGACCGAGCCGCCCCACAGACCGTCCCCGCTGACCACTACCCACCAACTAACAGCCACACCCCACCAACCACGTCTCAACCACCGCCTAACCGAAGGAGCGTTTCACATGGTCAAGAGGCAGATACCCCAGCCGGCCGAGATCTTCGAGCTGATGAAGTTCAAGAAGTTCGAACTCGACCCGAAGAAGCGTCGCCTGGAGAACGCACTGACGATCGAGGACCTGCGGAAGATCGCCAAGCGCCGGACCCCGGCCGCGGCGTTCGACTACACGGACGGCGCCGCCGAGGGCGAGATCTCGATGGAACGCTCGGTCCAGTCCTTCCGCGACATCGAGTTCCACCCCTCGATCCTCAAGGACGTCACGAACGTCGACACCTCGACCCAGATCATGGGCGGCAGCTCGGCCATGCCCTTCGGCATCGCCCCCACCGGCTTCACCCGGCTCATGCAGACCGAGGGCGAGACCGCCGGTGCCGGTGCCGCCGGAGCGGCGGGAATCCCATTCACGCTCTCGACGCTGGGCACCACGTCGATCGAGGACGTGAAGAAGGCGAACCCGCACGGGCGCAACTGGTTCCAGCTCTATGTGATGAAGCAGCGCGACATCTCCTACGGCCTCGTCGAGCGCGCGAAGAACGCCGGATTCGACACCCTGTTCTTCACCGTCGACGCCCCCGTCGCCGGAGCTCGCCTGCGCGATACGCGCAACGGCTTCTCCATTCCGCCCCAGCTGACCCCGCAGACGATCCTCAACGCGATCCCGCGGCCCTGGTGGTGGTGGGACTTCCTGACCACCCCGAAGCTCGAGTTCGCCTCCCTGTCGGAGACCGGCGGTACCGTCGGCGAACTGCTTGACTCCGCGATGGACCCCTCGATCGATTTCGACGACCTCGCCGAGATCCGCGCCATGTGGCCCGGCAAGTTCTCCGTCAAGGGCGTGCAGACGCTCGAGGATGCGAAAAAGCTCGCCGACCTCGGTGTTGATTCGATCGTCCTGTCCAACCACGGCGGACGTCAGCTCGACCGTGCCCCCGTCCCCTTCGAGCTCCTCCCCGAGGTGGCTCGTGAGATCGGCAAGGACGTGGAGATCATCATCGACACCGGAATCCGCAACGGCGCCGACATCGTCGCCTCGCTGGCACTCGGCGCGGACTTCACGCTCATCGGCCGTGCCTACCTCTTCGGTCTCATGGCCGGCGGTCGGGAAGGTGTGGATCGGACGATCGAGATCCTCGGCGAGCAGGTCGAGCGGACCATGCGCCTGCTCCAGGTCGCCGACGTCTCCGAGCTGAACCCGACGCATGTGACCCAGCTGCGTCAGTTCAACCGTGACGATCGCGCGGAGATCATCAGCTCCCGCCCGGCCAAGGGCTGAATCGCCGAGGCGGCCCCGCCGAAGTCGATCAGATCGCCGAGGCGGCACCGCCCAGATGGTTCCACAGGCAGAGAACGGACGGCCGGCAGCGAGAAGAATCGTCGCTGCCGGCCGTCCGTTTCGTGTTCAGGTGCTCACTTGCCGAATTCGTCCTCGACGCGGTCGAGGACGTTTGTGGCGGAGTAGCAATCGAGGCCGAATGAGTCGAGGCCCATCGGGTATACGGCATCGTTCTTCACGGCGGGTGTGCTCTCGACCAGCGAGTACTTCGCATACGACGCGGCGGTCTTCTCGTTCGCGTTGAACAGAGCACGGATTCGAGCCTCAGCTCGAGACACTTCGTTCGTGGTGAGGTTGTGTGGAAGCTGTGGTCCGTCGAGCGGGGTGAGTACTTAGGGTAGGCTCATCTTCGTGAAATCGACTCTGAAGAATCGGGTGGTCGCGATGGCCGCCTCAGCTCTGACCATTGCCCTGCTCGCTGCCGGCTGTGCCGCCGGGGACGACAAGAACACCGACGGGGACGCCGGCAACAAGGACGTAGCGACAGGAGGCGAGGCATTCGGCACTGCGGATGAGGAGACCGCGAAGCTCGGCAGCGATGCCGAGGCCGGGGTCTTCCCGCGGACGGTCAAGCATGCCAACGGCACCACGGAGATCGAGAAGAAGCCCGAGCGCGTCGTCGTTCTCGACACAGGAGAGCTCGACGATGTCCTGTCGCTGGGCATCAAGCCCGTCGGCATGGTGACGACCGAAGGTGCCAGCCCGGTGCCGAGCTACCTCGAAGACCAGGTCAAGGGAGTCGAGACGGTCGGCACGATCAACGAGCTCGACCTCGAGAAGATCGCCTCACTCGAACCCGACCTCATCCTCGGCAGCCAGCTGCGCGCCGACAAACTCTATGACGAACTCGACTCCATTGCCCCGACGGTGTTCTCGATCCGTCCCGGCTTCCCGTGGAAGGAGAACTTCCGCCTCGTCGGTGAGGCGATGGGCATGGAGGACGGGACGACGAAGGAGCTTGAGGAATACGCTCGCGAGGCTGGAGAGCTCAAGGACTCCGTCGATGGCGACCCGACGATCTCGCTCGTGCGTTTCATGCCTGATCGCCTCCGCCTGTATGCGAATCAGTCGCTCATCGGAGTCATCCTCCACGATGCCGGGTTCAAGCGTCCGAAGAATCAGGATGTCGACGAGCTCGCCGTCGAGATCTCTCCGGAGAACCTCGACCAGGCGGCCGGCGACTATGTCTTCTACACGAGCTACGGCGATCCGGAGGCGACCGGGGAGAAGAAGGCACTCGAATCGAGCCAATGGAAGGGCCTCGACGCGGTCAAGGACAGCAAGGCCATCCGCGTCAATGACGATGTCTGGTTCCTCGGCCTCGGCCCGACCGGGGCCGGTCAGATCCTCGACGATCTGGAAGGCCACCTCGGCGAGTGAATCTCCGAGGGGCTTCGCAGTGACGGCGAAGAAATCGCCTCTATGCTGACTCTCAATATCTGACTCGGAGAGGTCACCATGGGATCAGCAGTCCAGGCGAGAGGCGACGACGGGAGCGTCGGGCAGCTCGACCGTTACGCAGGAGAGCGCGAAGGCGGCGGCGCATCGGACAGTGCTGGTGCGATTCCTCTCATTGTCATCGCCGGGGTTCCCGGGGCGGGCAAGACGGAGGCGCTCGGAGTATTACGAGGCCGATCGCCTCAGGCACGGTCGGCGGACCCGGAGAACCTGCGACGTCGGCTGCGTCAGTGGATGCCGTGGTTGCCGTACGCGCTTGTCCGGCCGATTCTTCACACTATTGCCCATCTCTGCGTGCTCGCGCTCATGCTCAACAAGTGCGGCGGACCGCTGGTCATCCATGATCCGGGCACGCGCCGATGGAGTCGCCGACTCATTGTGGGCCTTGCAGGGATTCTCGGATATCGACCGATGATCGTCTTCATCGATACGGATCGAGAGTCCGCGCTTCGTGGTCAGGAGGAGCGGAAGAGGGTCGTGAGACGACGCGCCTTCGACCGTCATTGGAGGCGCTGGGTCGAGCTGCGCGAACGCGTCCTTCGTGGTGACAGCCTCGGTGACGGTGAGCCTTGGGGTCGTGTCGTGCTGTCGCATCGGGACGCTGTTGTCGATGATGTTCTCGGCCTGCTCGATGCCACAGCAGCTGTCTGAAAAGAATCTCTCTTCCGCCGGAATAAAACCATCCTCAGCAAAGTTGAGTCTGGTGTACGCAACTTTGATGAGGTCGACTTGACGGTCGAAACCTCGAAGAGAATACTTGAGTCCAGTTGGCTCAATGTGTGCGGTCGAGTGGTTCTGACTCAAGAACCGGAGCCGCCCGATCGCACACATTCGAGTCGCAGGAACTCACGATCTGTAAGGAGAGAAAACTATGGCACGTGCAGTTGGAATCGACCTCGGAACCACGAACTCCGTCGTTGCAGTCCTCGAAGGCGGCGAGCCGAAGGTCATCGCGAACGCCGAAGGCGGTCGCACGACCCCGTCCGTCGTCGCAGTCAACAAGAACGGCGACTCACTCGTCGGTGAGATCGCCAAGCGCCAGGCCGTCACGAACATCAAGAACACCGTCGCATCGGTCAAGCGCCACATGGGCACCGACTGGTCCACCGAACTCGGCGGCAAGAAGATGACGGCTCCCGAGGTTTCGGCCCGCATCCTCCAGAAGCTCAAGCACGACGCTGAGGAGTACCTGCAGGAGAAGGTCACCGACGCGGTGATCACCGTCCCTGCCTACTTCAACGACGCCGAGCGACAGGCCACGAAGGACGCCGGTGAGATCGCCGGACTCAACGTCTCGCGCATCATCAACGAGCCCACCGCTGCCGCTCTGGCCTACGGCCTCGAGCGCGGCAAGGAAGACGAGCTCATCCTCGTCTTCGACCTCGGTGGCGGTACCTTCGACGTCTCCCTGCTGGAAGTCGGCAAGGACGAAGACGACTTCTCCACCATTCAGGTCCGTGCGACCTCCGGTGACAACCGCCTCGGCGGTGACGACTGGGATCAGCGCATCGTCGACTGGCTGGTCGAGCAGGTCAAGAACAACTACGGCGTGGACCTGACCAAGGATGCCACCGCTCTGCAGCGCCTCAAGGAAGCCGCAGAGCAGGCCAAGAAGGAACTGTCCTCGGCCACCAGCACGAACATCTCGCTGCAGTACCTGTCGATGAGCGAGAACGGACCCATCCACCTGGATGAGACCCTCACCCGTGCGAAGTTCGAGGACCTGACCAAGGACCTCCTCGAGCGCACCAAGGCTCCGTTCCACGCAGTCATGAAGGACGCCGGTGTCTCCGTCAGCGACATCGACCACGTCGTCCTCGTGGGCGGTTCGACCCGTATGCCCGGCGTCTCCGCCGTCGTCACCGAACTCACCGGTGGCAAGGAGCCCAACAAGGGCGTCAACCCCGATGAGGTCGTCGCCATCGGCGCCGCCGTTCAGGCCGGTGTCCTCGTGGGTGAGCGCAAGGACGTCCTGCTCATCGACGTCACCCCGCTTTCGCTCGGACTCGAGACCAAGGGCGGCGTGATGACCAAGCTCATCGAGCGCAACACCCCGATCCCGACCAAGCGTTCGGAGACTTTCACCACCGCTGAGGACAACCAGCCCTCCGTGTCGATCCAGGTCTTCCAGGGTGAGCGTGAGTTCACTCGCGACAACAAGAACCTCGGCACCTTCGAGCTGACCGGCATCGCTCCGGCTCCGCGCGGTGTGCCGCAGATCGAGGTCGCCTTCGACATCGACGCCAACGGCATCGTCCACGTGTCGGCCACCGACAAGGGCACCGGCACCGAGCAGTCGATGACGATCACCGGCGGTTCCGCACTGCCGAAGGAAGACATCGACCGCATGGTCCGCGAGGCCGAGGAGCACGCTGAAGAGGACAAGAAGCGCCGTGAGGCTGCCGACGTCCGCAACAACGCGGAGAACCTCGCCTACCAGACCGAGAAGCTGCTGACCGACAACGCCGACAAGCTGCCGGAAGAGCTCAAGACCGAGATGCAGGGCGACGTCGACGCCGTCAAGGAAGCCCTCAAGGGTGAAGACGACGACGCCGTGAAGAGCGCCTACGACAAGCTCGTGGAGAACCAGCAGAAGATCGGCGAAGCCATCTACAGCCAGCAGGGCGGTGCCGAAGGCGCCGAAGCTGCCGGTGAGGGCGCAGCCGATGCAAGCGCCGACGACGATGTCGTCGACGCAGAAGTTGTCGACGATGAGGATGAGGAGAAGAAGTAATGACTGCCGAGGGCAACGACAAGTCGTCCGAGGAGCCAGGCTTCACCTTCAGTGACAAGCGCCGGGTCGATCCGAACACCGGTGAGGTCCGTCCCGAGGCCGACGCCCAGTCGGCCTCGGCCGGGGCCGGCGAGGAGCCGACCGCGGACCCGAACGCCGAACAGGCCGATGCCAGCGACCTCGGTGTGGACATCCCGTCCGACGCCTCGGGTCTCGAGGACATCGAGCCGGAGGCCGAGCCCGAACCGGGTTCGGAGGCAGCGGGATACCTGGCCGACCTCAAGCGCATCAACGCCGAATATGCGGCCTACCGGATGCGCGCCGACCGCGAACGTGAGCGTGCGGCACTCGGCGGCACGATCAAGGTCGTCGAGGCCCTGATCCCCGTGCTCGACGAGGTCAAGCTCGCTCGCGACAACGGCGATGTCACCGGGCCTTTCGAGACCCATGTGAACAAGCTCGTCGAATCGCTGAACAAGATCGGCGTCGAACAGTACGGAGAGGTCGGCGACGAATTCGACCCGAACATCCACGAGGCGCTCATGCAGCAACCTTCGGATGAGGTCGAGAATCCGACGCTCTTCCTGGTCATGCAGCCGGGCTACCGGATCGGGGAGCGCATCATCCGCGCCGCCCGCGTCGGTGTCCAGCAGCCGGAGGACTGAGCAGCGACCATGATCGCCGAGGCAGCCGCCCGCCCCGTACGCCGGTTCACCGACGTACGGGGCCGGGGAACCGCCTCGGCGGCGGTCCGGATCTTCGGGGCATTGCCCCGGGGATGCGGATTGTGAGAGGACAAGTGAATACCCTGATGACAGGATTGATTGGAAGGAAAGAAGGTGCCAGGTGAATACCGGACCTCAGAATGATTGGTTCGACAAGGACTTCTACAAAACCCTCGGCGTCTCCAAGGATGCTTCCGACGCCGAGATCAAGAAGGCTTATCGCAAGCTCGCGCGCAAGTATCACCCGGACGCCAACCCCGGTGATGAGAAGGCCGAGGAGAAGTTCAAGGAGATCGGCCAGGCCCACCAGGTGCTCTCCGACAGGGAATCCCGGGCCCAGTACGATCAGGTCCGCGCCATGGGCGGCGGCGCCAGGTTCAGCGCCGGTTCCGGTGGGCCCGGCGGGGCTGCCGGCGGCGGATTCGACGACGTGTTCTCCGACCTTTTCGGAGGCGGCGGACGCACCCGGACCCGCACGACCTACGGCGGTGGGGGAGACGTTCCCCCGGACCTGGCGGATCTGCTCGGCGGATTCGGCGGAGGTTTCGGCGGTGGCGGTTACGGCGGCTACCAGCCTCCGGTCAAGGGCGGCGACATCAAGTCGAGTACGACGCTGTCGTTCACCGAAGCGATCAACGGTGCCTCGGTGAAGCTGAACATGCCCGGCGGGAAGCCGCTGACCGTGCGGACACCGATCGGGGTCAAGGACGGGCAGAAGATCCGCCTGGCCGGCAAGGGCAAGACCAGCCCCAACGGCGGCGAGCCCGGTGACGTCATCCTCACCGTGCACGTGAGTCCGCACCCGGTCTTCACCCGCGATGGTGACAACCTGCGGATGGATCTGCCGATCAGCTTCGACGAGGCGGCCCTCGGCGCCGAGGTCAAGGTGCCGACCCTGGGCGGAATGCCCGTCAAGGTCAAGGTTGCACCGGGGACACCCTCGGGACGGACCCTGCGCGTCCGGGGCAAAGGTGTGAAGACGAAGAAGGGCTCCGGCGATCTGCTGGCGACAGTCCAGATCGTGGTGCCGAAGAATCTGTCCAAGGAAGCCAAACAAGCGGTCGAGTCCTTCAAGGCCGCCACCGAAGGTGAGGATCCACGCGCCGGCTTGCTGGACAAAGCCAAGGCCAGCTGAGGTGGTGAATCACAATGCACATTTCATCGAGTGCGGCGGTGTATGTCATCTCGGTGGCCGCGGATCTGGCGGGCATGCACCCGCAGACGCTGCGGCAGTATGACCGACTGGGTCTCGTCTCTCCGGAACGCACTGCGGGCCGGGGTCGGCGTTATTCCGGGAAGGACATCGCCAAGTTGCGACTGATCCAGCAGCTGTCGCAGGACGAGGGAGTCAACCTCGTCGGGATCAAGAAGATCATCGACCTGCAGAATCAGGTCGACGCGCTCAAGAGCCGCAATGAGGAGCTCGAGGACGAAGTTCGGGCACGAAGGTCGGCGCAGGAACGCGATGCGCGTGTCTTCGCCGCCGGCACCGCCGGCGATGTCGTGTCGATCGCTCGCGGCCGCCGTCCGCAAGGGCGGCCCGAACCCGGCGCTCTGGTCCTCTACAACCGGTACCGGCGGCGCTGACCCGGTTCCTGCTGGGACGGCGATGATAGAGAAGGGCACGAACCCGCGTGGGGTTCGCGCCCTTCTCTATCTGCGCTGAATGATCATTGGGCACCGATCCGGTGCCCACAATGTCCCCTGCCGACATCTGCCCGAAACAGAACCGACATGTGCGGAAACAATCGACTGCGATGATTGTCGTTGACATGGCCGACGCACACGTCAGGAACGCGCAATGACACTGTCTCCGAGCAGGACCACAGCACCTCCCGAGCCGCGGAACGAAGCAAAGCTCGCCGCCTCTGAGAGCCTCGAGGACTACACGCTCCGCTTCGCCCCCAGGTCGTACCGGAAATGGGCGCCGGGGGTCGTCGCGACGAGTGCGCTGGGCGGCATCGCCTACCTCGCCGACTTCTCGATCGGTGCAAACATCGGCATCGCCCACGGCACGGCGAACGGCATCCTCGGCATCCTCGTCGCGGCCCTCATCATCTTCCTCACCGGATGGCCGCTGGCGTTCTACGCCGCCCGCTACAACCTCGACCTCGATCTCATCACCCGCGGGTCGGGCTTCGGCTACTACGGGTCCGTCATCACCAACGTCATCTTCGCGACCTTCACCTTCATCTTCTTTGCCCTCGAAGGTTCGATCATGGCTCAGGGACTCTACCTCGGCCTCGGCATTCCCCGGCCGATCGGCTACCTCGTGTCCACCGTGCTCATCTTCCCGCTGGTCATCTACGGCATGAAGGTCCTCGCCAAGCTGCAGGTCTCCACGACCCCGCTGTGGCTGCTGCTCATGGTCATCCCCGTCGGCTACCTCATCGCCTGGCAGCCGGAATCGGTCGCCGACTTCTTCGCCTACACCGGCGAGGAGGGCGAAGGGGCGAACTTCGCCTCGGTCATGCTCGCCGCCGGAGTCTGCCTCTCGCTCATCGCCCAGATCGCCGAACAGATCGACTACCTGCGTTTCATGCCGCCGCGCACCCCCGAGAACCGGCGGTGCTGGTGGGCCGCCGTCATCCTCGCGGGGCCCGGTTGGGTGATCTTCGGGGCCACGAAGCAGATCATCGGCATGTTCCTCGCGGTCTACCTCATCGCCAACGTTCCCGGCGCCGTGAGCTTCGCGAACGAACCCGTCCAGCAGTTCCTCGCCACCTATCAGCAGATGATGCCGCAATGGCTGGCTCTCTTCCTCGCCGTGGTGCTCGTCGTCATCTCCCAGGTGAAGATCAATGTCACCAACGCCTACTCGGGGTCGCTGGCATGGACGAACTCCTACACCCGGATCACGAAGCGCTATCCCGGGCGGATCACCTTCCTCATCGTCAACCTGCTCATCGCGCTGGCGCTGATGGAGTTGAATATGTTCGACTTCCTCAACGCGATCCTCAGCTTCTACGCGAACCTCGCGATGTCGTGGATCTGCGTCGTCGCCGCGGACATCGCCATCAACAAGTATCTGCTGAAGCTCTCCCCGAAGATCCCCGAGTTCCGGCGCGGCATGCTCTACGACTGGAACCCGGTCGGAATCGTCTCACTGGTGCTCGCCGGCGGTATCTCCATCGCCATCTACTTCGGGGCGTTCGGGGCGACGGTCCAACCGTTCTCACCCCTGTTCGCCGTCGGCATCGCGATCGTCGCGACCCCGCTCATGGCGATCATCACCCGCGGCAGGTACTACCTGCGTCGGACGGACGACGGTATCGACCTGCCGATGTTCGACGAGCACGGCAACCCCTCGGGCGAGACCCTGCGCTGCCATGTGACCGAGATGGAGTTCGAACGTCCCGACATGATCGCTTCGGCGAAGACGGGAGAGAACGGGGAGCGTCTCTACCTCAGCTCACTCGCACTCTCGACCGACCGCCTCGGCGAGCACATCCTGCCCGCCGATCACCCGCGTGAACGCGCGGAGGACTGAAGGAACCACACAGAGACCATGCATTTCACACCGGCCGACACCGAGAAGCTCCTCCTGTCCGTGGCGGGAATGGTCGCCAGGGACCGCCATGAACGGGGCATCGCTCTCAATTACCCGGAGACTGTTGCGCTGCTGAGCACCTGGGCCATCGAACGCGCCAGGGAAGGGGCAAGCGTCGAGGAGCTCATGACCACCGGTCGTGACGTCCTCACCCGCGAGGACGTGCTCGATGACGTCGCTGACATGCTCACCGACGTCCAGGTCGAGGCGACCTTTCCCGACGGGCGCAAGCTCGTGACCATCCACAACCCCATCGACTGAAGGACCGAACAAGTGGCAGGAACACGCGACCGCGGGCCGGGAGCCGTGCGGGTCCGACCGGGAGAGCGCGAACTCAATGTGCGTTCGAACCCGGACGATACGACGACGCTGACGATGGAGAACACAGGAGACCGACCGATCCAGATCGGCTCCCACGTTCATCTGCCCGACACGAATCCGGCGCTCGCCTTCGACCGCGACCGCGCGGCGGGATTCCGCCTCGACATCCCCGCAGGGACGTCGCTGCGCTTCGAGCCGGGAGCCTCGCGAACCGTGCCGATCGTCGCCCTCGGCGGGCTCCGGCATGTGGCCGGCATCAGCCTCCGCGGCTCCGAGGCGGGTGATCGCTGATGGCCCGGCTGTCAACCGAGCGATATGCCGCGCTCTACGGCCCCAGCCTCGGTGACCAGTTGCGGCTGGGTGACACTGACCTATGGATCGAGGTCGAAGAAGACCGCACCTTCGGCGGTGAGGAGTCGGTCTTCGGAGGCGGCAAATCGATCCGCGAATCGATGAATCAGGGAACGACGACCACCGCGGAAGGGGCACCCGATACGGTAATCACCAACGTCGTCGTGCTCGACTGGTGGGGCGTCATCCGAGCCGATGTCGGCATCCGAGCCGGGCGGATCGTCGCGCTCGGCCGGTCGGGGAACCCGGACATCGCCGACGGCGTGCATCCCGGACTGCGGATCGGACCGTCCACCGACATCATCTCGGGCGAGGGACGGATCCTCACCGCGGGAGCGTTCGACTCACACGTCCACCTGCTCTCACCCTCCCAACTCCACGAAGCGCTCGCCACCGGGATCACGACGATCGCCGGCGGCGGCACCGGTCCGTCCGAAGGCAGCAAAGCAACGACCGTGACGCCGGGAGCCTGGCACCTCGGAGCAATGCTTCGTGCCCTCGACGACATCCCGATGAACATCCTCCTGCTCGGCAAGGGCAACACGGTCTCCGCGGCCGGACTGGCCGAACAGGCACTCGGCGGAGCAGCTGGATACAAGGTCCACGAAGACTGGGGCGCGACACCTGCCGCGATCGACGCCGCACTTCAGGCCGCCGATGACCACGGACTGCAGGTGGCTCTGCATTCCGATTCCCTTAACGAGGCGGGCTTCGTCGAATCGACGATCGCGGCGATCGGGGGCCGCAGCATTCACGCCTTTCACGTCGAAGGCGCCGGCGGTGGGCACGCTCCCGACATCCTATCGATCGCGGCACTCGAGAACATCCTCCCGGGATCGACGAACCCGACCCTGCCTCACACCGTGAATACGGTCGCCGAGCACCTCGACATGCTCGTGGTCTGCCACCATCTCAACCCGGCCGTGCCCGAAGACCTCGCGTTCGCCGAATCCCGCATCCGGGCGACGACGATCGCGGCCGAGGACCTGCTCCACGATATGGGAGCCCTGTCGATCACGTCCTCGGACGCTCAGGCGATGGGCCGCATCGGCGAAGTCATCACCCGCACCTGGCAGGTCGCCCACGTGATGAAGAATCGGGTGGGCAGCCTCGGCGAGACTCTGCCTGCGGACAACGAACGCGCCCGCCGCTATGTCGCCAAGTACACGATCAATCCCGCTATCGCGCATGGCGTGGACGCACACATCGGTTCGATCGAGGTCGGAAAGATGGCCGACCTCGTGCTCTGGGATCCGCGCTTCTTCGGCGTCCGCCCCGACCTCGTCATCAAGGGCGGGTCGATCGTCTGGGCCGGACTCGGGGACCCGAACGCGTCCATTCCGACGCCGCAGCCAGTCCTCATGCGGCCGACCTTCGGCGCCTCCGACGGTGCGAGTCTGGCGGTGTCGTTCGCCGCTCCCGCCGCCGTCGAGAACGGCCTCCGGGACGAACTCGGGCTGAGTCGGGAACTCCTGCCTCTCGCACCGACTCGCGACGTCGGCAAAAAGGACATGCGCGCCAACGATGCGCGCCCGGCTATTGACATCGACCCTGACACTTTCGCCATCGCCATCGACGGGGAGACCGTGACCGCTCAGCCGGCGCAGACCCTTCCGCTCGGCCGTCTCTACCAGATGTTCTGATGCGCGAGACTTCGACCGACATTCCCGCCCGCGCCAACGCTTCGGCGACTCTGGCGATGATGCTCGCCGACTCACGGCTGCCGGCAGGTGCCCACGTGTCCTCGAACGGAGTCGAGGCCGGACTGCGTCGGGGACTGCCGCCAGACGATATCGCCGCCTACATGTGCTCCCGAATGGCCACCGTTGTGCGCGTCGAAGCGGGAGCGGCCGTGATCGCCCGGCATCTGGTGGCAACGGATCCGGCGTCGAGGGCCGATACCGTCATCGACCGCCTCGGCGCTCTGAACATCGAGTGGACCGCTCGAACCCCGAGCCCGGCGCTGCGGGAGATCGCGGTGGCGCTCGGCGCCGGCTTGGCTCGCATCGGTCAGACGATTTGGCCGCAGACCGCCGAGGTGCTCCGGTCGCGACCGCTGCCCCGTCCCATCGTGCTTGGTGTCATCGCCGCGTGCGCGGGTATCGGGCCCGATGACCTCGTCCGCCTCGTCGCCTACGATGACGCGCAGACCGTCGCCGCCGCCGTACTCAAACTCGAACCCACGGATCCGATCCGCGTCACCGGCTGGGTGCTCGATGCCTGCGCGACATTGGAGGCCTGCGTGTCCGAACTTTCCCGACTGACCCTTCCCGAGGCGCTTCCCGCCGCGGGTGCCCCACTGATCGAGGACTGGGCAGAGGCCCAGTCCGTGTTGCCGAGGAGGCTGTTCCGTGCCTGAATTCCCTGCTGCCGAAAGGGCCCTGCGACTGGGAGTCGCCGGTCCCGTCGGAACCGGAAAGAGTTCGCTGATCGCTCTCATCTGCCGTGCCCTGGCCGATGAGATCCGCATCGGAGTCATCACCAACGACATCTATACCGATGAGGACGCCAGGCTGCTGCGCTCCGCGGGGGTGCTCGACCCCGACCGGATCCGGGCCGTCGAAACCGGCGCCTGTCCCCACACCGCCATCCGCGACGATGTGACGGCGAACCTGCAGGCCGTCGAACGATTGGAAGCCGACTTCTTCCCGCTCGACCTCGTCCTCGTCGAATCGGGCGGTGACAATCTCACCGCGACCTTCTCTCCGGCGCTTGTCGACGCGCAGGTCTTCGTCCTCGACGTCGCCGGCGGCGGAGACGTCGCCCGAAAGGGAGGGCCCGGCATCGCACGCGCCGACCTGCTGGTGGTCAACAAGACCGACCTCGCCGAACATGTCGGTGTCGATGTCGAAACGATGGTCGCAGATGCCACTGAGGCCCGTGAGGGCGGGCCGGTGCTCGCCCTCTCCCGCACCGACGAGGCCTCCATCAGGCGGCTGCGTGATTGGCTGCTCAGGCTCCTTGACTCGCATCGCTCCGGCTCCCACGAACCGCAGGATCCGGGACCGATGGCTCCGCACTTCCACGCCGACGAGGACGGAGGATCCGTGCACAGTCACGATGATGCCGATGCACCGCACGATCACGAACCCGAAAGGGTATGACGAGCATTTCCGTCACCGAGGTGTCACCGGGCGCACCGCCGAAAGTCCGGTTCACCGCCGGACTCCTCCAACCGCGGTTGGTGAGTCGAAAGCCGGGGTTTGCACACGTCGCGCTCGTCGCCGGCGCGGCGACCCTCCTCGGCGGGGATGCGGTCGCGATCCGTGTGGATGTCGGAGCCGGGTGCACGCTGCGGATCGAGGACATCGGAGGGACGGTCGCCTACCCCTCGACAGGACGCCGCTCGGAATGGAACGTCGACATGCACGTCGGTGACGGCGGCGCGCTCGTGTGGGAATCGTTTCCGTTCGTCGTCACCGACCGCGCCGAGGTCGACCGGCGGACCACCGTACGGCGAGCACCGGATGCCGTCGTCTGCCTACGCGAGACCCTCGTCCTGGGGCGAAGCGGAGAAGCCGGCGGCCGGATCGTCAGTCGCACAGACATCCGCGACCTCGACGGTACGGCGTTCTTCGTCGAAGAGCTCGCTCTCGACGGCAGCGATCCGCAGCCGGGTGTGCTCGGACCGTCGCGGGTCCTCGACACAGCGATGCTCATCGGACTCGACCCCGAGGAGGACGGCAGGGATAACAGCAGGGATGACGGCGAAGGCCACGTCCTGGTCCTCGCCAGGCCCGGGGCAGTGGTGAGAGCGATCGGCTCCGCGACCCACGCGGCGCACGTCGATGCCCGGTGGCATCGGTGGAAGACCAGAGCAGAACGGAGACGGCAGAGATGAACGAATCGATACGGACACCAGGAATGACACTGACACCAGGAACGAGGGATACCCGAGCATCGGCGTCTGTGCGGGCTGAGGGCGACAGCCTCGGCGCAGATCGGAGGTGGGGACAGCACGGAACCCGTCGGACGATGGTGCGAACCGCCCTAGCGCTGGTCGGAATCACGGTCATTGCTCTGATGCTGATCGTCATCTCTCTGTCCGAGACCGCGCCCTCCGCAGCGTGGGGGCTGGCTCTGACCGCAGTGCTGCTGGGCGCGCGGCACGCGTTCGACGCCGATCACATCGCCGCAATCGACAGTGTCACCAGGTGCCTGACCGCGAAGGGCACTCCTGCCGGCACCGTCGGCTTCTGGTTCTCCCTGGGACACTCGTCGGTTGTGGTCGTCACCGGTGTGTTCGTCGCCTTAGGGGCAGGTGTGGCACTCGACCTCGTTCTGGCCGAGGATTCGGCCGCGCGTTTCGGTCTCGGACTCTGGGGCCTGTCGTTCGCGACCTTCGTCGTGGCAGTCTTCGGAATCGTCAATCTGGTCTCGCTCGTCGGAGTGCTGCGGCGGAAAGACGATGATTCCAGCTCGGGTCCGAAGGGGCCTGTGACATCGGCCTTCGCTCGAGTCCTCGACACCGTGGATCGTCCTCGGCGCATGTTCCCCATCGGAGTCCTCTTCGGCCTCGGCTTCGACACTGCTGCGACGATCGGACTGATGATCGCGGCAGGGACGACGGCCGCCGGGTCATCGGCGGCCTTGGCTCTTTCGCTGCCGTTGCTGTTCGCCGTGGGGATGGCCGCCTGCGATACGGCGGACAGCCTGTTCATGTCGAATCTCTACGGTTGGGCGTCGCGTGGACGGGGCCGTTTCCGCGGCTACAACATCGTCATCACCGGTCTGTCCGTGGTCATCGCAGGGTTGGTGGTTCTCGCGGGAGTCGTCGAGGTGGGGGCAGAGACGAATATCTTCGTCCTGCCCGAGGTCGATACCAGCTATCTGGGAATCGTGGCGACTGTCCTGTTCGTGCTCATCGCCGTGGCCGCTGTGATCACTATTCGCAGGCTTCGCCGCGTCCGGTCCGGGGTTTCGCCCGATATCGGCTGAACGACTGGGATCAGAGAAATGAGGCATCGCTCGAGCTGAGCGACCGAAGTGAGCGACCGAGGTGAGCGAGGAAGTGGTATGTGCCCTGGACACGGAGACAGGCGGAAGACAGGGAAGATGGCCAGCGTGTGATGGGCTCGGTCGCCTGGCTCTCACCAGTGTTCGCAGAATAATGCAGAACAGTGCAGTAGGTGTGCGACACTGACTCTGTGAACGAGAAAGAGAAGGTTCGACAGGTCGCCGACAGCGCCGATTCGGCGGCTCAGGAGGCCGCGGACAGCCGCTGGTTCGAGCGGGTGGCCCGTGCGGGGTTCATCGCCAACGGATTGGTCCACGCGATCCTCGGCGCAACTGCGATGACGATCGGATTGGGGCAGGGCGGCGGAGAAGCCGATCAGGCCGGAGCGGTCGGGCAGATCGCGTCGCAGCCCTTCGGCATGGTGCTGATCGTCGTCTGCTTCCTCGGCTGTGCACTGATGGCGCTGTGGTGTCTGGTCAATGCGTTCTTCGGCTCAGCTTCGCTGCGTGATGCCGGGACAACGGACCCGCAGAAGAAGCAGGGGCGGAAGCAGTGGATCGACTTCTTCACCATGGTCGGTTCCGCCATCGCCTATGTGGTGGTTGCCGCGACCTTCTCCCAATTCGTCTTCGGCGGGGGAGCCGACTCGGGGCAGTCGAGCTCTCAAGCCTCAACAAGTGTGGCGAAGGCGCCGGGCGGACTGTACATCCTCATGGCTGTCGGCGTCGTGATTGCGATCATCGGAATCGTGTTCTGTATCAATGGTCTGCGACGGAAGTGGAAAGAGGAGCTGCGTCGACCGCGCAGCGCGATCACCCGCTTCCTCATCGGATTCACCGGTGTCGTCGGCTACCTGGGCAAGGGCGTTACGCTGCTGTCGGTGGGCATCCTCATCGTGGTGTCCGCTGCGACCGGTGATCCGGAGGAATTCACCGGCATCGACGGAGCGCTCAAAGGTATGCGAGATCAGCCGTTCGGGCCGTATCTGCTGTTGGCCGTGGGCCTCGGCCTGGTCCTTTACGGAGTCTTCCTCGCCCTGCGCTCGAGGTACGACCGCATGGAATGAGCCGTCTTCTGCTTCGCTGCAGATAGACGAAGAAGGGCGCGAACCCGGTTGGGTTCGCGCCCTTCGTCTTAGGCCCAGCTCAATCGAGTTGGCACGATCTCACTTGAGTCGCTCTCAGATCTCTGCGGGATCCTGGGCGACCTTCTTGCGGCGCATGGTCAGGGCGACTGCGACTCCACCGATGAGGAGGAGGCCGGCGCCGCCGACGAGGCCGGTCAGCTCGGTACCGGTGCGAGGCAGGTCGCCGCCGTTGCCGGCATCTCCGTTGTCGCCATCGTCGTTTCCGCCGTTGCCGTCTTCATCGCCGTCGCCGCCACCGGCGTTCGCATCTTCCTCGACAGAGAAGTCACCGGTCAGCTCGTCATCGCCACAGGTAACGGTGACGTCGTAATCGCCGACGTAGGCCGAGGCGTTGGAGGCGCTGGTGCCGTAGACGTTGACGTTGGCCTTGCCTTCGTCGTCAGCCTGGACGGTCTTGTCGAAGGCGGTGACGCTCGACTCGCCCTTGGGGGTGACGAGGAAGCGGACGTCTTCACCGGGCTCGCAGTTCTCGACGGCGAGGGTGACGCCCTTGTCTTCCTTGACGAAGTCAGCCGGAGTGATCGACTCGGGGGAGACGGTCAGCTTGGCCTCTTCGGCAGGAGTGGTGGGCTCTTCGGTCTCGTCTTCGGTGACGGTGAAGTCCTGGGCGGGGGAGTTGGTCTTGGACTCCTGGTCGACGCCCCAGACGGCGTAGTCGCCGGCCGGAAGTGCTTCGTCGCCCTCGAACTTCAGGGTGGCGGAGATCTTTCCTTCTTCGTCGGCTTCGACTTCCTTGGTTGCGAAGGGCGACGTCTCGTTGCCGCCGACGACATTGACCGTGCCGCCGGGGGTGAAGCCCTCGCCGGTGACCTTGATGCCGTTCTTGGCGAAGTCGCTTTCCGAGATCTCGTCGGTGTTGAGTGAGACCTTCGGATCGACCTCGGGAGCCTCGGGCTCGTCTGCCTCGCCCTCAGTGACCTTGAAGCTCGTGCTGTACGGGGCGTTCTCGTCAGAATCGTTTGTAACTGTGACCTTGTAGTCACCGACGAATGCTGGGTTTGCTTCGCCGACGCCTGCGACGGCGTGATCGAAAGCGCCCTCTGCATCAGTTGTGACAGAGGTTTCGTAAACATTGACGTTCTGCCCGCTCGCTGGCTCAACGGTCAGCTTGTATTCGGTGTCTGCTTCGAGTCCAGCACCGCCGATGCCGACGCCGTTCTCTGCGAACTCGTCAACGGTGACGCCGTCAGCAGACACTCCGATTTCACCGGCCTGCGCCTTAACTCCCTGTGCAGCGCCCTTCTGGAGCTGAGCGGGAGTCGCGGCGGGCTGCTGAGTTGTCGAGGCCGGAGCTTCCGGAGCAGCGATGACTGGGGATGCGGCCAGGCCGGTGATGGCGATGGCCACCGCGGGGGCGAGGGCGAGCTTCTTCATGTATTTCCTTAGAAAATTACAGCTGGGTGTGAAGTATTACGAATGTAACAGTAATGCAACATTCACCACACACATAGTTGTGGTCATTTTGTTCAGCACTGGCTTCACCCCTGTCGCAGAGTTCATTCTCTATTCACCCTGAATCGTCGATTCGTCACCGGCTGAAGAACAGAAGGAGGGGCGGCCCAACATGTGCTTGGTCGCCCCTCCCT
>NZ_JBPIZD010000034.1:0-28658 GCF_051172395.1 Brevibacterium sp. H602 | reverse complement strand
CGCTCAACCCGTTTCTCGGTGAAGATGAGCGCAGCTCAGCCCAGCGCGTACGGCGCCAGGGCCTGAGCGGTGACGAGGGCGGCGGTCATCGCCTCATGCCCCTTGTCCTCGACGGACCCTTCGAGCCCGGCACGGTCGAGTCCCTGCTGCTCGGTATCGCAGGTCAGCACGCCGAAGCCCACCGGCTTGCCGCAGTCGATGGCGACCCGGTTGAGGCCGTCGGTGGCGGCTTGGCAGACGTAGTCGAAGTGCGGAGTGCCGCCGCGGATGACCACGCCGAGGGCGACGACTGCGTCGAAGTGCGGTGCCAGGCGGGCGGCGGCGACGGGCAGTTCGAAGCTGCCGGGCACGCGGATGAGCGTGGCCTCGGCTCCGGCCTCGGCGGCGGCGCGCTGGGCTCCGTCGACGAGTCCGTCCATGATCTGCGTGTGCCAGGAGGCGGCGACGATGGCGACGCGCAGGTCAGCGGCGTCGACGGTGAGTTCTGGTGCTCCGGAATGAGCCATGAGTATGTCCTTTGTTCGACGGCTCCGCAGAGCCTGGTTCGTGTCTGTGTGAGTGCGCGGTTCAGCTGGCGACGGCTCCGGCGCTGCTTGGGCTTGCCCCGACGGTGCCCGCGCCAGTGCCGGAAGTGCCCGTGACAGTGCCGGATGTGCCCGTGACCTCTGGCAGCGAGAGCACATGGTGCATGCGTTCGCGCTTTGTGGCCAGGTAGTGAGTGTTCTCCGGCCGCGCCGCGACCTCGAGCGGAACCACGGCTTCCACCGTGATGCCCAGCTCTTCGAGAGCCGAGGTCTTCGCCGGATTGTTCGTGAGCAGGCGGATGCGAGTCAGCCCGAGCGAGCGCAGAATCGTCGCCGCGGCATGGTAGTCGCGGGCGTCGTCGGTGAATCCGAGGTCCCGATTCGCATCCACGGTGTCCCGCCCCTGATCCTGCAGAGCGTATGCGCGCAGCTTGTTGCTCAGCCCGATCCCGCGACCCTCGTGTCCGGTCAGGTAGAGCACCGCCCCACCGTGTTCGGCGATGAGGCCGAGCGCCAGGTCGAGCTGTTCACCGCAGTCGCAGCGGTGCGAACCGAAGACATCCCCGGTCAGGCACTCCGAATGCAGCCGCACGAGAGGCGCCGGACCCTCGGCGCCGGATTCCGGGGATCCCGCAAAGACGCCGAGGTGGTCATGCCCGTTGATCGTGAAAGCGCGGGCCCGCAGGCTGCCGTGCTCCGACGGCAGAGCCACCTCCGCGGTCGCCTCGACCGATCCGTTCCCGCCAGGTGCATCGGCAACCGTCACCGAGGCGGCCGCTTCGGTGCGGGAATCATCCGCAGTCGACGCCGTGGCTGCGGCCGAGCTCGACGACGCAGCCGGGGCCGCTGGGACGACCGCCGCGGAGTCGCCCGACGCACCCGAATCACGCAGCTCGAGGTAGGCGATGAGCTGTTCGATCGAGACCATGACGAGGTCGTTGACGTCGGCGAAGTCGCGCACCGCGTCGAAGCGCATCATCGACCCGTCGTCGTGGACCACCTCGGCGATCATCGCCACTGGCTGAGCACCGGCCAGGCGCGCGAACTCGACCCCGGCCTCGGTGTGACCTGGACGTTCCCGGACCCCGCCGTCCTTCGCGATGAGGGGGAAGATGTGGCCGGGTCGCGAGATCGCAGCCGGATCCGGGGCGGTGGCGAGGACTCGACCGGTCTCGGCGCGTTCGGCGGCGCTGATGCCCGTGGTCACCCCGACCGCGTCGCAGCTGATCGTGTAGGCGGTGCCTTTCGGATCCTCGTTGTCGGTGACCATCGGCGGCAGGCGCAGGGCTGCGGCTCGGTCGGCGGTCATGGGTGCGCAGATGACGCCCGAGGTGTGCCGGACGAAGAAGCCCATCGTCGTGGGATCGGCGAACTCGGCAGCCATGATGAGGTCGCCCTCGTTCTCCCGATCCTCATCATCGACGACGAGGATGGGCCGGCCGTCGGCGACGGCGGCGATGGCCGCATCGATGGGATCGAGGCGGCTGGCGTGAGCGATGAGATCAGTCATGATCGACTCCTTGCTGGGTGGCGGTGCGGAAGGACAGGAGGCGCGCGGTGTACTTCGCGAGCACGTCGACCTCGACGTTCACAGCCGCGCCCACCGGCAGCTCGCCGAACGTTGTGTGCGCCAGGGTGGCCGGAATGAGGCCGACCTCCACCCACGCCGAAGATGCACTCGGTTCGGACACGGCCGTGAGCGTCAGCGATACCCCGTTGAGGGCGATCGACCCCTTGACCGCGGTCAGCGGTGCGAGGTCGTTCGGGATCCCGATGCGCAGGGTCGACCAGTCGGGACGGTCGATGCGATCGAGGAGCTCACCGCGTCCGTCGACATGTCCTTGGACGACATGGCCGTCGAAGCGCCCCGAGGCGGGCGTGCAGCGTTCCAGGTTGACGCGGTCGCCCGTGGTCAAGGTGCCGAGCCCGGTCAGGCGCAGGGTCTCGCCCATGACCTCGGCGGTGAACAGGCCCGGACGCTGCTCGGTGGGCCGCCTCGTCGAAGTCAGGCAGACTCCGTTGACGGACAGCGAGCCGCCGAGTTCGAGGTCGGCGACGAGAGGACCCGCGTCGATGGTGATCGCGGCCGAATCGTTCGTGTGCTCGATGGATTCAACGGTGCCGAGTCCTTCGATGATTCCGGTGAACATGTGACTCCAGATTCTGATGCGGTGGTCGGTGGTGGCTGGGGGAGTGCGGCGGCTATATGCCTGATTCGGGGGAGCCGGTTGCGGCCGGCTCAGGGTCCGCAGTCGCGAAGTGCAGCAGGAAGTCCGGGCCGAGCCGTGACACAGCCGGTGTCTCCGTGTCGTCGGGGATCAGCCGCAGCGCCTCGGACAGGGTTCCGACGTCCAAGCCGTCGACACTGCTGCGGCCGGGTCCGATGAGCATCGGAGCCTGATAGCAGAAGACCTCGTCGACGACCCCCGCGGAGAAGAACGCTCCGAGCACCGTCGGCCCGCCTTCGACGAGGAGGTGTCGCACTCCGGCGGCGTACAGTTCGTCCAAGGCCGCCCGGGCATCGTGGGTGCGCAGCTGCAGAGTGTTCGGGTTGAGGGCGAGAAACGATGTGACAGGCAGCTCCGAGGTGCCGAGCACGACGGGCCGCGGTTGGTCGTCGAGCGCGATTCCGTCCGGACCGCGGGCATTGAGACGCGGATCGTCGGCCACGGCAGTGCCGGTGCCGACGAGGATGGCGTCGACTCGGGCTCTGACCTCGTGAGCGTGTGCGCGAGACTCCGCGGAAGTGATCCACTGACTGGTTCCGTCGGCGGCGGCGACGGCCCCGTCCAGGCTCTGTGCGATCTTCGCTGTGACGAACGGGCGGGCCTCGGCCGTCGACCGGACCCAGCGGGAATTGAGAGCGCGGGAGTCCTCTTCGTGCAGTCCCGAACGGACCGTCAGCCCCGCCTCGGCGAGGGTCTGTCCACCGCCCGCGGCCACGGGATTCGGGTCGGGGGAAGCGAAGACGACGGAGGGGATCGCGGCGTTGATGATCGCCTCGGTGCAGGGGCCGGTCCGGCCGTGATGGTTGCAGGGCTCGAGCGTGACGAACAGCGTCGAGGTGGACAGATCGATGTCGAGGTCGTGAGCGGTGGTGATTGCGTCCACCTCGGCGTGGGGCGTGCCCGCACCTCCGTGGTGGCCGGTGACGATCTGCCCGTCGGCTGTCAGGATTGCCGCGCCAACCAGCGGATTCGCTCCGCGAACCCCTTCGCGGGCCGCGTTGAGGGCAGCGGTCATCGCCGCGGATTCGAGATCCGTGAATTCCGCTGCTTCGCCTGGCTGCGCGTCCATGAAGAAACCTCCCGAGCCTTCGCCGGGAGGGAGGATATTGCGGGTGCAACCATCAGGGCGTCTCAGTCGCGTGCGACGGTGCGGTCGATTGCACCAGACACAGCGGCCGAGGCCACCATGCTCCTCCCATCCAGACTCTGACTGTCGGTTTCGGAATTTCACCGAATCAACCGCCTGCACGAATGCGAGCGGCTCGCGGACTATGACCGCCGGTACGGAATTTCACCGTCCCCGGAACATGTGAGGCCAGAGTAGCATGACCATCACCGAGGCGGCCGTGAGGTCCGTCACATGGTGACATTCGGGTGGGGTTAAGTCCTTGCGGGCGGGTGGGGTGGCGCCTTTCCGTGCGACGCGGAGCGGAGCTTGAGGCTTATGCCGATTTGTCGAAATGCATAACCTGGGTATATAAATAAGTTATGGATGATGTGGATTCGGCTGAACTCGTGTCGCGGCTCGTTGTCGTCTCGTCGCGCCTGACCAGAGCGTTTCGACGAGTGATCGGCAATGAGAACTCGCTGGCGGCGCTGCGTGCGCTCGCAGTCGTCGAGCAGTATCAGCCCGTACGGGTGGGCCATTTCGCGCAAGGATATCTGAGCTCTCAGCCCGCGGCGACGAAGCTCCTCGCCAAACTCGAAGAAGCCGGACTCGTCGTGCGCGAACCCAGTCCCACGGACGGCCGCGCGTCGCAGTTCTCGCTCACCGATGCCGGACGGGCGAGGCTGGCGGAGAACCGGTCGATCATGATCGAGCAGATGCAGCCCTACTTCGAGTCGCTGAGCGTCGAGGAGCGGCAGAGCGTCGATCGCGCTCTTGGGCTGGTCTCGGACTTCCTCAAGGACCGACACCCGGTCGACGGCGTCGACGAACCCGCCGACGAATCGGATCCGGAACCGACCGCGGGCTAGCCGTCGAGCACATCTCAGTTTTTCAACCACGTTTCCGAAGCGGACTTTGGAGCGGAACGCACCATAGGAAAGGGGACGCGACCAGCAGATGAGAGCGTCAGCAGGCAACGAAACAACAGGGGACGAAACACCCGGCGATTCCGGGGCGGGGGCGTCGATCCTTCGCCAGCCACGTGCCGTCTGGGCGGTCGCGTTCGCCGCGGTCATCGCCTTCATGGGCATCGGCCTGGTCGATCCGATCCTGCCGGCTATCTCGGCCGAGCTCGACGCCAGTCCCGCCCAATCGATGCTGCTGTTCACCAGCTACCTGTTCATCACCGGCGGAATGATGTTCTTCACGAGCTTCCTGTCATCCCGCATCGGTGCGAAGACCACACTGCTCATCGGTCTCGTCCTCATCGTCGCGTTCGCGGCTCTTGCCGGATTCTCCGGTTCCGTCGACCAGATCATCGGCTTCCGTGCCGGTTGGGGTTTGGGCAACGCACTGTTCATCTCCACCGCTCTGTCGACGATCGTCGGTGCTGCGTCCGGTGGTGCTGAGAAGGCGATCATCCTCTACGAGGCGGCTCTCGGCGTCGGCATCGCCACCGGTCCGCTGCTCGGCGGACTCCTCGGCGGCATCTCCTGGCGCGGACCGTTCTTCGGAACCGCAGTCCTCATGGCCATCGGCTTCATCGCCATCGTTGTGCTGTTGCCGGGAGGCACGAGCTCGAACGGAGCTTCGCCTGAGCCGATCAGGCTCAGCGCCACATTCCGTGCGCTCGCTCGTCCGGGGGTGGCCATCCTCGGCGTCTCCGCTCTGCTCTACAACTTCGGCTTCTTCATTCTGCTGGCCTACAGCCCGTTCCCCGTCGAGGCTGCTGCCGCGAAGATGGGCATGGAGGACTTCGGGGCCATGGGTCTCGGCTACGTCTTCTTCGGTTGGGGCATCTGCGTGGCGATCACCTCGGTGTTCGGCGCTCCCGTGCTGACCAAGCGGATCGGGCGTCGTCGCAGCCTCATCGTCACCCTGGTCGCACTGGCCGTGCTGCTGGGGGTCATGTCCTTCCTCGTCGAGTCGCTGGCCGGAATCATCGTCTGCATCATCGTGGCCGGCATGCTTCTGGGCGTTCTCAACACGGTGTTCACCGAATCGGCGATGGAGGTCAGCGACCTGCCTCGTCCGGTCGCCTCGGGGACCTATTCGGGTGTGCGCTTCATCGGCGGTGCCGTGGCACCGATCGTCGCCGGTGCGGTATCGGAATCGATCAGTGCGGGATCTCCGTACCTCTTCGGCGCCGGGGCCGTGCTGCTGTCGGTCGTCGTCATCTCACTCGGTTGGAAGAAGCTGCGTCGCGTCGACGGGCATATCGACGAGTCGCCGGTCGACGAGGCCTATGCGCTCACCGGAGGCGATGCCTGAGGGGAACTCGCCTGCAGGCAGTGCCGATCGTCGACGAGGCCGAGCCTTTTCGAAGCGGCCGCGAAGCGTTGATCACGGCGCCCGAGGAATCGTTCCTCGGGCGCCGTTTCCGTGTCCGGACCATGACAAGTGGGTGAATGATGCGCTGTGTTGCAGATCTGAAACCGGTTCGACACATGTTCGACGGAAAGCCTGGTGCAGAATAGTTTTCGCGCTTCCTGAAGAGCGGCTGAGCCAACTCGGCCCGTCGACGACGGAGCGCGATCAGAAACGTCACCTACAAATGAAGGTCATCATGTCCTACGACGCGAATGCAGCATACAACTCCGGCGCACCCGGTCAAGGAGCGCCAGGAGCCGGAGTGCCAGCCGGCCAGGGCTTCGGTGGAGCACCTCGCGGTGCCACCAGCCCCGATGACCTCACGCTCCCGCTCTACGGCGCGACTTTCGGCCAAGCCGTCAAGCGCTTCTTCAAGAACTACGTCAACTTCAAGGGACGCGCCTCGCGCAGCGAATTCTGGTTTGCCTATCTGTTCATCTTCCTGCTGGGAATCATTCCCGGAATCCTCTACAGCATCGGGATGATAGGAATGCTGTCATCGCTTGCGACGGCAGATCCATACGGGATGTCCGCTCCGGCAGCGCCGTCCGGAGGATCGATCGCGATGTTGGGCATCGGCGGTGTCCTCATGGGCATCATCGCTCTTGCCGTTCTTCTGCCGCAGATCGCCGTCGCTTGGCGGCGGCTCCACGATGCGAACTTCAGCGGCCTGCTCTACCTGCTTTCGCTGACCGGAATCGGCGGCATCGTGGTTCTCGTCCTGTGTGCCATGCCTTCCAAGCCCGAGGGTCAGCGCTTCGACGCCTGACCCCTCGGCCGGTGACTCCCTGATGGTCGGCCATCATTTTCATCTGCATCGACACCGATGAGATGATCTGCTGGCCGACCATTCTTGTACGCAATCACTACCAATGAGAGTCACCATGTCCTACGACGCGAACGCAGCATATAACTCCGACCCCGACGTGCCTGGCACAGGAACGCCGGACCAGGGAATGTCCGGCCAGGGATGGCCTGGTGGGCAGGGTTACGACGGGTTCGGCCATGGCGGATCACCCCGCGGTGCCACCAGCGCCGACGACCTTTCGCTTCCACTCTATGGCGCGACCTTCGGCCAAGCGATCAAACGCTTCTTCAGGAACTACGTGAAGTTCTCCGGGCGAGCGTCTCGCAGCGAATTCTGGTTCGCCTATCTGTTCTTGATTCTCGCGCCAATCATTCCCATGATTCTGGGATTTGCCGGGTCGGCGATTGCCGGAATCTCGACGTCGGGGGACTCCTACAACTCAACGCCTCCGGGCGGCGCGACGGCACTCATGGCCATCGCCGGAATCCTGTTGGCGGTCGTCTTCTTGGCCACGATCATTCCGTTTATCTCCGTCGGCTGGCGGCGCCTGCACGACGCTAATTTCCCGGGTCCGATGTTCTTCCTCTGGCTCATTCCGGGAGTAGGGCCGATCATCGTGCTCATCCTGATGGTCATGGAACCGAAGCCCGTAGGGCAGCGCTTCGACCGCTGAGTTCGGCGCAGGCATCACGCCCTGCTGCTGATACGTCCTACCGCTGCGTGGGCATCACGCCCCGTCAGTGTCATCTCGCACCGTTGCAAGTGTGCAAGGTGCCACCGGCGGGGCGTTGCGCTGCTAAGGGGGTGTATTGCGAGGCCCGGTGCGAGGTGCGGTGCGCGGTGTGCGGTGGGAGTTGAGTCCGGCGGTGCCCGATGCGCGATCTGGTTCTTCGCCGAGGCAGCCTGACGTCGGCGCTGATCGCGAACCTTCCAGCGCTCCCCGCGCCGAGGCGGGTCGACCGATCAGCGACTGCGGAGGGTTCTGACGAATGATGTGATCATCGCGGCGAAGACGATTGCCCAAACTGCGAGTGCGACCCAGAACCAGTGCTGCCCGATCCACTCGATCGCGGGCACATGATCCGAACGGCCCAGGTAGATGCTCGCCACCGAGTGCATGCCCACGGGGAACACCATGCTCCACAGCCCGGCCGCGTACGTCATCGGCTCCCGGTGGACGGCATGCTTCCAGATGCCTGCGGCGACGAGCGCCGGGATGAGCCACGTGGCGACAGCCCACAGCAGCGCCGAGGAAGCGCCGATCAGCACGCGTGTCGCCTCGAGCAGGGGAGCCTCGCCGAGATCGAGAATCCGCGAACCCGCAACGATCGTGATCGCCAGCGCGCCCATCGTCACCCAGTACGGAGCATCGAGATCCTTGGGCCCGAACCGATGCCGGAGAATGCGAACTCCGATGGCAATCACGCACACAACGTAGAGCGCCAGGCCCACGGCCCACATCACCACCGCCGTGAGCGCGAGGAAGGCGGCCAGACCGGGATCGGCGTACGGAGTGTTCGAAAGCTCGATCCCCAAACTTGACGCCGCCACGGCCACGGATTGGGCAGCGACGGCCCACACGAGCCATGTGCCGTTCACGCCGGCAGACACCGGCCGTGTGCTTGAGCCGAGGATGGCGGTGAAGGGGATCCCGTACCCGAGCACCAACCACAGCAGGGCGCCGAGACCGAAGAGGACGAGGGCAAGCGGGATCATGCCGAATCCGACGAGTCCCGTCGCCAGGACATTCGTCCCGGCCACAGCGGTGAAGAAGCCGAACGCCCGGGTCGGATCATGCAGGTCGTCGCGAACGGCGTCGCGATATCGGACGAGCCGCACCGCGGTGAGCACGATGAAGAACACGTAGAGTGCGACGGCAAGCCAGAACAGAGCGACGGACAGCAGATGCAGCCCCTTGAGCTCGGCACCGATCGACACGATCCCGGTCGCCATCACCGAGGCGAAGCACCCAGGAGCCAGTGTCGAAGGGCTCAGGCCCCACCTTCTGTGCAGTCCGGTGAGGCAGCGATCGGCCGTGCTCATCCGCTCCTCATTCTCGTCGTCGTGTGTCGAGAGACATCGACGTCTTCGATATTACGACTACACTCCCTGCATCCGCGCTCCGGATACACTCCCGGAGGCTTCGGCCGGCCGACCTAGAGAGCCGACCGAGAGGCCGCCCTCGAAAGGTCGGCCGAAAGGCCTCGGTCAGCCCGCCCGAATGGCCACCCGACGGCCCCTTCCCAGAAAACTGATGTGCAATTCGTGACATCTGGGTGGTCCCAACTCCCTCGCACATCAGATCCATGAGAGAATTCACTGGTGTTACCAATAAGTAACTTCACGTGGAGTCACCCGCTCCATACACCCGTGCGCAGGTAGTGGCGTATTCTGCAGTCACCTGCGCGATGCAGAAATATCCGGCGTGCACCGGATCGAAGCGGGCACAGACGATTGGGAGCCATGGCTATGGAGAGCACAACGGACACTCTCGCCGAGGACGCCGACATCGACGCGCCAGCGGTCTCGCTGCGCGGTTGGTCCCTGTCCGGAAAACAGGGCGATGTGTTCACCGATATCGACCTCGAGGTGCCGACCGGCGCCATCGCCGTCGTCCGCGGGCCCGCCGGCAGCGGGAAGACCTCCTTCCTGCTGTCCTTGGCTGCGAGGATGCGGGTCTCGGACGGGGAGGGCCGCCTCGGCGATATCGATATCCGCAAGCAGGCCCGCACCGTGCGCGGGCAGGTTGCGGTCGGACATATCGCCGGGCTGACGGACCTTGAGGACGACTTCACGGTCGCGCAGCACGTCGCCGAACGACAGATCATGCTGCAGCCCTGGTATAAGCCGTGGGCGTCGAAATCGACATTGCGCGAGGTCATCGGCCTCATCCGGGACACTTTCACCACGGCGGGTGAGATGATCGACGAACTCCCGCCGGGGACGTTCTCGAAGCAGGACGCCCAGCGCGCGGACTTCCTCATCGACGATGACGGAGAGGTATTCGTCTCCGAGCTGAGTGAGCTGCAGAAATTCTTCCTCGAGTTCGGGTTGGCGAGCCTCAGCCGCCCACCCGTCGTCGTCATCGACAACATCGACTACCTGCGCGAATCCGCCGATCGAGCCCGTGCTTGGGCCGGGATCCTCATCTATCAGCAGCTGCGCAGATCACGGGATCCCGAGGACGCGCTCACGGTCATCGTCTCCTGCGAGGACTCGAGCGAACTCGACATCGCCACCAGGTCGCTCGGCTCCCGCGCGGAGCCGTCGATTGTCGAACTCGAACTGCCGCCCCACCCTCCCGCCCATCGCGGGTCCAAACACTGATCTTCCTGCCCCACGTACACGAATCCGAGGAGATTCCCGAATGTTCTCCCTGCCCTGGTTAGAACTCTCACGATTCAAACGCCACACGATCACGCGCTTGGCGATGATCGTCATCATCGTCATCCCGTCGATCTACGGCGGGCTGTACCTGGCCTCGAACTGGAACCCGACCGAGCACCTCGACAAGCTGCAGGCGGCAATCGTCAACGAGGATACCGGCGCGGAGAAGCCCGATTCGGACGGAGAGAAGCTCAACGCCGGTCAGGAACTCGTCGACGAGATCACGCCGAAGGGCGAAGGCGGATTCGACTGGCAGGAGACCAGCCAGGAGGAGGCTGACAAGGGGCTTGCCGAGGGGAAGTACTTCGCGATCCTCGAAGTCCCCTCGGACTTCTCGGAAATGCTCGTGTCGACAGGCGGTGACGATCCGGAGCAGGCAGGGCTACGGCTGCGCACCGACGATGCCCACAACTTCATCGTCGGACAGTTGGCCGGGACCATCCTCTCCGAGATCAAGGGCGGGCTGAGCGAGACGACAACCGCCGAGTACGTCAACCAGGTGTATCTCGGATTCAACGACATCCACTCTGAGACGGAGAAGGCCGCGGACGGTGCGTCCGAACTGCACGACGGAGCAGGTCAGCTCCACGACGGCACCGGAGAGCTCGTCGACGGGACGACGAAGCTCGACAAGGGCATCGGAACGCTGCAGACCGGTCTCATCGACCTCGACAAAGGTGCTGGTGAGCTGAAGAAGGGCAGCGGCGACCTCGCTGACGGAGCCTCTGAGCTGAAGAAGGGCACAGCTGAGGCGGAGAACGGCTCGAAGAAACTCGCCGACGGCGCAGGGCAGGTCGCCGACGGCACCTCCGAACTGCGCGATACCGCAGACGAGGCCACAAAGAAGGCCGAGGACGTCAAACGCAAGGCCGACGACGTCGTCGACGGAGCGCGACCGAAGCTCGAGCGCGCCGAAGGGGACTTCGACGATGCCCGCACCACCGTGCGCGGGGACATGGACGACCGGATCAAGCAGCTGCAGAAGGACTATCCGGACGACCCGAACGTCAAGAAACTCGCCGAGGATGCCAACGGCCTCGGTGAGGACCTCGATTCAGCGCACAAGCGCGCCTCCGACGCCAAAGACGAGGCCAAGAGCCTCGAGGACAAACTGACCGACGCGGTCGACGGAGTGATGGACAAGATCCGCACGGCCGATAAGAAGATCGGCCAGCTCGACGACGGCGCTCAGAAGGTCGCGACCGGTGCTGATGACCTCCACTCCGGGCTGATCAAACTCGATGCCGGTGCAGGAAAGCTTGCCAAGGGTGCCGGTGACCTCCACGACGGAGCCGTCCAGCTCAAGGACGGCACGGCGAAGGCCAAGGACGGAGCCGGTGATCTCAAGGACGGATCGGCTCAGCTCGTCGACGGGTCGAAGGAACTCGACAAGGGCGCTGGCAAACTCGACGACGGTTCCGGAGAACTCGCCGACGGTCTGGAGAAGGGACTCGAGCAGATCCCGACCTACGACAAGAAGGATCGGGAGAATCGTTCGGATGTCGTAGCTGTTCCCGTTGACGCGGACAAGGTCAAGGACAACGCCGTCGACGCCTATGGCGAGGGACTGTCCGCGTTCTTCGTCTCCTTGGCCCTGTGGATCGGCGGAATGATCACCTACATGGTGATCAACGCTATCCCGTACCGGGCGTTGTTCTCATCGGCCAGCTCGTCGCGGATCGCCTGGGCCGGCTACGTTCCGGGGCTGCTCTTCGGCATCGCCCAGGTCGCAGTCCTCTATGCGATCCTCACCTTCGCCTTGGACTTCTCGGCCGGATCGTGGTTGTGGACGCTGCTGTTCTCGATGCTCGTGGCGGCCTGTTTCCACTCCGTGCACCAGTTGTGTGTCGCGGCCTTGGGCGGTGTCGGCAGGCTGATTGCCCTGGTTCTGCTGATGCTGCAGATCGCATCGGCAGGCGGAACCTATCCGGTGGAGACGGCGCCGAAGATCTTCCAGATCATCTCGCCGTTCCTGCCGATGACGCACGCGGTCAGCGGTCTGCGCACACTGGTTGCCGGCGGTGACATGTTCATCGCCGCGCAGGCAGCCGTGGTCTTGCTGCTGATGACCGCGATCTGTCTGGTCGCCACGATCGTGGTCTGCAGCCGCAAGCGCATGGTCACGCTCACTCAGCTCCACCCAAGCCTGCAGCTGTAGGTCCCCGGGCGACGAGTTCGGGCTTCCGGCGAGCGGTCCGAGTCGGTCATCCACGGAGGTGCGACTGCGGCGTCCAGGTGCGACTGCGACGTCCGAAAACTGCCGGATCGGCGCAGGAGAGTTCGGCAGACTCGACTTCAGTCAGGGATTCGTCTGATTGAAGGAGAGCTGATGTTCCGCGCGCTGCGCCCACGCCGTCCGAGTCCGTTCGTCCGGCTGGCTGCAGGCCGCACAGACACTTCCGTTCCTGCTGCTATCGATTCCGGCGGGAATCGCGGCAGATCGGCTCTCTCGACGGAGCCTTCTGCTCGGATCGGAGGCATTGAGGTCGCTGGCCCTGATCGCGACTGTCCTCCTCCTCGGTGCGGGCGTGCTCGATCTGCCTCTGCTCGGGGCACTGGGATTCATCGGAGCCGTCGGGACCGTATGCTTCACCGTGACGGCGCCGGCAATCATTCCCTCGATCGTCACCCGCGACGAGCTCGGCAATGCCAACCGCTGGATCGAACTGGGCCGGTCTGCGGCATTCGTCGCCGGTCCCGCACTGGGTGGTGCCCTGGTCAGCTGGACCGGTGCATCGGTCGCGTTCGTCGCAGCGACCTCGCTGTCGCTGCTGGCCATCGGGCTGTTGGTGCGTCTTCCGGCGTCGACTCCCCATCGGCCCCGGGAGGGTGGGAACCTGTTTCACGATCTCGTTGAGGGCGGCCGATTCGTCTTCTCCAATCGGTGGCTGCGCCCGGTCTTCGTCACGGCCTTGCTGTTCAACATCGGCTGGTTCGCACTGCAGGGAGTCTTCGTCGCCTATGGTGTCAGCGAGCTCGGAATGTCGGGCTCGCAGGTAGGGATGACGCTGGCTGCCTACGGAGTCGGAATGATCGCCGGTGCCACAGTGAACCCCTGGTTGGCTGCGCGTCTGCCGTTCGGCCTGATGGTCGTGGCCGGTCCGGTGTGCGGCACCGTCGCCGCAATTCTCATGTTCTCCACGGTGTGGCTGGGATCAGGAATGGCCGTCGCGGTGAGCTATTTCCTCTTCGGGTTCGGACCGATCATGTGGACGATCAGCACGACGACGCTGCGGCAGGCGGTGACCCCGGACTGGCTGCTGGGGCGAGTGTCGGCTCTGATCACAACGGCGACCCACGGCGCGCGTCCGGTCGGGGCGGCGCTTGGAGCATTCCTCGTCGAGGTAGCGCAGGTACCGCTGCGGGTCGTGGAGGAAGCGGCGCCAGTGATCGACCATGGTGAGGTCCTCCCACCGGGATTCGCGCAAGCCCCAGTCGCCGGCCTCGACGATCTTCGCTTCTGTGGCTCGGGCGAGGATGGGCGAGTGGGTGGCCATGACTGTCTGCAGGCCCTTCCGCTGGCGTTCGCGGATGAGCTGAAGGAGAGTCAGCGAGGCCGTGAAAGACAGGGCGCTCTCGGGCTCGTCGGGGATCCATAGCCCGAAGTCCATGAAGCGGCTCGTGAGCATGTCGACGAACATCTCGCCGTGCGATCTCTGCGCATAGTGAAGACCACGCGCCGAACCGACGCTCATGAGATAGGCCATGTTCTCGTGCATCGTTTCAGCGCGGAGGAAGAATCCGCTGCGATTCGTCGTCGCTCCGCGCACGATCTGCAGGTGTTCGCTCAGCTCGGGAGGAGCCTCGACGTGATCGCGCACTTCCCAACCGGAACCGCCGCCGTGTGGGAGGTCGAGAGCCGTGGCGATGGCCTCGATGATGGTCGACTTGCCCGAGCCGTTCTCGCCGACGAAGACGGTCGTGCGATCGAATTCGAAGCCGGACAGAACGTCGCGAACGGCCGGCAGATCGTGCAGCCAGGGACTCAGCTCCGGAGGGGACAGAGAATGCTCGGCCACCGAACGCAGCGGCAGGTCGATGCGGGGATCCATGTCTGGGACGGTACCGATGGGCACTGACATCGGCGACGACGTCGGTCGCCTCGGCGCAGCCTCTTATCCGAGTGCCAGCCGCACGGCCAGCACCACGAGCACGACGGCGATGATGACGTCGAGGACCTGCCAGACCCGCGGCCGGCCCAGGTAGCGGGAGAGCCCGCGGGCGCCGTAGCCGATGACGAGGAACCAGCTGATCGAGCCGAGCATCGCCCCGAACGTGAACGGCCATACCCCGTCCGGACCCTGCTGATTCGCGAGGTTGCCGAGCATGACGACGGTGTCGATGTAGACGCCGGGATTGAGGAACGTCAGCGCCAGAGTGGTGACGATCATG
Source organism: Brevibacterium sp. H602 (assembly GCF_051172395.1). Classification (NCBI taxonomy): domain Bacteria; kingdom Bacillati; phylum Actinomycetota; class Actinomycetes; order Micrococcales; family Brevibacteriaceae; genus Brevibacterium; species Brevibacterium sp. H602. Next base: position 13,841 of record NZ_JBPIZD010000034.1, on the reverse strand, counting down.
GACTTGAGGGTCCGCTGGTGTGTGTCCGCCTTCAGCCCGGTGGCTTCGCGCGCCGATTTCAGGCTCGTCCACGCGAACCACAGCAGGTAGGCCACACCCAGCCAGCGCAGGACTTCGAGCGCCCACGGCGCCAACAGCACGATTGCCCCGATACCCACCGTGCCCGCTGCGATGAGCAGCACGTCGGCGACGATGCAGATGGTGACGACGACGCCGAGGTGCTCGCGACGGATCCCCTGCCGCAGCAGGAGTGCGTTCTGCGGGCCGACGGCGATGATGAGGGACCAGCCGGTGAGAAGTCCGGTGACGAGATGAGTGAGCACGGACTCAACAGTAGAGACCGACTGATCAGAAGAAAAACAACAGAATACGCATCTGATGCACAATTGCTTCATGAACATCGATCACGTCAAGGCGCTCGCCGCCGCTGTTGACGAAGGCACCGTCGAAGGGGCGGCCTTCGTACTCGGCATCACCGCCTCGGCGGCGAGTCAGCGCATCCGCACGCTCGAGTCCCGCCTCGGGCAGGTGCTCATCCGACGAACGAACCCGATCACCGTCACCGAGGCGGGACAGGCGATCCTTCGCTACGCCCGGCAGGTCGAGCTGCTCGAGTCCGAAGCGCTCGACCGGCTGCACGGCATCGACGCCAACTCCCTCGGGGCGGGCGGATCCGGTGACCGGGGTCGTGAGCCTACGGTGCTCCGGGTGGGGGTGAATGCCGATTCGATGGCGACGTGGTTCCGCCCGATCTTCGCCGAGGCGGCCGGCTGGGACGATGTCGTCGTCCGCATCGAGATGGTCGATCAGGACAAGGCGCTGCCGCTCTTGGCCTCGGGAGAAGTGCTCGGCACGATCACCTCGACCGCGACCGGCGGATACGGGACAACGGTCGCCGAGCTCGGGGCGATGCGCTACACCGCCGTGGCCGAACGCTTCCTGTTCGATCGGCATTCCACCGGCACCGAGGCGGATCTGACCAGACTGCCGATGGTGAATTTCGGACAGGACGACGATCTGCAGTTCGAGTTCCTCAGGCGCTGCGGAGTTGAGGGCCGGCCCCCGATGTCGGTCGTGCCGGGCTCAGCGGAGTTCGCGGCCGCCGTGGAGGCAGGCCTCGGGTGGGGGATGGTGCCGGTTATGCAGCTCGACGGTCTCGAAGCCGACCTCGTCGAGATCGGCGCGGAGCCGTATATCGACGTGCCGCTGTACTGGCACCACTGGACTCTGGCCTCGGACAAGCTCTCCCGACTGACCGACGCACTGCGTCGCGCGGCCGCCGTCATGCGGTGATTCGGGGGCGGAGCTGAACTGCCCTCTGTTGATCCGCTCAGGAGCTGAGGAGCTTGCTGATCGTCCACTTGACCTGCTCATGTGCGGCGTCGACGGTCATGGTCTCGGGAGAGATGATCGAGTGCAGGGCGATGCCGTCGACGGTGGTGAAGAGTGCTGTGGCGGTCGGCGCCACCTCAGTCGGGTCGAGATGCCCCTCCTCTGCGAGCAGAATCAGCCAGCGATGCAGGCTGTCATAGGTGACACGGTGACCGTGTTCGAGGAGGCGCCGGGACACTGCCCGCTTCTCCGCTCCAAGGGCATGCAGGTGCATGGAGAACCAGGTTTCGAGCTGCACATCCCGATGCTCATGGGTCGGCAGGAACTGAGCGCAGCACTCATAGAGGCGGTCGGCCGGGTCGCGGTTCGCATCAGCGATGGAGAAGTCCTTGACGACGATGTCGATGGAGCGCCGAGCGACTGCTTCGTGGAGGTCTGCCTGGGTAGGGAAGTAATGGCGCAGCGTCGATGGTCCGACCCCTGCTTCCTTGGCCACGGCGCGCACACTGAGGTTCGCATGCCCCGGCTGCGACCACTCAGCCAGGCGGATGGCTGCGGCGACGATCTCGTCTCGCTTCGACAACCGTGACTCCTCGCTTCATTGACAACGATGCTTCAACTCAGTGTATAGTACGTTGTACTAGTACGGTGTGCCAAAGCGTTGAAACGGCGCGGCAGGAACAGTGTGCTGACCCGACCAGAGGACCCGAACGGAAGAAGAGAGAGCCCTCATGATCGACAGTCTGCAGGAATTCGCCGGAAACATCCCCGACTGGCTGCAGTGGGCGGGCATTCTGCTCGTCTCGGCCATCCCCTTCGTCGAGTCGTATTTCGGCGCTGTCATCGGCGTCGCGATCGGACTCCACCCCGTGGTCGCCATCCTCATGGCCATCATCGGCAACGTCATCTCGATGCTCGCCTTCGTCTACGGCGCCGGTGCGATCCGCGACAAAGCCACGAAGAACAAACAGACCGAGGAGAAGCCGAAACGGCAGCGGCTCAAGCGCATGTTCGACAAATTCGGCGTGCCGGGAGTCTCACTGCTCGGCCAGACACTCCTGCCCTCGCAGATCACCTCGTCCGCGATGGTCGGCTTCGGTGCAAACCGCAATGTTGTGGCTTTCTGGCAGGTCATCTCGATCATCCTCTGGGGCGTCCTCTTCGGAGTGCTCGCCACCCTGGGCATCGAGCTCGCGCTGCGCTGAGGAAGGGGCGCTCGGTCGGGCCGTGTCACACCCTCCACCTAGACTGGTCCCATGACGGAATCCACCCCGACATCCCCGCCTATTGCAGGCTCGCCCAGCGCCCCTGCCGATTTCGCGATCGAGGCGCAGCGGATTCTGGCCGAGCTTACCGCGAACCCGAACGCGCAGTTCCGCGATGGCCAGCTCGAGTCCATCCGCGACCTCGTGCAGGCGAAGAAACGCGTCCTCGTCGTCCAGCGCACCGGTTGGGGCAAGTCCGCGGTGTACTTCGTGGCCACTCGGATGCTCCGGGCCTCGGGCACCGGGCCGAGCCTTATCATCTCCCCGCTGCTGGCACTCATGCGCGACCAGATCGCCGCCGCCGAACGCGCCGGAGTCCGCGCGGCCAGCCTCAACTCCTCGAACGTCACCGAATGGGATTCCGTGCTCGAGGACCTCAAAGCGGGCAGCCTCGACGTCCTCCTCGTCTCCCCTGAGAGGCTGAACAACCCACAGTTCCGCGACGAAGTGCTGCCCCAGCTGCTGGCCTTCCTCGGACTCATCGTCGTCGACGAAGCCCACTGCATCTCCGACTGGGGGCACGACTTCCGCCCCGATTACCGCCGCATCGGCCACATCCTGTCCGAACTGCCCCAGAACACCCCGGTCCTCGCGACGACCGCGACCGCAAACTCCCGCGTCGTCACCGACGTCGCCGAGCAGCTCGGCGACGACACCACCGTCGTCCGCGGTGAACTCGCCCGAGATTCCCTGCGCCTCGGCGTCCTCCCAGGGCTCGACGCCAGCTCCCGCATCGCCTGGCTGGCCTCCCATCTCAACGACCTCACCGGGTCCGGAATCGTCTACACGCTCACCGTCTCCGCTGCCGAGGACATCACCCGAATGCTGCGCGAACAAGGCCACCAGGTCCGCGCCTATACGGGCCGGACCGATGCGGAAGAACGCGCGGAACTCGAGCAGCAGCTCAAGGACAATCGGATCAAGGCGCTGGTGGCCACCTCGGCGCTGGGCATGGGATTCGACAAACCGGACCTCGGATTCGTCATCCACATCGGCGCGCCCTCCTCAGCCGTGGCTTACTACCAGCAGGTCGGCCGAGCCGGCCGCGCCACAGACTCCGCCGATGTCCTGCTGTTGCCCGGCGCAGAAGACGAACAGATCTGGGAGTACTTCGCGACCGCATCGATGCCGAACCAGGACGATGCGAACGCCGTGCTCGCAGCCCTCGCCGAGGCGGACGGCCCCCTCTCCGTGGCCCGCTTGGAGACCTTGGTCGGAACCAAACGCTCCCGACTCAACTTGCTGCTCAAGACCCTCGAAGTCGAAGACGCGGTGTCGAAGGTCAAGGGCGGGTACGTCTCAACCGGGCTGGGGTGGACCTACGACCGGGAACGGTACGAAAAGGTCGCGGCCGTACGCGCCGAAGAGGCCCAGGCCATGCTCGATTATGAGGCGACAGAGCAGTGCCGGATGGAGTTCCTCATCCGTCAGCTCGACGATCCCGACCCGCAGCCGTGTGGGCGCTGCGACAACTGTGCGGCAGTGTGGTTCTCTGCCGAGATCTCCGACGAACAGCGCCAAGCGGCGGCCGGCAACCTGCACAAGATCGGCCTGCCGATCGAGCCGCGCAGCACCTGGCCCAGCGGATTGGCCAATATCGGTGTCCCTCTCAAGGGTCGGATCCCGGCTGAAGAGCTCGCCGAGGAGGGACGTGCCATCGCCCGCCTCTCCGACCTCGGACAGGGGCAGAGTCTGCGCTCGTTTCTCGCCCCTGATGCTCCCGATGTAGAGGTGCCCGGTCAGATCGGCAAGTGGTGTCTTGAAGTCCTGGCACAGTGGAATTGGAGAACACGGCCCGAGGTGGTCGTGTCGATCCCGAGCAATCGCCGTCCTGTGACGGTGCGGTCTCTGGCCGCGAATCTCGCCGCGGCCGGCCGTCTTGTCGATGGGGGTGAGTTGCTGCAGGTCGGCGACCACGGCACCCCTGATGTCAACAGTGCCTTCCGCGTCAAGGACCTCTATGAGGCCTTCGTTGTTCCTCCGGAGATCGAGGAGGCAGTGGCCGGGAAGTCAGTGCTGCTGGTCGACGACGAGGTCGTCTCGCGGTGGACGATGACGGTCTGCGCACGATTGCTGCGCAAGGCGGGAGCCACCTCGGTGCTGCCGTTTGCCCTTGCACTCCGGGCCTGAGGTCAATTCGACGAGCCGTCCCGGAGCTGACCCCAGCCGAATTCGGTCTCCGATATTTCATCTCGAAGATCTTCGAAGAATCGATCTCGCGCCTCATCCATGCTTTCGTGCATATAGGAATCTGAAACGATGACGCTGAGAGTCTCTCCGCATGCCTGAATAGACGCAACGAATCGATCGAGCCTAGACCCCTCAGATTCGATAGTAAGTTGTTCGAATTCGGCATCAGTAAGCAGCTTCTGAATCGCTGGAATTACTATGTATTCGATCCTGCCGTTCAGTTCCGTGCTGATGTCCAAATGGATCCGCTCTCTTTGACTTCCAGTCGTGCGACACTCTCGGCCGTCGGCTCGTTGGTTTCGAGCTTAAACGTCGGCTAATGAAGATGCCATAAATACAGAGACTGTCGCGATGTTCATTCTGAGACTATTCAGCGACCGCATGATTTCAAAGCTCACCATCAAGCGTGCTGGATGACTTGCAGCGGTACCTCTAACTCCTCTGCAGGTCTCTGACCAGGCGCGGAGTTGACCGGCGTCCGACCTTCACTGTCCACTTCGACCACGGGTAGGAGAGCCGGACATGGAAATAGTTGATGTATTCGGCGACCGCAAACAGCCAGATGACGATGATGAGAACCGCGCTGAGCGAAACGCCGGGCCAAGCGACGACGATGCCGATGAGTGAGGCGAGAAGCACCAGCGGGTTGATGACTCGCAGAAACCGATAGATTCGAGCCACCGGTCTTGGAATCGGGGCCGGCAGATGATGCCGAGCGATCAGCCAGTAGATTCCGGCCTGGACGAGGATGAAGAGCAGCGGGGACAGTGCTGCCCATAGCGCTGCTTCGGTTCGATCGGCCGTGACGAAAGCGAGCCGTGTCGGAATGACAGCGAAGACCGCTGCGGCGACGATCTCCCCTAGCCCCAGGCTGAGGAATCGCCGCCGCAGCGGTGCAAAACGGTCGGTGTCAGTCACAGCCGGATCAGCGACTGCCGAAGGGGCAGTCGACCAGAACAGTGCCGGGCCGCCTCGGCGAGGCTGACGGTCACAGATTCTGCTGCAGCTGGAACGTCGCCCCTTCGGGATCGGTGACCGTGACTATGCGTCCGTACGGGGAGTCGTCCGGACCGGCGAGCACCTTGCCGCCGAGCTCTGTCACCTTCGCTGCCGAGGCATCGGCGTCTTCGACATTGATGTAGGTGCGCCAGTAGGAGTTCTGTGCCCACTCGCTGGCATCGCAGATTCCGGCCACAGCCTCATCGCCGTCGCCGTGTGTCGAGTACGGGAAACCTTCCATCGGGGTGATGTCGAATGAGAAGACGTTGCCGTAGAACTCATTCGCAGCCTGGTAGTTCGTCGTCATGAGCTCGAACCACACAGGGGTTCCCGGGGTGAGCGGAGTGTCGAAGCCGGAGAACTCACCGGGCTGCCACATGCCGATGGGCGATCCCGTCGGATCGACGACGACGGCCATCTGGCCGAGTGGGCCGACGGGCATGGGGCCGACAACATCGGTGGCCCCGGCAGCCAGTGCGGCTTGGTGGACTCCGGCGATGTCCCCAGTGTGCAGGTAGGTCGACCAGGCCGTGGGCATCTCCAGGCTCGGGGTGCCGTCCATGTTCATGGCTCGCATCGCGCCGCCGACGTTGCCTCCGTCCTTCGTGATCATGTTGTAGTGGCCGAAGTCCTCACCCATGTCGGTGAATTCCCAGCCGAAGAGCTGATTGTAGAAGTTCTGGGCCGCCTCGAAGTCCTGGCAGACATAGTCGATCCAGATCGGCTGGCCTTCGCGGGGGTTGACAGGCATTGCGTCTCCTCTTGAGGTGGGGTGGAGGTGAGTTGCAGTTGTCGTTGCCGACCGCAGAGTGACGACCCTACTGCCAGGCGCGCGTGAAATCCGCGAAGCAGTCGGTCAGCGCCGCCTGCAGAAGCGGACCGAAGGTCACGCGCCCGACCCCGAGCTCAGTGAGCTGAGCGAGGTCGAGTTCTTCGGGCACCGCGCCCTTGATCGGATGCGCGGTGACATTGAGCGGCAGAGTGATCTGCTCGAGGATCGACTTGAGCGTGCCCACATCGGGGAGTCGGACGGGGTAGACGGAGTCCGCGCCGGCTTCGGTGCACAGACGGAGACGTCGGACCACCTCGGCGGTGGGGTCTTCGAATTCGCCGGGATATTTGAACACATCGGTGCGGGCGTTGATGACGACGTGGACCCGCTGCGCTTCGGCGGCTTGGCGCAGGCTCCAGATGTATTCGGCGTGCTCCTCGGGACTGCGCATGCTGCCCCGACTGTGGACGGTGTCCTCGATATTCACGCCCACGGCCCCGGCTTCGAGGAGGCCGGCGATGAGTTCGGGGGCGGGGGTGTCGTATCCGGATTCGAGATCCGCGGTGACGGGAACATCCACCGCCGAGGTGATCCGGGAGATCCCCTCGAGCGCTTGCTCGAGCGTCATGTTCTCACCATCGGCATGGCCGAGCGAATCGGCGAGCGGGTGCGACCCGATACTCAGAGCGTTGAAACCGACATCGACCATCGCACGAGCCGACCAGGCATCCCAGACGGTCGGCAGCACGAGGGGTTCGTCCTGGTGATGTCCCTGCAAGAGGGTGAAAGCGCGTTCGGCAAGAACCGTGTAATCGACCATGGTCAATACCATTCCACTGTTGTGCCTCGACACGCCAGGGTTCGGATGGGTTCACCAGAAGGTTTCAGGCAAGCGCAGTGATAGCGTGAACAACATCCGATGTCGCCGTACGGAGGAGCAGAGGTGGCCGGTTCGGGCACCATCCGCGTTTCGCCCAAACCCGAGCGGGTGTGGGCACTGCTCGCCGTGCTTGCCGGCATAGCCACGATTCTCATCGAGATACCCGCGGCTTTGCTGTCCGAGGGCGGCTACTCGTTCGCGCAGCAGCCCATCAGTCATCTGGGGATGACCGGGTGCGGGGATTGGGGAGACGTCGGAACCCCGATCGAGGTCTGCTCACCGGCCCATCCCTTCGTCAACGGCGTCTCCATCATCTCCGGATCGATGCTCGCGATCATCGCCTTCATCTGGCACGACTGGATCGCCCCGGGCCACTGGGGAAGGTGCGGGTCATTCCTGCTGGCCGCCGGAGGAATGCTGCTGGCAGGAACCGGAATGGTCCCGGCCGATATCGACCCGACCCTGCACGCAGTCTTCGGATTCGGCGGATCTGCGATCCAGAACCTCGGCCTGATAGCGGCCGGCATCGCCTTGATCCGATGGCCCGAGAAACGCTGGATCGGTCCCGTCGAATTCGGTGGACTCACGCTCGGGCTGGGCGTATTCGGGCTCGCCGGAGCACTTCTCTTGGCTGCTCCCGAGAATTGGAATCTGCCCGACGGCATCGTCGAGAGAGCGGCGTCCTACCCCTTCCTCATCTGGTTCATCCTCGCCGGATGGATGCAGCTGCGCGACGCCTCCAGGCGAAAACGCGAACTCGCCTCCGGGCGTTGAAGCTCTACAGCCTCGGAGTCCGCGGAGGCACCTGCCGGCGGGAATCGGTTGCTTCGAACGCCGCAGCGATCTCGATGAGCGCGGAGTCGTCCCAGCCGCGTCCGGCAATCGTCAGGCCCACTGGAATTTCGGTATCGGACATGGTCCCCATCGGCACCGTCACCGAAGGAATCCCCAGGTGCCGGGGCGCGAGGTTGCCGTTGGCCACCCAGGTGCCGTTGCGCCAACCGAGATCGGCAGACGCTTCGTTGACGTCCATATCGGCCGGCCCCACATCGGCCATCGCCGGGAAGATCACCGCATCGAGGCCTTGCTCGTCCATCCACTCCTCGAGGTCGACTCGGCGGGTCTCCTCGAGCCCACGCACACCGGATTCGAGCTCCGGGATCTCCGTGACCGAGGCGTAGCGATTCGTGCGCACCTGCTCGGGGTAGGTCGCGATGTCATCGTCGAACCCGACGTAGCGATCCGGCAGCGCACCGGGCGGGTGGGGGAAGATCAAGGATCCGTCCACCTCGGCGAGGGTGTTGAGATTGGGGTCGCCGTTCGCGGCGAGGAAATCATCCCATCCCCACGACGAGAGGTCATTGATCTCCCGATCGAGGTAGGAGGCGGTGACGAACCCCCGCGTTGCGATCGTCGGCGCACCGGGACGGTCGCTCTCGTAGTTGCTCACGACCGGGAAGTCGGTCTCGACCACCTCTGCGCCTGCGGATTCGAGATCGGCTCGCGCCGACTGCCAGGTCCGCATCACCGAGGCGCGGGTCTCTACGCGTTGTCCGGTGGGCCCTCCGATACCGCCGTCCGGGTTCGTCCCGGCTTCGTCATCGGCGTTGATGTACATCCGCGGGACCCCAAGACGCTTGCCGGCCAACACCGACCCAGCCGCCGCGACCGATTCCGGAAGCAGTGCGGCATAGGAGTCAGGGCGAACCGCGCTCGCCTTCGGGATGTCCACCCAGGGTTGGACGCGCCAGAAGTCCCCGCGAGTCTGTTCGTCATCGGCGACGATGACGTCGAGAACCTCCGCGAGGTCGGCCATCGTTCGCGTGTGGGGGACGACGACGTCCATGGTCGGCACGAGCGGCCAGTTTCCGCGCACGCTGATGACCCCGCGCGAGGGTGTGTAGGCGACGAGCGCATTGTGCGAGGCCGGGGCGCGGCCGGATGACCAGGTCTCCTCGCCGAGGCCGAAGGCTGCGAAGCTCGCCGTCGTGGCCGTGCCCGAACCGTTCGAGGAACCGGAGGCGAAGGCGCTGGTCAGCCAGTCGGCGTTGTAGGGGCTTTCGGCGCGACCGTAGAGTCCGCGCTGCATGCCGCCGTTGGCCATCGGCGGCATGTTCGTCAGCCCCAAGCAGATGGCGCCGCCGGCGCGCAGACGTTCGATCGTGAACGCATCCTTCTGTGCGATGAGGTCGGCGAAGGCCGGTGATCCGGAGGCCACGGTGAGGCCGGCGACCATATAACTGTCTTTCGCGGTGTACGGAATCCCGTCGAGGGGGCCGAACGTCTTGCCGGCTGCGCGCCGTTCGTCGGAGGCGGCCGCCTCGGCGAGTGCCTGCGGGTTCGCAACGATCACGGAATTGAGTTTCGTGTCGGTGTCGGGACCGTCGAACGCGGCGATCCGGTCCTGATAGGCCTCGACGAGCTCCACCGAGGTGGTGCGGCCGTCCTCGAGGGCGGCTCGCAGATCGGCGATGGACGCTTCGACGACATCGAACTTCGACATGATCTTCCTCCGGGCACTCGACGGTGCGTGCGCGATGTGGGTGTGTTCCTGCCCAGAGTAGCGCCGATTCGCCGAGGATGGGCTGCGGATTTCGTTGTCTGCGGAGTGCTGAGTGCGGTATTCGCGGTCTGTACGATCGGGGCATGACGGTCAACGCGATCATTCTCACCGGCGGCCGTTCGCGACGCTTCGACGGCGTTCACAAACCCGGCGTCGAGGTCGACGGACGTTCGACGATCTCTCGGATCCTGCAGAGCATCCGCGGTGCGGCAGCCGACGCCGAGGTGTGGGTGGCCGGACCCGCAGACGGACTCTCGGAAACGGAGCAGAAAAGCGTCCGCATCGTGAGGGAGGAACCCGAGTTCTCGGGACCGTTGGCTGGGATCGCGGCCGCAGTCGCGGCGATGCCGGCGGAGGCGGCCCTCCCGGCCGAGACGGCCGATGTCACCCTTGTCCTGGCGGGGGACATGCCGCTGATCACGGCGGGCCACCTCGGTGAGCTCATCTCCACGTGCCGGGCCACCGGACGTCCGGCCACGGGCACCGACGATCGCGGGAAGACGCAGTTCCTCTGCGCGGCCTGGCCGCCTCGGCTGCTGCGTGCCCGTCTGACTGAGATCGGCGACCCCACAGATGGAGCAGTGAAACTGCTGTTCAACGGTCTCGATCCGGCGGTGGTCGCCGTGGACCCGGACGAGGTGAGTGATTTCGACACTGCAGCCGAGCTCGAAGCGATTCGAGCCCGGCTCAGCCCTGACGGGCCTTGAAGCGAGGATTCTTCTTGTTGATGACATAGACGCGACCGCGCCGGCGGACCACCTGCGAACCGGGCAATGACTTCAGCGAACGCAGCGAACGACGAACCTTCATGAGTGCGACTCCTTAATGAGAATGGGTATCATTAGAGTCAATACTATGTTTTCGAACGAAGGGAAGCGAATGCAGGGATCAGACGAGCGCGGCCGGAGTCCCATCGTCGACGGAATCGAAGCGATCGCCGTCGTCGGACTCTGCGCCGCCGAACGCAGGCGCTATGCGATGGGTCTGGCCAGGGATCGCGGCCATGTTTTCGTGCCGGCGGAGCAGACGGAGCAGGGCATCGAGGCGATCGACCGCCTCGTCGAACTGGTCGGCATGACCTCCGGGGTGCACGGGTTCGTCCTCGAATATGGGGAAGACACGGACTGTGCGGAGATCATCGGGGCCCTGAGCGCCCCCGACACGCGAGCCGTGCTCACCGACCTCGTCTGCGTGCTCGATCTTGCCTGCCTGCACAGCGATCTCGATTCGGACGTGCGCGCAGGAACTCTGGTTGCGCAGATCGAATTCGCCTCGACCCTGGCCCTGCTCGCGCCCGATGCTGCCGACTCGGCCGGGACCGAGGCGGCCATCGGGCTGATCGCGCACCTGGCGCCCGAGGCCGAGCGCTTTCTCCTGCGTGACGGCGCGGTGCATGAGCCGGTGTGCTGGCAGTTCGGGCACCGCCCTCCACCTGCGGGGTGGACGGCGATACTCAACTCGGAGTTTCGGCCTCCGGCCCGGTCGGGAGGTGTCCGGGCCTGCCGCTTCGAGCAGGCGCGACCCTTTCACCTGCGGCGACTGCGGGCAGTGCTGAGTGCGGCTCTCGGCGAAGGGTGCTGGGGGCGCATCGTCCGTTCAGCCGGTTTCGCGAAGCTGGCTTCCCGACCCTATGTGACCGCGCATTGGGATCAGACGGGCGCGCTGCTGACGTTCTCACCGCTGACTGCTGATCCGTTGCCCGGTGCTGAGCTGTTGGCGCTCGGTCAGGATCTCGCATTCATCGGCTTCGACCTCGACGAGGCGGGGCTGTGCGAAGCGCTCGACCGCGCCGTCCTCACCGATGCCGAGTTTCTGGCGGGTCCGATGTCCTGGTTGGAGTATCACGACGAGTTCCCCGCGTGGGACTCCGCGCACCGCGGATGATGCCAACGCTCTGAGGCTGACGCCGAGGCGGTGTTCCGGATGCGCCGGGGCGAGCTCCGGCTGACGCCGAGGCGGTGTTCCGGATGCGCTCAGCCGGCCGCCCGGCATTCGCCGCACAGGCCGAAGATCTCGAAGACGTGGTGGGTGATCTCGAAGCCGTTCGACGTCGCAATCTGACGCATCCAGTCCTCGCTCGGCGGGTCGATCTCGACGGCGGTGCCGCAGCGCTCGCAGACGAGATGGTGATGGTGCTCGGTCTGTGCGCAGGCGCGGAAGAGCTGGGTCTCGGCGATGGTGATGGTATCGGCATCGCCGCCGCGTGCGAGCGCATTGAGCTGCCGGTAGACGGTGGCGAGGCCGACGCTGGCTCCTTCGTCTTCGAGGCGGCGGTGGAGCTGTTTGGCGGAGACGAAGCGGGTCTCCGTCTCCAAAGCAGAGCGGATGAGCGCCTTCTGTGCGGTGCTGCGCGTCTTCTTCTGCGGAGCTGCCATGAGGAAGTCCTCCCTTATCGTCTCTGTCGAACTCATCGTCGACGCCACAGGGGCATATGCATGAGCGTGCATATGCGAGAGAAATAATGAAACACGTTACCATTAACGGGCGATTCGCCCACACCTCTACGATTGACCCTGTACCGAGGACGGGGCCCGCAGGCACAGCGGAACCCGTGCGGTCGAACCACCGAGCACGAACACCGAGCACGACCACCGAGCACGACCACCGAGGAGGCGCAATGAGCGGACCCGTCCGCAGACCTGCGATCCCGGTCATCCTGCTCACCGGCTACCTCGGTGCCGGAAAGACGAGCCTGCTCAATCACCTGCTGCGCCACCCCGACGCCCGCATCGGCGTCATCGTCAACGACTTCGGCGACCTCAATATCGACGCCGGACTCGTCGTCGGCCAGGTCGACGAACCGCTGTCGATCTCGGGCGGATGCGTGTGCTGCCTGACCGATGACTCCGAACTCGAAGACGCGCTCGTGGCGATGACGAACCCCAAGCTGCGCCTCGACGCGATCATCGTCGAAGCCAGCGGATTCGCCGAGCCCCTGACCCTGGCCCGTATGATCACGCGCATGGGCCACCACCGATTCCACCTCGGCGGGGTCATCGACGTCGTCGACGCCACCATGTACTTCGACACCGTCGATACCTCGAATCTGCCGCCCCTGCGCTTCGCCGCGACGACGTTGGTGCTGGTCAACAAGCTCGATCAGATGCCCGCCGCCGACCGTGAGACCACGGTCGAGGCCGTGCGCGCCCGCGTCCACGAACGCAATCCGCGCGTCATCGTCATCGGCACCCACCACGCCCGCCTCGACCCCACGCTGATCTTCGACCCGGGCGAAGGTGAGCAGGATCTTCGCCGAGGCGGCTCCGACGCCGGTGACGACCCGATCCAACCTGAGCTGCCGATCCGGGAACTGTTGCGTCAGGCCTACGCCGAGACCGCGGCCGACGAGATCGGCGACGACGAGGCCGACGCGGAAACCATGCCCCACCGCCATGCCCAGTCGGTGACCGTCACCGGAAGCGGCCCTGTCGATCCGGATGCGGTGATGGATTTCGTCGAAGACCTCCCGCCCGGGGTGTATCGCGTGAAGGGCACAGTGCTCGCGGCTGTAGGATCTCGCAGGCGCAGCTTCGATGTGCAGGCTGTGGGTCCGAACGTCTACGTCGCCGAGGCGGCCCGACCTGTCCCGAAGACTCCGTCATCGAGGGCAGGGAATGGTGATCGGCCGGATGTCGACAGCGTCCTCGTCGCCATCGGAGAGGACTTCGACACCGAGGCGGCCGAAGCCACTTTGACCGCCGCCCTCAATAGCGACGCCGCCGGAGGCCTGGATGTCGCGGCATCAGGCAGTGACCGTTCCGAACGCCTCCTCCATCACGTCCGCCTCCACACCTGATTACTACCTGACGGCGGCCCAGCAACCTCGCGCGAGGTTGCTGG
>NZ_JBPIZD010000033.1:0-28936 GCF_051172395.1 Brevibacterium sp. H602 | reverse complement strand
AGGTTGCTGGGCCGCCGTCAGGTAGTAATTAGCGGGTTTTGGCTAGGCGGGCGACTTCTGAGACGAACCATTCGACGGCGTAGACGGGGTCGCGTCCCCCGCCCTTGACAGCCGCATCGGCCTCGGCTGCGGCGATGAGCGACTGGCCGAGCGCCACCTCATTCCACCGCCTCACCTCACGGCGGGCCCGATCGACCTGCCACGGAGCCATCTTCAACTCGGAAGCCAGCTCGCCGCTGGTGCCTGAGAAACCCTGCACCTTCGCCATGCCGCGCAGCTTCATCGCGACTGCCGCTACCAGCGGGACCGGGTCGGACCCCGTCGACAGGGCATGCCTGAGCAGGCTGAGTGCGTTCTTCGCGTCTCCGGCCACTGCCGCATCGGCGACCTTGAAGCCCGTGGCTTCGACACGGCCGCCGTAGTACTGGTCGACGACCTCGGCGGTGATCGTGCCCTCGGTGTCTTCGATGAGCTGGTCGACTCCGGCATTGAGTTCGGCGAGGTCGGAGCCCAGCGCCGACATGAGCGCGGCCATTCCCGCTTCGTCGATGCGCCGCTTCGCGGCCTTGAACCGAGTCTGCGCGAACTTCGCCCGATCGCTTTCGTTCTTCAGCACCGCCGCGTCGATGCGGGGATAACCGGCGGAATCGAGTTTCTTGATGAGCTTCGCTCCCCGATTGCCGCCGGCGTGCAGCAGCACGACGACGGCGTCATCGTTCGGAGCGTCCAGATAGGCCAAAGCGTCACTCAGGAAGTCCTCCGAGCACTTTTCGACCGCATCGACGACGATGAGCTTCGAGGACGAGAACAGAGACGGTGAAGCCGCCATCGCCAACTCGCCGGCCTGGTACCCGGCAGCGTCGAATTCGATCTCTTCGGGATCCTGTTTCCGTGCGGCCGACACGATGCGGTCCTTGGCCATGCGCACGAGCACCGATTCGCCACCGGAGATCATGACGACAGGGGCCGGTTTCGCCGAGCTCCACGGGATCAGGGTCTTCTTCACTGCCATGGCCCCAGCCTATCGCGGCGGCCCGACATGGCCGGCATGGCGGACCGGCACCCGCCACCTCATCCCTTGTCCTCCGGACACCTGTGACCCGTGCTGAATCGACTCTGCGCGTAGAGCGCAACCGAACCGCAGTGATCGGTGCGCAGCACTGGCACGGGACCGAAGGAGCGCAGCGACTTCTCACTCGGATGCCCGTAGCTGTTCTCCCCCACCGAGACGATGCCGAGCCCGGGAGCCGCGGCCGTGAAGAACTCGGGTGCCAGATCGGAGGAACCGTGGTGCGGTGCGACGAGCACATCCACCGGCTGCACCTGTTGGGCGAGCACGTACTGCTCCTCGGCTCCGACGTCGCCGGGCAGCAGAGTGCTCAGCCCCTTCTGTGCGACCCGCACCACCAGGGAGTCTTCGTTGCGCAGCTCCTCGTCCTCTGCCGCAGGGACCGAGCGCAGGGGCGGCCACAGCACCTCCAGACTCGCCGTCTCAAAGGTCAGCGTCTCGCCGCGGTGGGTGGGGACCGCCTCGGCGCCGGTGTCAGCGATCACGCGCCGGGCCTCGGGCGAAGTCGCGACGTTCGCGGAGACGAACAGCCGGTCGGCCTTTCGCCCCCATGTCGTGCCCGCATAGCCGGCGAAATGGTCGGCGTCGAAGTGGGAGATGAGCAGATCGAATTCCTCGATCCCGGATTCGTCGAGGCAGGTGTCGATGGGTTTTGGCTCGCGCCCCGTGTCGACGACGAGGCCCCGACCCTCACCGAGGTTGATCACCGCGGCGGACCCCTGACCGACATCGCAGACGAGAACCAACCATTCCCCGGCCGGCGGCTTCGACCTCACCGAAACGATGACGGCGGCGGTGAGCAGGCAGCACAGAACGAGGACGGGCAGACCCCAGAGGCGACGACGGACGAGCATCCACGTCCCGGCCACTGCGAGGCCGAGCAGACCGAGCGCCAGCAGCGTTCCGACCGGCGGCACCGGCCAGTCCAGCGCCGCTCCCGGCAGCGCGGCGCAGACTCGGGCGACGAGGACGATCCACCAGGCCGGGAAGGACCCGATCCACGCCAGCAGGGCCGAGACGAAGTCGGCTCCGGGCACACCTGCCGTCGCGATGCCGGTGGCCACGAGGCTGAGGAAACCTGCCACCGTCGCCGGCATGACCGCCGGTGCGGCCGCGGCGTTGGCAGCCACCGACCACAGACCGATGCGCGGGTCGATCGCCACGAGCACCGGGGTGCACGCAAGCTGGGCGACGAAGGGCACGATGAGCGCGGTCACGAGCACCGTGGGCGCCAGCGGCAGGTGCACGGCGAGACGGCGCAGCAGGACCGGGACGACGAACATGATCGCAGCCGTGGAGACCACGGACAGGACGAACCCCACCGAGGTGGCCAACACCGGCACGAACGCGAGCAGCAGGCTCGCCGTCGAGCACATGACCGCGACCGGGGAGATCCCGCCGCCGCGCAGGAAGACGAGTGCCGCGGCGATCGCCATTCCGGCCGCGCGGATGGCGCTGGGTTCGAATCCGACGATGAAGACGTAGCCGAGGCAGGTGAGCACACCGATGCTCACGCGCAGCCGTGGGCCGGCTCGGCAGGCTCCGGCGAGCAGTCCGGCACCGAGGCTGACGATCGTGACGTTGCTGCCCGATACGGCCGAGACGTGGGTGAGGGAGACGACCCGCATATCGTCGACCATCCGGTCGTCCTGAGGCGAGGTGTCACCGACCACGAGTCCGGGCAGAAGCCGTCCTCCGTCATTGCCAGCGGCGAGAGAATCGACGCGGAGTTCGGTGCGCAGCCTCTCACGCCACTGCCACAGTCGGTTCGGTTCTTCGAGCACCTGTGGTTCCGCCTCAGTCGAGCGGATGTCGTCGAGGCGCTGAGTGCGCATCCGCACGGTCGCTCCGTCGACGGCGGTCTCAGGACTGAGCACGTGGGTGAATCCGGTGGGGGTGAGCAGGGTCAGTCGCGTCCAGCCGGACGCTCCGGGCTCACTGTGGCCGACGACGAGCCCCGTGGTCTCGACCTCATCGTCCGGTCCGTGAGCGGCAGCCAGGGCGGTGATCTGGATCGTCAGCAGACAGGTGAAGACGAGGACACCGACACCGAGGTGGTGGTGCCGTCGCAGGATCACGATACCGAGGAGTCCGAGCACGGGAACGCCGAAGAGCACCCACGGCTCCGGTGACAGGAGTGCGCTGGCCCAGAGGCCGGCGGCACAGCAGAGGAGGCGGACGGAACCCGGCCACAGCGCCGCCCGCTCCCGTACCCAAGCGACCACGGACCCGCACCTTTTTCGCAGGGCAATGAGTCTGCGCTCCCACGCCTGCTGCCGAGATCGCCACGTTCGCAGCCGTGTGCGTACGGCTGCGGGGACCGGGTCAGCCGACGGTGACAAGGTCTTTGAGGCTTTCGAAGGTCTTCGGCCCGATGCCTTTGACGAGCAGCAGATCCTCGACGCTCGCGAACGGCTGCTGGCTGCGGTGGCTGATGATCGCCTCGGCGGTGACGGGTCCGACCCCGGGCAGCGTCTCCAGGGTGGTGGCGTCGGCGGTGTTGAGATCGACCTTCCCCGCCTGGCCGGGTGCCCCACCACTCGCCGCGGCGGATGAATCGGCGGTTCCCGGCGAACCGGCGTCTCCACCCGCGCCCGCTCCCCCACTTCCGTCCGAACCGGTTCCGTCCTGACCGGTCCCGTTCGCCTCGGCACCATCGACGTCGGCTGCCGGTTCCTCTCCTTCTGCCGGGATGTGGATCTGCTCACCGTCGGCGACCACGCGCGCCAGATTCACCGCTTCACTGTCGGCTCCTGCGCTCAGCCCGCCGGCGGCTTCGACAGCGTCTTGGACCCTCGCACCCGCCTTCAGCGTGACCACGGAGGGGTCGTTGACCGCTCCGGTGATATGGACGATCACTTCCCCGTTCGCATTCGCCGACTTCGCCGAGGCGGCTCCTTCCTGTCCTGCGGCTGCTCCCGCTGTTCCCTCGGCCGACCCCTCACCGGTTTCGCCTATTTCACCTCCCTCGCTGGTCGCGCCAGGCGACTGACCGGCTTCCGTACCTTGGCTGGGATCGCCACCGCTGCCCACGGGCGAATGCTGTGGTGCGGGGCGGAAGAGGAGGAAGGCGAGGACGAGGATTCCGACCGTGGCGATGCCGAGAGCCGCCAGCACGGGCAGACGCACGCGACGGGGTTCGACGGGTTCTTCGTCACCGGCGGTGTCGGCGGTGTAGACGTCGCCCGGCACCCAACCGCCGCGCTCGGCACTGGCGCCCAGGAGGCCGGCGAAACGATCATCCGGAGACACAGCCATGGTCCGAGGTTAGGGAGCGCCGGCACACGGCGGCCAGGGCGGAATCGTCGCCTGTGGACAGCGCATCTGCGTCCACAGGGCAGAGGTGATCAAGTCACCCGAGCATCCCCAGGCATGAGTGTGTGAGTCAGGGCGTGGTCTGCACGGTCACACCGACCGTGCCGGGTCCGACATGCGCGGTGATGATCGTCGACAGCGTCCTGAACGAGGAGTCGAATCCGAGCTCGCGCAGCCGCGAGCTCAGCAGTTCGGCATCCGCGGTGTCCATCTCCCCTTCGGCGTTCTGGACCTCGACGTGCACGGTGTCCTCGGGATCGGCCACCTCGGCGGCGGCCTGCGCGGCCAGGGCGACGATCTTCTCCAGGGCTTTGGTGCGAGTGCGTACACGGGCGAGCGGAACGACGACTCCGGCGCTGAGACCGAGCACGGGGACGATCTGGAGAGCCCTGCCGAGCAAGGAGGACGCGGCGCCGATCCGGCCGCCTCGGAGCAGGTGTTCGAGGCTGCCGGGGGCGAACACGGAGCGGGTCTCCGCCGCGCACCAGTCGGCGATGGTTCCGGCAATCGATTCGGCGTCGAGTCCCTGCCTGATCCCGGCTACCGCCACGGACAGTGCCCCAGCCAATCCCGCCGAGGTGGTCCTCGAGTCGACGACATCGATGAGGATGTCCTCGGCTTCGGCGGCATTGACCGCGGAATCGCGGGTGCCCGAGAGCTCCGCGGACATGGTCACGACGATGATGGCTTCGGCACCGTCCTCGCGCAGCCGTGCATAGGCGTCGGCGAACTGAGCCGGGGTGGCCATGGACGTGGTGACCTCGACTCCGTCGGTCATCGTCGCGCACAGGTGCCCGGCATCGACCTCACCGTCGGCGAAGGCGACACCGCCGATGAGCACGGTCAGCGGCACCACGGCGAAGAGACCGCCGGTGGCCTCGCTGAGCTCTTCGCGTTCGTCAGCGGAGAGCTGCGCCGTGGAGTCGGTGACCAGTCCGATCCTCATGGACGGCCCAAAGCCCGATACGTCCAGCCCGCTGCCCGCCACAGTTCGGGAGTGAGCACATTGCGGCCGTCGACGAGCACCTTCCCACTCACGAGTTCGGCGGTCGCCGCCGGGTCGAGGTCGCGGTATTCGCGCCATTCCGTCAGCAGCAGCACGGCTTGCGCCCCGGTGATCGCCACGGCGGTGTCGGCGACGTAGTCGAGTTCGGGGAACGACTTCTGCGCATTGCCGATCGCCTGCGGATCGGTGACGGTGACCAGCCCGCCCTGGGTGGCGATGAGTCTGGCCACGGCCAGGGCCGGCGAGTCGCGGACGTCGTCGCTGTCGGGCTTGAACGCGGCACCGAGGATGGTGATCTTCTTGCCGATGAACGACCCGCCCAGGGCATCGCGGGCGATGTCGACCATCCGCACACGACGGCGCATGTTGATCGAGTCGATCTCCTTGAGGAACGCCACCGCCTGATCGGCGCCGAGTTCCCCGGCCCTGGCCATGAAGGCGCGGATGTCCTTGGGCAGGCATCCGCCGCCGAAGCCGAGCCCGGCGTTGAGGAATTTGCGGCCGATCCGGTCATCCATGCCGATCGCGTCGGCGAGCTGGGTGACATCGGCTCCCGATGCTTCACAGAGTTCGGCCATGGCATTGATGAATGAGATCTTCGTGGCGAGGAACGAGTTCGCCGCGGTCTTGACCAGCTCGGCGGTCGCGAAGTCGGTGATCATCCGAGGAGTGTCGTCGGCGAGGATCGAGGCGTAGACCTCGTCGAGGGTTGTGGCCGCGGCCTGCCCGGGTTCGCCGTCGGCGACTCCGTAGACGAGACGATTCGGGTGGAGGGTGTCCTCGACGGCATGGCCCTCTCGCAGGAATTCCGGGTTCCACATCATGGCGGCGCCGGTGTCGGCGATGTTTCCGGCCAGTCGCTCGGCGGTGCCTACGGGAACGGTCGACTTTCCCACAACCACCGACGTCGCAGTCAGGTGCGGGTGCAGCGATTCCACGGCCGCATCGACATAGGTGACATCGGCGGCGAACTCACCGGGCTTCTGCGGAGTGCCTACGCATACGAAGTGCACGGCGGCGTCGGCGGCGCGGGAGACATCGGTGGTGAATTCGAGTTTTCCGCGCTCCTGAGCCTTCACGAGGAGTTCACTCAGTCCCGGTTCGTAGAAGGGCGGACGACCGGAAGTCAGGGCCTCGACCTTCTCCGTGTCGACATCGACTCCCGTGACATCATGGCCCAGAGACGCCATGGCCGCCGCATGGACCGCGCCCAGATATCCGCAACCGATGACTGAAATCTTCAAACCGAGCTCTCCTGGGTATTGGCATGCGTTTTCGACCACACTATATGCCACCCGGTTGCACGATATGTGGAGGTTGAAACAGTAGGCTTGGAATTGTGAAGCGTTTCCTTGATTTCCTCACCAACTCACCGGCGGCCGTGACGTTTGCGGTGCTCACCGTGCTCGGCATCATCGCCTTCGCCATCCCCGGGCTGCACTCTGCGGCCTGGATCATCGGACTCGTGCTGTGCCTCGGCGTGATCGCCGCGCTGCTGATGTTCCACGGCGAATGGCGACGAGCCCAACAGCAGATCGACGCACTGCGCCAGCAGCTCAGCGTCGAGCGCGGTCGGATGGACACTCTCGGACTGACCCCGGTGGAGGACACGGTCGAGCTGCTTCCCGATGAGCGTCGCGCCCGTCGCATCCTCGAGCTCATCCCGGATTCGTCGGGCCTCGTCCAGTCCCTGCGACTCGATGCGACCTTCGCCACCGTCGCCGTCGACGAACTCGAGCCGCTCACCACCTTCTGTGCCGAGTTCAAGAAGGTCAGCTTCGACAACCCGCGTTCGCACACCGCGTTCATGAACCTCTATCGGGCAGCCGAGGGCCTGTCGATCTGGGTGAAGGAGGAGACCCAGGTCTCCCCCGATGATGCCGGCACCCGTGAGATCCGTCCCGGCGATGCCCGCAAGGACGGCTGGCGCGGCTACACCGAGGCTCAGAGCCGGGGCGAACGCCTCAGCGACGACCTCGTCTCCTCCCGGTGGGAGTTCAACCAGACGGCCCTCGAACTCGGACTCGTCTCAGGCACGCCGCCGTTCAACGACTGAGGCTCAGTGCCGGATCCACCAGGAATCGACCGGAGCCACAGGTGTGCGGCGTTTATGCTCTGAGCGGCGGTACTTCTCGATGAGCGCCGAGGCGGCCGCGGGCTCGATCGCCTTCCCCTCGAGGAAGTCATCGATCTGGTCATAGGTCAGACCCAGCGACGATTCGTCCGTCTGCCCGGGTTCGTCATCGAGCAGATCCGCGGTGGGGACCTTGACGATGAGATGTTCGGGAGCGCCGAGGTGGCGCAGCAGTTCCCGTCCCTGCCGTTTGTTCAGACCTGCCAGGGGGATGACGTCGGCCGCGCCGTCGCCGAACTTTGTGAAGAACCCGGTGACCGCCTCGGCGGCGTGGTCCGTGCCGACGACGAGCGCCTTCTTCTCCCCTGCCAGCTCGAACTGCGCGATCATCCGCATCCGGGCCTTGACGTTGCCCTTGCCGAAATCGGTGATCATCTCTCCGGTGGCCTTCTCGTACTCCTCGGCGGCCGCATCCGTGGCGGCGCCGATGTTGATCGCCAGCTCATGATCGGCGGCGATGAACGACAGAGCATTCTGGGCATCGGCCTCATCGGTCTGCACATGGTGAGGCAGGCGCACGGCCCAGAACTCGGCATCGGCCCCGCGGCGGCGCAGGTCCTCCACCGCCAGCTGGCAGAGCCTGCCGGCCAGTGTGGAGTCCTGCCCGCCGCTGATGCCGAGCACGAGACCTCTGGCTCCGGTGGTGAGCACATAGTCGACAAGGAACTCGACACGGCGGGCGATCTCCGTCGCCGGGTCGATCTGCGGTCGTACGCCGAGGGCGTGCCGGATCTCGTCTTGAACTCTGTTGTTCGTCATGCTCTCACCAGTCGTAGTCGGGGACGAAGCGCCGCCGTCCGGCGCCCGCACTCATGCAGTCTCCCAGATGCCGTGTTACGGCGAAGTATCGGCCGGGGCTCAGGCGTCGGGGACGATGTTGACGAGCTTGGGGGCTCGCACGATCACCTTGCGAACTCCGGCGCCACCGAGGGCCTTGACGGCGTTCGGCGATTCGAGCGCCAGCTTCTCGAGCTCTTCTGCGGAGATGTCCGGGGCCACCTCGAGTCGTGCGCGCACCTTGCCTTTGACCTGGACCACGCAGGTCACGGTCTCGGCGACGAGGTGCTTCGGGTCCGCCTCGGGGAAGGCCGCATAGGTGACCGTCGACTCGTGTCCGAGACGTGACCACAGCTCTTCGGCCAGGTGCGGGGCGAAGGGCGCGAGCATGATCGTCAGCGGTTCGAGGACGTCCCGGGTCGCACCGCCCTGTTTGGTGGCATGGTTGGT
The DNA here is from genome assembly GCF_051172395.1 of Brevibacterium sp. H602. Taxonomy (NCBI): domain Bacteria; kingdom Bacillati; phylum Actinomycetota; class Actinomycetes; order Micrococcales; family Brevibacteriaceae; genus Brevibacterium; species Brevibacterium sp. H602. The sequence continues at coordinate 20,185 of NZ_JBPIZD010000033.1, read as the reverse complement.
GAGCACGATGAGCTTGGAGATCGCGGTGTTGAACCGCAGATGGTCCATGTCTTCGCGCACGCCGTCGATGACCTGGTGGAGGACCTTGAGCGATTCGGCGTCGGCCTCACCGACTGCGACCACGGACTCGCCGGTGGTCTCGTCGACGAAGAGTCGCCACACGCGCTGCAGGAACCGCTGTGCGCCGACGACGGCGCGGGTGTCCCAGGGACGGTCCTGCTCCAGCGGGCCCATCGACATCTCATAGACGCGGAAGGTGTCGGCACCGAAGGCGTCGTACATCTCGTCGGGCATGACGGAGTTCTTCAGCGATTTGCCGATCTTTCCGTACTCCCGATTGACCTGTTCGCCGTCGTACCAGAACGTCAGCTCACCGTTCGATTCGGTCCTCTCCTCCACCTCGGCGGCGGGGACGTAGACACCGCGGGAATCGGTGTACGCATAGGCCTGGATGTATCCCTGGTTGACTAAGCGGTGGAACGGCTCGGACGAGGAGATGTGCCCGAGGTCGAAGAGGATCTTGTGCCAGAAGCGGGCATAGAGCAGGTGGAGCACAGCGTGCTCCTGCCCGCCGACGTAGAGGTCGGCGCCGCCGCGCGGCTTCGAGGCCCGCGGTCCCAGCCAGTACTTCTCGTTGGCGGGGTCGACGAGGCGGTCGTCGTTGTGCGGGTCCGCGTAGCGCAGCTGGTACCACGAGGATCCGGCCCAGTTGGGCATCGTGTTCGTCTCACGCTGGTAGGTCTTCGGACCGTCGCCGAGGTCGAGTTCGATGCTCGTCCATTCCTGGTTCCGGCTCAGCGCCGGTTCGGGACGGCTGTCGGCATCGTCGGGCGCGTAGGTCCGCGGTGCGAAATCGTCGACTTCGGGCAGCTGGACGGGTAGCATCTCGTCAGGCAGAGCGATCGGGGTTCCGTTCTCGTCGTAGACGATCGGGAACGGTTCGCCCCAGTATCGCTGGCGCGAGAACAGCCAGTCGCGCAGGCGGTACTGGGTGGACTCGGTGGCCAGTCCCTTGTCCTTCAGCCATTCGGTCACCCGGGCCTTCGCCGCGTCGATCTCGAGGCCGTTGATGTCGATCTCGCCATTGGCCGAGTTGATCATCACGCCGGTGCCGGTGAAGGGCGCGTCCTCGTCGTGGTCGGCGGGAGGCTGCACGGTGCGGATATAGGGCAGTCCAAACACCTTTGCGAAGTCCCAGTCACGGGCGTCTTCGGCCGGCACGGCCATGATCGCTCCGGTGCCGTAGCCCATGAGCACATAGTCGGCGATGAAGATCGGAACCTGTGCCCCGGTGGCCGGGTTGAGCGCATAGGAGCCGGTGAAGATGCCGGTCTTCTCCCGGCTCTGCTGCCGGTCGGCGTCGGTCTTGGCCGCAGCGGCGCGCTGGTAGGCGGCGATCGCCTCGGCGGGGGTTGCCTCTCCCCCGCGCCAGGACTCGGGGGTGGACTCATCCCAGGACTCAGCGGTCAGGTCGGCGACCTGCGGGTGTTCGGGGCTGAGGACGAGGTAGGTGGCGCCGAACAGGGTGTCCGGGCGGGTGGTGTAGACCTCGATGTCGGACGCATCGTCACCGGCGATGGGCAGGCGCAGCAGGGCGCCCTTCGACCGGCCGATCCAATTGACCTGCATCGCATGGATCGCATGCGGCCAGTCCAGTACGTCAAGGTCGTCGATGAGGCGGTCGGCGTAGGCGGTGATGCGCATGTTCCACTGGCGCAGACGGCGGGTGAATACCGGGTAGTTTCCGCGCTCGGACAGCCCCTCGGCGGTGACCTCTTCATTGGCCAGCACGGTGCCCAGTCCGGGGCACCAGTTGACCGGGGATTCGGAGACGTAGGCGAGGCGGTAGCCCTGCAGGACGTTCTCGCGCTCCGCCGGGCTCAGCTCCGACCAGGCGCGACCGTCGGGTGTGGGGCGCGCACCCGAGGCGAACTGCTCGATGAGCGTGTCGATCGGACGAGCCGCGCCCTTGGCTTCACCATCGGGGGTGGTCGCCTCGGTGTCGTACCAGGAGTTGAAGATCTGCAGGAAGATCCACTGCGTCCATCTGACGAATTCGTCGTCTGTCGTGGCGAAGCGACGGCGCACGTCATGGGCCAGCCCCAGGCGACGCAGCTGCTCGGTCATGTTCGCGATGTTGGCATCGGTGGTGATGCGCGGGTGCTGACCGGTCTGCACCGCGTAGAGATCGGCGGGCAGTCCGAAGGCGTCGTAGGACAGGGCGTGCATGACATTGTGTCCGCGCATCCGCTGATAGCGGCCGTAGACGTCGGTGCCGAGGTAGCCCAGCGGGTGGCCGACGTGCAGTCCCACACCGGAGGGGTACGGGAACATGTCCATGATGTACAGGGACTCGCGCTCGCTGAGGTCGGCCGGCGGACCGTAGGGCGACGAAGCATCCTGGGAGTCAAGCTCGCCGAGGTCTCCGGTGGGGTTCGGGGTGTGGAACGTGCCCGATTCCTCCCAAGTGCGCTGCCACGACTTCTCGATCTTCTCGGCCAGCGCCGCGTCATAGCGGAAACCGGTCTCCTCAGGGTTCGTCGTCATTACCTTCCTTCGCTGAACAGACGTGAGCGGGTTCTGACCATCGTACTCTGAACGCCCCTTGATTCGACTTGGTTAGACTGCTCACAGGTCAGCGGACGCCGGTTATCTCGGCAAACGTGATCGATTTCACTGAGACCCGGCCGAACTGTAAGATAACCGAGCAGTAACTTACGTCCTCGAAGGAGAGTCATGAGCTCAACGACCATGCCGCAGTCGTCAACACCCGTCGTCGGTTTCGAGGTCGATACCGCCTCGTCGACCACCGATATCTTCCTCAGCACAGTCGCTGATAACCCCAGCCGCCCTCTGGTCGCCAAGCCCGACGGAGACGGTTGGAACGAACTGACCGCGGCCGAATTCCTCGCAGAGGTCAAGGCGGCCGCGAAGGGGCTCATCGCCTTGGGCGTGGGAGTCGGTGACCGGATCGCGATCTTCGGCCCCACCTCGTATGAGTGGACGCTCAGCGACTATGCCATCTGGTACGCCGGCGGAATCTCCGTGCCGTTCTACGACACCTCTTCGGGGAGCCAGCTCAGCTGGATGCTCACCGACGCCGATGTCACTCGTGGGCTCGTCGCATCACGCGAGCATGCCGATCGGGTGCGGGCGGCGGCCGAGACCGCCGGACGGGAAGAGCCGGCCCTGCGGGTCTGGGACGAAGGCGCTTTCGCCGATCTCACCGAAGCCGGCAAGGCCGTCACCGATGAAGAGCTCGAAGCCGCTCGCTCACAGGTCGGCTCCGATTCCGTGGCGACGATCATCTACACCTCCGGCACCACCGGAAAGCCCAAGGGCTGTGTGCTCACCCACGCGAACTTCGTGCAGACCGCCCAAGCCGCTCGCCACCAGATCCCCAGCGTTCTCGACACGAATATGCGCTGCCTGCTGTTCCTGCCGCAGGCTCACGTCTTCGCCCGATTCATCGAGGTCCTGGCCATCAGCAACGGCGCTCTGCTGGCCCACCAATCCGATCTGACGAAGCTCACCGACGCCATGGGCAGCTTCCGTCCCTCGTTCATCCTCGGTGTGCCCCGAGTCTTCGAGAAGGTCTTCAATTCCGCGCTGGCGACCGCTCAGGCAGGCGGCAAGGAGAAGATCTTCCGCCGCGCCGAGCAGGTCGCCGTCGCCTATTCGAAGGCACTCGACACCGGCAAGGTGCCGACCGGCCTCAAGCTCCAACATGCCCTGTTCGACAAGCTCGTCTATTCGAAGCTGCGCGCAGTCATGGGCGACAACGTCACCCATGCGGTCTCCGGCGGCGGCGCACTCGGCTCGCACCTCGGACACTTCTTCCGCGGACTGGGAATCATCGTCCTCGAAGGCTACGGACTCACCGAGACCACGGCCCCGATCACCGTCAACATTCCGGAGAAGTCGAAGATCGGAACCGTGGGCGTGCCGCTGCCGGGCGCCTCGGTGGCGATCGCTCCCGACGGTGAGATCCTGGCCAAGGGCGTGCCGGTCTTCCGCGAGTACTGGAACAATCCGGAGGCCACGGCCAAGGAGTTCCACGACGGCTGGTTCGGCACCGGTGACCTCGGCTCCCTCGATGACGACGGCTACCTCACGATCAACGGCCGCAAGAAGGAGATCATCGTGACCTCCAGCGGCAAGAACGTCGCCCCGGCTCCGCTCGAGGACGTGCTGCGTCGCCACCCGATCATCGGCCAGCCGGTGCTCGTCGGCGAGAACCGCAAATTCGTCTCGGCGCTGATCTTCCTCGATTCGGAGATGCTGCCGGGCTGGCTGAAGAACCATGATCTGCCCCAGATGGATCTGCGCGAAGCCGCCGAGGACGATGCGATCCAGGCCGAAGTGGCCAAGGCCGTCGAACAGATGAACAAGACCGTCTCACGCGCCGAAGGGGTCAAGAAGTTCACAATCCTGCCGATCGAACTCAGCGAGGAGAACGGCTACCTCTCCGCCAAGCAGTCGGTCAAGCGCCACCTCATCAACAAGGACTTCGCCGCCGAGATCGACGCGCTCTACGCCGGCTGACGCACAGCCGCTGTCGACCGAGGCACCATCGCTGTCGACCGCGGCACAGTCGCTGAACTCAGCCTGCGGGGTACGGCCCGGGCACGGACTCGAACGGTCCGTCCCGGGCCGTCGTCGTCCCGCCTCGGGGACGGTGGGCGGACTCCTCCCGATCGGGAGGGCACGGCAACGGTGACGGCGGGCCGCCTCGGCGAGGGCTTGCCTCAGCGTCGTAAGCTTGAGCGCAGAAGTCGAACTCATCGATCTCACTGGAGGCAGCGCCATGTCCGAGACCACCGATCACACTCCCAGCTACGTGACCGAAGGCGCGGAATACAACCGCGATACGAACTACATCGACGATCGCATCCTCAATGATCCGAACGCTCAGTGGCCCGTCGAACCGGGTCGGTATCGCCTCGTCGCCGCCCGCGCCTGCCCCTGGGCGAACCGGACGATCATCGTCCGTCGCCTCCTCGGCCTCGAGGACGTCATCTCCCTCGGCATGCCCGGCCCCACCCATGATGCGCGATCGTGGACGTTCGACCTCGACCCGGGCGGGGTGGATCCGGTGCTCGGCATCGAACGGCTGCAGCAGGCGTTCTTCGCCCGCTACCCGGACTATCCGCGCGGAATCACCGTGCCGGCCGTCGTCGATGTGCCCACCGGCGTCGTCGTCACCAACGACTTCCCGCAGATCACGGAGGACTTCTCCACTCAGTGGACCGACTATCACCGTGAGGGAGCACCGAATCTCTGGCCCGAAGAATCCCGGCAGGAGATGGAGAAGGTGATGCGGCTGATCTACACGGAGATCAACAACGGCGTCTACCGCTGCGGATTCGCCGGGTCCCAGGACTCCTACGATGCCGCATTCGATCGGCTGTTCACCGCTCTGGACACGATCGAGGATCGGCTCAGCCGGTCACGGTTCCTCATGGGAGAGACCATCACCGAGGCGGACGTGCGACTGTTCACGACACTCGTGCGCTTCGACCCCGTCTACTTCGGTCATTTCAAGTGCAACCGGCAGCCTCTCACGGCGTTCGAGAATCTGTGGGGCTACGCCCGTGACCTGTACCAGACGCCGGGCTTCGGTGACACCGTCGACTTCGTGCAGATCAAACAGCACTACTACATCGTCCACCAGGATGTGAACCCGACGCAGATCGTCCCGAAAGGCCCCGACCTCTCGGGTTGGCTCAGCGATCACGGTCGCGACCGGAAGTTCGGCGGATCCCCCTTCGGCGACGGCACCGCTCCCGGACCGGTCAAGCCCGGCGAAGAGGTTGCACCCGCGCATACCGCGGCGGCTTGGGTGAGCTGATGCTCGGATGAACTGCTCGCCCGGGGCCTGCTGGTCTTCGGGCGCGGCCGGCGCGCGGGCGCGCGGGCGAGGCGGTTCGATCTCAGGAGTCGAACTGGCTCATCAGGCGTCGAATTCGCCGGGCGCGATATGGTCGTTCTCCGTCGTATCGAGTCCGGCGGCCTCCTTCCTGCGCTGTTTGCGGACCTTGAGCACGATCCACGCGATGACGAAGACGACGACGGCGACGATGACGACGTTCTGGAAGTAGCCTGCGTAGGTCTCGACGACCGACCAGTTCTCGCCGAGGGTGAAGCCTGCGACGATGAGGATCGTGTTCCAGATCGTGCTGCCGGCCGTGGTCAGCAGCAGGAACTTGATCAGCCGCATGTCCCGCATGCCGGCGGGGATGGAGATGAGCGACCGGAAGATCGGGATCATCCGCCCGAAGAACACCGCCTTGTCCCCGTGCTTGTCGAACCAGTCGACGGTCTTGTGCACATCGTCGACGTCGACCAAAGGCATCTTCACCGCGATTCGGGCGATGCGTTCGATGCCGATCCACTTGCCCAGCGCCCACAGCAGAACCGCGCCGACGACCGAGCCGATCGTGGCGAAGACGATCGCGGCCACGATGTTCATCTGCCCCTGGCTGGAGGTGAATCCGGCCAGAGGCAGAACGAGCTCACTGGGGATGGGCGGGAAGATGTTGTCGAGGAAGACCATGAACCCGACACCGGCCGGCCCCAGGGTCTCCATGATCGTCACGGTCCAGGCCGAGAACCCGCTGAGATTGTCCGCAGCGCTGCCGCCGGCGGCGAGGACATCGGCAGGGACTCCGCCGGCAGGCAAGCCGGCTCCAGGCACGCCGGCGGAGAGAGCGTCGGTGGCAGCGGGCGCGGAATCGGCGGCTGAAGCGTGCGAATCAGTGAACAGCATGGTCAAAAGTCTAGATAAGGGCGCGGCCTGCCGCTCACAGTACGCTCACAGCGGCTAGTGTGGAAACGAACACCTCGGACCGGAATACGAACGCACCTTGCTGAAACGCATCGAAGGAGCATACACGTGGCACCTGCCAAAGTACTGGCCTCGCGCAACACCGTCGCTGAGGTCGGACACAATGCCGTCAACAAGCCCGGGCCCGCCCACCTCATGCGCGCCGTCCAGCGTTTCGGACAGCGTCTGGGAAATCAGTTCGGTGCCGCGATCACCTACTTCCTCGTCCTCGCGGTCATGCCCATTGCCATGGTCAGCTTGGCGAGCATCGGCTTCGTCCTCGACGTCGCCCGCCCCGAACTCCTGCCCGAAGTCACCAAGCAGATCGAAGCTTTCACGGCAGGCAACGAGACACTGACTGAGCAGCTCGAAAGCTACCTGCTGCAGTGGCAGGCAGTCGGAATGATCGGTATTCTCACCGGTCTCTACACGGGGCAGGGATTCATCGGCAACCTCGGTGCCGCGGTGCGGGCACAGCTGCACGACGACTTCGACGATGCCGTTCCGGAGAAGTCCTTCGTAGCCAAGGTCCTCAGCAATGTCGTCACTCTCATCGGACTTATCATCGGCCTGCTGCTGGCCGTGGCGCTCACCGTCGTCGGCACCGGCCTGCGCTCGATCATCGCCGATCTGCTCGGACTCTCCGGCTTCGCCGCGAGCCTGCTGTTCATCGTTCCGGTCATCCTGACGTTCGGGGCCGCCTGGCTGATCTTCTGGTTCCTGTTCACGATGCTGCCGGAGAAGCCGGTCGACAAACAGGCGAAGAACCGCGGCTCGCTCATCGGCGCAACCGCGTTCCTCATCCTCATCAATTTCTCCACGGTGCTCGTCAATCTCTTCTCCGGAAACAAGGCCGCCGGTGTGTTCGGATCGATCATCGCGATCATGCTCACGCTCAACGTCTTCGCCCGCATCATCCTGTTCATCGCCGCGTGGATCGGCACGGCGAAACCACCTCGGCCTCGTGAAGAGGAACAGGAGTACCGGTTCGTCGAACCGAAGGTGCAGGCGCAGAGCCTCGGAGCGCTCATCACCGGTGCGGGAATCGTGGCGTTGACCCTGCTGGGCTTCAAACGGTTCGAGGAACGCCGGTCGGATCGCGAATAGGCGAGACGGTAGACTGTTGGCGCATCCGTTATCACTGACCGAGGGGACACGACCTTTGACTGACGCTACGACTGCTCGCCTGGACGATTGGGCGAAGAAGCAGACCGCCGCCGAAGAACTCATTCCGCTAGTCGGACGCCTGTACCGTGAGAACGACGTTCTGCTGACCCTGTTCGGGCGGTCGCTGCTGAACAAGTCGGTGACCGGCATGATCAAGGCGCACCGCTACGCTCGCCACTTCCTCGGCGAAGAGCTCGACATCCAGATCACCCACCGCATCGTCAAGGCGCTGTCGGGACTCAACCTGGCACCGGCCCGCATCGATCTGGGCCGCCTCATCGAGAAGCTCGATGACCCGAACGCCGATGTCGACGCCTTCCTCGCCGCCGAGCTCGCCGAGGTCGTTCAGTCGCAGTCCGGCAAGGGCGAGGTCCGCGACGTCGTCCTCTACGGCTTCGGTCGCATCGGCCGCCTGCTCGCCCGCATCCTCATCGATCGCGCCGGTGGAACCGGTATGCGTCTGCGTGCGATCGTGGTGCGCCGCAATGGGGAGAACGACATCGTCAAGCGCGCCTCCCTGCTGCGCCGCGACTCGGTGCACGGCGCGTTCGACGGCAGCATCGTCGTCGACGAAGAGAACAGCACCATCCAGGCCAACGGCACCCTCATCCAGGTCATCTACTCGAATGACCCCTCGGAGGTCGACTACACCGCCTACGGAATCGACGACGCCATCATCGTCGACAACACCGGAAAGTGGCGCGACGAAGAGGGCCTGTCCAAGCACCTCGCCTGCCCCGGTGCGTCGAAGGTCCTGCTCACGGCTCCCGGCAAGGGCGATGTGAAGAACATCGTCTTCGGAGTCAACGACGACGCGATCCTCGACACGGACACCATCGTCTCGGCCGCATCCTGCACGACGAACGCGATCACCCCGGTGCTCAAGGCCATCAACGACAAGTTCGGTGTCCGCAACGGCCACGTCGAGACAGTCCACTCGTTCACCAACGACCAGAACCTCATCGACAACTTCCACAAGGGCTCCCGCCGCGGCCGTGCAGCCGGCCTCAACATGGTCCTCACCGAGACCGGTGCCGCCAAGGCCGTGGCCAAGGCTCTGCCTGAGCTGGCCGGGAAGCTTTCGGGCAACGCGATCCGCGTCCCCACCCCGAACGTGTCCATGGCGATCCTCAACCTCAACCTGGACAACGCCACCACCGTCGACGAGCTCAACACCTTCCTGCGCGAAGTGTCGATGCATTCGCCGCTGCGCAACCAGGTCGACTACGTCACCTCTCCCGAGCTCGTGTCCACCGACCTCGTCGGCTCCAAGCGGGCCGGTGTCGTCGACGGTCTGGCCACGATCGTCGATGAGGACCGCGTCGTCGTCTACGTCTGGTACGACAACGAGTTCGGCTACTCCTGCCAGGTCGTGCGCTGCGTGGCCAAGATGGCCGACGTCGACGTTCCGGCCTTTCCCTGATATCGCCGAGGCGGCCCACCGAACCGTTCGGATGAGCGTTCGGTGACCGGCTGAGACAGGCGCCCGGAGTCTTCCGACTCCGGGCGCTTTCGTCATTCACTGGCAGTGCCACGCCCTACACCTCCCGCCGAAATCTCTCGAAAATGACAGAACCTCCCGTAGGAACGGGAGGTTCTGCCGGCAACGAGGTGTTCTGCCTACTTCGCGGCGTCGGACTCCATGGCCTCATGCAGCCAGATCGGGGTGAAGGTGGCGAATCGCTCCGCCAGATCGTCGTCGCTGTCGAGGATGACGGCGAGTCGGTCATCGGCATTCGCCAGCTCATTCGCCCAGATGGGACCCAGGCAGGCCAGCAGCAGGCAGGCGATGACGACGGCGCCGGCCAGGATCGGAGTCTCGGCCCACAGCAGCATGCCGAACAGGATCCCGACGATGGCGAAGCCGACTGCGACGGCGAGTCCGGCGTTCCGCGTCCGCGGCGCCTTGGCACGGGCCGGTCGCGACGCAGCGATCGAGTCGAGCACGTCCCGGTTGATCCGCGTCCAGGCGATGATCGCGCCCAGCGCGCAGACGATGCCGATCATGATGAGGCTGAACGCCGAGAACAGCAGCACCGCATCGATGCGATCGCCTTGGGCTTGGAGGGCGGCCCCGAGTCCGGCGACGAGCATCGCCAAGGCAAGCACCAGCATGCTCAGCAGACGGGCACGGCGCACGGCGATGAGTTCGGCGATCACCCTGGCCAGGAAGACCCTCTGTGCCGCGGGGTCGTCGGCCTGGCTCACCGCACGTACCCGAGCTGCTTGTCCACGGTGTGCGGGAACTGCTCCCCGGCCAGATACTGTTCGAACAGGGCGTGGAACTGCTCGGCCAGTCGCATTCTCCACCCGTCGGTATCACCGCTCATATGCGGGGTGATGATCACATTGTCCATCGACCACAGAGGATGGCCTGCGGGCAGCGGCTCTTCGTCGAAGACGTCGAGTCCGGCCCCGCCGATCTGCCCGTCGCGCAGCGCGGTGACGAGTGCGTCGGTGTCGACGGTGTCTCCACGCCCGACATTGATGAACACGGCGGTGTCGTCCATGGCGGCGAACGCCTCGGCGCCGATGAGCCTCTCCGTCTTCCCCGTCAGCGGTGCGATGTCGATGACCCAGTCGAACCCGGCCACGTGCTCGGGCAGGGTGGCGGAGTCGATGACCTCACCGAAGTCGGCGTCGCCGCTGCGGGCGCGCGATCCGGCTCCGGTGACGTCGATGTCGACGGCCTTCAGCAGGCGTGCGATGCCCCGGCCGATCGCTCCGGTGCCGACGATGAGAGCCTTGGTGCCGGCGATATCGCGCGTCGACCGGCGGTTCCACTTCTTCGCGGCTTGGTCGTCGAGCGAGCCGATCGAGCTCTTCGCGTGCATGAGGATGTAGCTGAGGACGAACTCGGCAATCGGGCGGTCGAAGATCCCGCGGGCGTTCGTCACGGTCACCGGTGAATCGACGAGCTCATCGAAGAGGAGAGAGTCCACGCCCGCCGCGGCGGCATGGACCCACTCGAGCCTGTCGGCGCTGCCATAGGCATCCTTGAGCGCGGTGGAGAAGAAATCCCACATCAGCAGCACATCGGTGCCGGGCAGCGCCTGGGACAGGGTCGATGCCTCGGCGATGCGCAGTTCGATCCCGTCCCGCTCCCCCAGATCAGTGATCAGTGCGGGGATCTCGGTCCCGGGTGAGTTGAGTATGGTCAGTACCGTCATTCCTCGGCTCCTTGGACAGTGGGCTTTCTGCCACACTAACTGATGAAGTCTCTGCCGGGGTGGAAACCGGCGCGGACACGACACCCGCGCGCTCGGCTTCGACGTCGAGGCTCTCGCGCTTCGCCGGTTCGTTCTTCAGGGTCTGTGCCAGCGGAGTGTTCGGCAGGAAGCAGAGGAAGACGAAACCGAGGACGGCCAGCGGAGCCACCCACAGGAACAGGGGCACGAGGGCGACGTTGTAGGAGGTGATGATGAGCGAGTGCATCGGCTCCGGCAGCTTCGACACGATCTCCGGGGTCAGCCCCGTCGAGGAGACCTTGGGCATGTGGCCGTGTGGGGCCGCCTTCGCGATCTCGGTGATTCCGGATTTGATGTTGTCCATGAGGCGCTGGGTGAACACGGATCCGATGAAGGCCATACCGAGGGTGGCACCGACCTGGCGGAAGTAGTTGTTCGACGCGGTCGCGGTGCCGACCATGGACACCGGGAAGGCGTTCTGGACGACGAGGACGAGAGTCTGCATGCTCAGGCCCAGGCCGAGTCCGAGCAGCGCCAGGCAGCCGATGGTCTCCCAGGCCGAGCTCTCTGCCTTCAGCTGGGACAGCAGGACGAGCGAGGCGGCCATGATGAGGATGCCCGTCAGCGGGTACTTCTTGTACTTGCCGGTGCGGGAGACGATGAACCCGACGAGCGTCGAGGACACGAGCATGGTGCCCATCATCGGCACCATCATCAGACCGGCGACGGTGGCATCGATCCCGTGGACCATCTGCAGGTAGGTCGGCATATAGGAGAGCACACCGAACATGCCGATGCCGACGAAGAGACCGGCGATCGTGCACAGCAGGAAGTCGCGGTTGGTGAACAGGTGCATCGGGATGACCGGTTCGCTGACCTTGAGCTCGACGAAGACGAAGGCGACTGCGGCGATCACGCCGGTGACGATGAGGCCGTTGATCTGCCAGGATCCCCATTCGTAGTCGTGTCCGCCCCAGGCGGAGGTGAGCACAATGCAGGAGGTGACGATCGAGATGAGCGCCATGCCGATGACGTCGATCTTCGGACGAGGGCCTGCACCCTTGGTGTGCTCGGGCACCTTGAGGAACACGGCGGCGGCGATGAGGGCGATGATGCCCAACGGGAAGTTGATGGCGAAGGCCCAGCGCCAGCCGGGTCCCTCGGTCAGCCAGCCGCCGATCAGCGGTCCGGCCACGGACGACACGGCGAAGGCGGAGCCCATGATGCCCATGTACTTGCCGCGTTCGCGGGCGGGGACGACGGAGGCGATGATCGACTGCGAGAGGATCATCATTCCGCCGCCGCCGATGCCCTGGAGCACGCGACCGAAGATCAGCGTCGACATCTCATTCGCGATGAGGGCGAATACCGAGCCGAGCAGGAAGCAGCAGATGGCGAACATGAACAGCGGCTTGCGTCCGAACAGGTCGCCGACCTTGCCGTAGACGGGCATCATGATCGTCGAGGCGAGCATGAATGCGGTGGAGACCCACAGCATCTGGTCGACGCCGTCGAGTTCGCCGACGATCGTCGGCAGTGCGGTGGCCAGAACCGTCTGGTTGAGCGAGAACATGAACATCGCGATCATCAGGCCCACGAAGAGCAGAATGATCGCCGAGGTGGCCATCGGCTCTGTCTGTGCGTCGGGTCCCGCAGGAGCGGAGTTCTTCGAGGTGGTTGCCGTCATCGTCGTCTCATCGGTTTCGTGGTTGCTTCTCATCACAGCTTTCGTCATGGCAGTCGGTCCAGAACCTTGCGGAACAGGCTCAGGGAGTCTTCGAAGATCGCTTGGGTTCCGCCTTTGTCCTCGACCGCCTCGGGATCGGCTTTGATCACCTGTCCCGCGTGGTTGAGCGGGACCCGGCAGAGTTGGGTGAGCATTCGTGCGCTGCGCCAGGCGGAGTCTTCGGAGGAGAACTCCTGGCCGAGGTGGCGCAGTCGGTCGAGCACGTGCCCGGTGACGATCTCTTCGAGTTCTTCTGCCCGGTCGAAGCTCTTGCTCACGAGTTCCGGGTAGAGAGCGAAGAGGCGCCGGCGCCGAGCCGGAAGTTCGGGGTCGACGGAGCCGACGAGCAGCGCTTCGCGGACGAAGCGCGCCGTGTCCTCGGCCAGCGAGTCGAGTCCGGCAGGGCTGTGGACATAGTCGTAGGCGATGCTCTCATCGACGCGGACATCGGCTCCGAGGCCGACGATCGCGTCCTCCTTCGTCTCGAAGTAGTTGAAGAAGGTGCGAGTGGACACCCCGGCGTCGGCGGCGATCGTCGCCACGGTGGCACAGGCCAAGCCGTCTTCGAGCACACGAGTGATCGCCGCCTCGTGGAGGGCGTTGCGAGTCAGTCGCGCCTTTTTCGAGCGCAGGGATTCTTCAGCGGGCATAGGTACATTTTGCATCACATGCAAACTTTCACCAACTGCAAATCTGCAATTGTGCACTATTTCACTGTGCGCAGTCTTCTACATGAGCATCTTCAGCCGTGCCCGGTGCTGTTCGAGGGTCTGCAGCTGACCGAGCAGTGCTGCCTGACCCGCTCCATCGGAGGTGTCCTGGCGCTGGAGACGAGAGTGGAGTTCCTTGGCGATGCGTTCGAGATCGTAGTCGAAGAGGCGGGCGACGATCCCGCGGGCGAACCGATCGATCCCGTCTCCCTCGATGACCGGCAGCGGGGTCACGAGCAGCTGTGCCACATAGGGCTTGAGGTCCTCGGCAGCAGCGTCGAGGACGCGTTCGGCCCATTTCGACTGAGCCGTGCCGGCCGCACCCAGTCCTCCGGCCCGTTTGATCGCCTCTTGGATCCGCCGGTATCCGGGGTGTTCGAAGGCCTTCGCGGACAGAGAGTCGAAGAGCTTCGCATTGACCACCTCCGGATGCTGGAGGGCGACCATGAGAGCCCCCTTCTCCGTCTTCAGCCGGGCAGGGCTGATCGGGGCCGAGAGGTTCGAGACGTCGGGGCGTTCGTCGTAGACGTATTCGATGCTGCGTTCATCGGAGACTTCCCCCGCCGAGGCGGGAGCGGGCCCGCGTGTACCCCCGGACGGGGCCGTCCCCGGCTCGGTTCTGGGACCGGTCCCCTGCCCCGAATCAGGTCCGTGGCCCGGACCGGGCGCCGCCGCGGTCGAGGGTGCGGGTGCGCTCGGTGCCGGCGGTGGGCCGTCGCGATACGACGACTGGCGGGCGGGCGCCTCGGCGGGCTGACGGTTCTGCTTCGGTTGGCGGGCGGCGGTGCGGACCGCGGCCTCCACCTCGTCGATATCGACGCCGATGCGTCCGGCGACGAACCGGTAGTAGTGGGAGAGGCTGTTGCGGTCGCGGATGTCGGTGAGCACCTCGGCAGCAGAGCGGACCGCGGAGATCCGTCCTTCGACGGTGTCGAGGTCGAAGCGGGAGATCGCGGTGGTGATGACGAACTCGAAGAGCGGCTTGCAGCCGTCGATGAGTTCGCGCAGGGCCGCGTCGCCCTTCTGCATGCGCAGGTCACAGGGGTCGAGGCCATCGGGTTCGACGGCGACGAAGGTCTGGGCGGTGAACAGGTTCTCGAATTCGAAGGCCTTGAGCGCAGCCTTCTGACCGGCGGCGTCGCCGTCGAAGGTGAAGATCACCTGTCCGGTCGGGTCGTCGCCGAGGAGACGACGGATGATCTTCACGTGTTCGGCGCCGAAGGCCGTGCCGCAGGTGGCCACAGCCTGGTCGACTCCGGCGAGGTGGGCGGCCATGACGTCGGTGTAGCCCTCGACGACGACGACGCGCTTGGTCTTCGCGATGGACTTCTTCGCCAGGTCGAGTCCGTAGAGGACCTGATTCTTGTGATAGAGAGCGGTCTCGGGAGTGTTGAGGTACTTCGGACCTTTGTCGTCGTCATAGAGTCGGCGGGCGCCGAAGCCGATGGTCCGGGACGTCATGTCCTTGATCGGCCAGATCACCCGACCGCGGAATCGGTCGTAGATTCCACGACCGCCCTCGCTGGCCAAGCCGCCGGCGAGGATCTCCTCATCGGTGAATCCGGCCTTGCGCAGATGGCTCGTCAGGGCATCCCAGGATTTCGGGGCGAACCCGATGCCGAACTCCCGGCTCGACTCGGCGGGGAAGCCGCGGCCGGACAGGAACTCGCGGCCGATCTGCCCGGCCTCGGACTCGAGAGCCTGGGCGAAGAAGCGCCCCGCAACCTCGTGCATCTCCAGCAGCCGCTGCCTGCGGCTGGCCTGCTCTCGGTCCGGCCCTTTCCCGTCCTCGTAGCGCAGGTGCATTCCGGCCTTGCCGGCCAACGTCTCGACGGCTTCGACGAAGCTGAGCTGCTCGACCTTCTGCAGGAAGGTGAACACGTCTCCGGACTCTCCGCAGCCGAAGCAGTGGTACATCCCGACCTGGGGGCGGACCGTGAATGACGGGGTCTTCTCGTCGTGGAACGGGCACAGTCCCTTCAGCGATCCGATGCCCGCAGTCTTGAGGGTGACGAATTCCCCGATCACCTCGTCGATGCGGGTGCGGCTGCGCAGTTCGTCGATGTCCTCGCGTTTGATGAGTCCGGCCATGGTCTAGAGCCGATCCTCCGCTCCGGCGTTGAGGCGGTGGTACAGGGCCCAGGCGGAATGGTCGGTCAGGGAGGCGATCTGGTCGACGATGACGCGCAGTCGTGCGGAGTCGTCGGCGGCCTCGGCGTGGTCGGCGCGGAACATCGGATCGAGTTTGTCCGGTGACTGCGAATACCATTCGGCGAGTTCGTTGATGACCGCCGCCTGGATGTCATGCAGCCGCAGTCGATCCTCGGCGACCATCACCGTCAGCGTGGCCATGCCTTTGAGCACGGCGATCTCGACGGTGGTCGTCTCGGGCACGACGAGTGAGGCCGAGTATCGGGCGAGGGGCTCCCAGCCGAATTCCTCACGGGTCGCGGATTCTGCGGCGCCGACGAAGCGCCCGATGAGCTGACTGGTCATGTGTTTGAGGCCGGCCTGAGCGCGTCGGGATCCGTCGAAGGACTCCTTGGGCCAGTAGGCGGCGGCCTGCAGTCGGCCGAGTGCCTTGTCCATCTCCGCATCGGTGGTGTCCGGCAGGTACCATTGGCGGGTGATGTCGAAGAGTTCGGCCCGCCGCTCATCGGCGGCGAACTCGGCAAGGTCCAGATGGCCTGCGACGATGGCGTCCTCGACGTCATGGACGGAGTAGGAGATGTCGTCGGCCAAGTCCATGACCTGGGCTTCGATACATTTCTGGCCGTTGTCGATGCCGTCGCGGTAGAAGTCGAAGACAGCCCGGTCGTCATCGTAGACACCGAATTTGCGAACCCCGGAGTCGCGGCGACCGGCCGTGGCTTCGGCTCGGGGCCACGGGTACTTCGTCAGAGCGTCGAGGCTCGCGCGGGAGAGGTTGAGGCCGGCCGGGCGACCGTCATCGGCGATGACCTTCGGTTCGATCCGGGTGACCAGACGCAGGGTCTGGGCATTGCCTTCGAAGCCGCCGATGTCTGCGCACAGGGCGTCGAGGATCGTCTCACCGTGGTGGCCGAAAGGAGGGTGACCGAGGTCGTGGGACAGGCAGGCGGTGTCGACGATATCGGGATCGCAGCCGAGGTAGCGGGCGAGTTCGCGGCCGACCTGGGCGACCTCGAGGGAGTGAGTGAGACGGGTGCGGACGAAATCGTCCGTGCCCGGGGACACGACCTGGGTCTTCGCGCCGAGGCGGCGCAGTCCCGAGGAGTGGAGGACGCGTGCTCGGTCGCGCTGGAAAGCCGAGCGCCGCGGATTCTTCGCCGGTTCGCTCACCCACCGCTCCTGGTCCCACGACGAGTAGACCGCCACGGTCCCCGTCCCCACCGTGGTGTGTGGGTGAGTGTCGAAGGGCATTCTCATCCTCCTGAGATGTCGAGTTCGGCCTCCGACAGCAGCGACTTCCCGCTGGGATCGAAGATGCGGGAGTCCAACCAGCCTTCGGGCAGGTGCGGCTTCTTCGGCCGGGTGGTGCGGCCGCGGGACCCTTCGGCGGCTTCTCCCGGGTAGGGCGCGGTCTTGTCGAGCTGGTCGAGCAGTCCGGCGAGTTCCTCGAGCGAGGAGACCATGGCCAGCTGGCTGCGCAGCTCACCCCCGACGGGGTAGCCCTTGAAGTACCAGGCGATGTGTTTGCGCAGGTCACGGACGCCGAGGAATTCGTCCTCGAAGTGATCGACGAGGTATTCGCCGTGTTTGTACACGGCACGAGCCACCTCGGCGAGTCCGGGACGGTGGCGCTCCTCGCTGCCGTTCAGCGCGTTCGCGAGGTCGCCGAACAGCCACGGCCGTCCCTGGCAGCCGCGCCCGATGACGACGCCGTCGCAGCCGGTCTTGGCCATCATGTCCAGGGCATCCTCGGCGGCGAAGATATCACCGTTGCCGAGCACCGGAACGGTGTCGCCGAGGTGGTCCTTGAGCCGGGCGATCGCGTCCCAATCCGCGGTCCCCGAGTAGAGATCGGCCGCGGTGCGGCCGTGCAGCGCGACAGCGGCGACGCCGGCGTTGCGCGCGGTCTCGGCGGCGTCGAGGAAGGTCGTGTGGTCGGCGTCGATGCCTTTGCGCATCTTCACGGTCACGGGTACGTCCCGGCGGGCCGCCTCGGTGACGGCCGTGGTGACGATGGACTTGAACAGGTCCTGCTTCCACGGCAGCGCGGAGCCGCCGCCCTTGCGGGTGACCTTGGGGACGGGGCAGCCGAAGTTGAGGTCGATGTGATCGGCGCGGTCCTCCTCGACGAGCATCCGCACGGCTTGGCCCATGGTCACCGGGTCGACTCCGTAGAGCTGGACGGAGCGCGGAGTCTCATAGGGCTCGTGGTGGATGATGCGCATCGTCTTCGGATTGCGCTCGACCAAGGCCCGGGTGGTGACCATTTCGGTCACGTACAGGCCGGCTCCGTATTCGCGGCACAGGCGGCGGAAGGCGGTGTTCGTGATTCCGGCCATGGGCGCGAGCACGACGGGCGAGGACAGCTCGATGGGCCCGATGCGCAGGGCTGTTTCGGGCTTCGGGGATGCGGTTTCTGGGGCAGGGCTGATGACACTCACGCAACCATTATCCCAGTCAAGTCAAAATCGCACATTCGTCTGCCTCTCCTCACTCGATCGCGTTCGGATTCCAAGCCGGCGCAAGCCAGGCGTCCCGCTATCGTTCCGGCTCATCCGTTCACCTCAACGACTTCGGTGCGCAGAAATTCCCGCACGTCCCATTCGGTGTCGACGGAGAGTTCGGCGGCGAGCCGGTCGTCGTGGGTGACGATCACCATGGCCCCGCCGAATCCTTCGAGAGCGGTCACCAGCGCTTCGAGCGACGACAGGTCGAGATTGTTGCCCGGTTCGTCGAGGATGAGCAGCTGCGGGGCCGGGTCCTGGAGGAGTCCTGAGGCCAGGGCGACGCGGAAGCGCTCCCCACCGGACAGGGTCTGACAGATCTGGCCGGTGCGTCCGGCGCGCAGGCCCATGGCCGCGAGCACCTCGTGGACGCGGTGCGGGTCGAGCTGCGGATTGCCTGATCGCACCGCCTCCATCACCGTCAGCTCCCCCGGCAGTCGGTACTGCTGGTCGAGGTGAGCCGTCGGTGCGGAGACGGTGATGTCGAGGTCGCCGAAGAGTTCGGCGATCGGCGGACCGGTTTCGGCCCCTGCATCTCCCCCGGCTGTGTCGCCTGTGTCCTCGTCCAGTCCGTCCTGGCTGTTCTGGCCGTCCTGGCCGTTGGCAGCCGCCAGGATCGCGGCCAGCAGGGTCGACTTGCCTGCCCCGTTCGGTCCGGTCAGTCGGATCCGTTCGGGACCGACGATCGTCTGCGGTCGTTCGGACTTCGCCGAGGCGGCCGTGGAGATCTCGAGGACCCGTTTGGTCGCGTGAACCTGGGTGTCCGGCAGGTCGAGGCGGACGCTTGAGGACCGGCGCAGCGCATCCTTGGCGTTGGTGAGTTCGTCCCGGGCCGCGGCTTCGTCGGCGGCTTTGTCGCCGCGTCGTTTGGCCGCTGACTTCTCTGCGAAGTGAGCCATAGCGTTTGCTGCGATCCGGGGACGACGCCTATTCAGTTTGTCCTTCGCCCCCTTCTGCTCGCTGCGAGCGAGTTTCGTCTCCAGCTCGATCCGCTGTCGCTTCTCGATCTGGTGGGTCTTCTTCGCATCGGTGACCTTCTGCTGCTTCGCCTCTTCTTCCGCGGCGACCATGGCTTCGTAGTCGTCGAAGTTCCCTCCGTAGACCCGCAGTCGGTCGGTCATCTCGATGATCGAGGTCATATGCGTCAGCAGCGTGCGGTCGTGAGAGATGACCAGGGTCGGTCCGCGCCGTTCGGTGAGCAGCGTGGTCAGCAGAGCCCGTCCGTCCTCGTCGAGGTTGTTGCTCGGCTCGTCGAGGATCAGCCAGGTGTCACCGACCAGTGCCGCTCGAGCCAGTCCGATGCGCGTGGCCTGCCCGCCGGAGAAGCTGCTCAGACTCCGGTCGAGGTCGCTGACACTCAGCTGCAGACCGAGTTCGGACAGCGCAGCCAGGGCCCGCTCTTCGATGTCCCAGTCGTCGCCGATGAGGTCGAAGTCGGCCCCGGTCGCTTTTCCGGACAGGGCGCGGCCCAGTGCTTGCCGGACGGGGGCGATGTCCAGTGCGGCGTCGACCCGCTGCGTCGAATGCGGCAGCAGCTGATCGATGTAGACGGCGCCATCGGCACCCGTGACGGTTCCTGCCGAGGCGCGCAGTCGACCGGCGAGGATGCGGGCGAAGGTGGATTTGCCGATCCCGTTGTCGCCGACGAGTCCGACGAGGTCGGCAGGGATGGTGGCAGTGAGTCGGGAGAAGATCTCGGTATCGTCGCCGAGGCGGTAGTCCAGTTCGGACACAGTGATTGCTGCAGGCATGAGGGTCCTCATTTCGTGTACGCAGAAGCGCTGCGGGCCCGTGGCACCCGCAAGTCACGGTATGAGGATTCACTTCACAGCAGAGACGTCTTTCGTCGGAAATGGAACATAACAATGATCGCCGAGGCAGCTCGCCGGGTCAAGACCACCCCTTCTTACTAC
>NZ_JBPIZD010000032.1:0-32127 GCF_051172395.1 Brevibacterium sp. H602 | reverse complement strand
AGCGGGGGAAGTCTAAGTCGGTGAGGACCTTCTCGAAGACTCCGAGGCCGCGTTCGAGGTCCTCTTCGCTGATGTTGATCGGTGGGACCACGTGCAGCCGGTGGTAGTTGTTGAACGGGATGACGCCGTGTTCCTTCAGCGCCGCCACCACCGAAGCGACCTCGGGTGAGCCACCGCCGTAAGGGGCCAGCGGCTCCTTGGACTCTTTGTCCCAGACGAGTTCGATCGCCCAGAACGCCCCGGTGCCGCGGACCTCGCCGACATGCTTCGAATTCTCCGCGATCTGCCGCAGACGGGGTCCGATGATCGTCTCTCCGATATGCGCGGCGTGTTCGATCATGCCTTCGTCGGCCATCGCGTTGATCGTCGCGACCGCCGCCGCGCACGCCAGCGGATGCCCGGAGTAGGTCAGTCCGCCGGGGTAGACGCGTTCGGCGAAGGTCTCGAAGATCGCGTCGCTGATGACAACCCCGCCCAACGGCACATACCCGGAGTTCACGCCCTTGGCGAAGGTGATGAGATCGGGGACGATGTCGAAGTGCTCGAAGGCGAACCACTTGCCCGAGCGTCCGAATCCGGCCATCACCTCGTCGGCGATGAGCACGATCCCGTGCTCGTCGCACAGCGCCCGCACACCCTGCATGTACTCAGGGCTGGGCACCATGATGCCGGCGGTGCCGGGAATGGATTCGAGGATGATCGCGGCGATCGTCGCCGGACCTTCCAGTTCGATGGTCCGACGCAGGTGCTGCAGCGCACGTTCGGTCTCTTCGGCCTCGGTGGTGGCGTGGAATTCCGAACGATAGAGGAAGGGTCCGAAGAAGTGGACGACGCCCGATTCTCCGGTCTCGTTCTCCCACCGGCGCGGGTCACCGGTGACGTTGACGGCCGTCTGTGTTCCACCGTGGTAGGACCGGTAGCGGGAGAGCACCTTCGTCCGGCCGGTGTGCAGTCGCGCCATGCGGATGGCGTGCTCGTTCGCATCGGCGCCGCCGTTGGTGAAGAACACGTGATCGAGCCCGGCTGGGGTGCGGTCGGTGATGAGGCGTGCCGCTTCGGAACGGGCTGCGTTGACGGTGGCCGGGCTGATCGTGCACAGCACATCGGCTTGGTCCTTGATCGCGGCCACGACGGCCGGATGCTGGTGGCCGATGTTCGTGTTCACCAGCTGCGAGGAGAAGTCGAGGAACTCCCGGCCCTCACCGTCGATGACCGTCGACCCCTGGGCGCGGGCGACGGTCGGCGGGTCGATGAGCCGCTGTGCCGACCACGAATGGAAGACGTGCGCGCGGTCGAGTTCACGAGCTCGGGCGGATTCGTCTTTGAGAGCTGCCAGATCGGCGTCGCTGAGGTGGTCCACCGTTGTCACCCTTTCACTGAAGTACCGGGGATGAGCGCGGAATCCGCGCCCGTGGGCTCATCGTAGAACACATTCGACTACAGTGACGAGCATGTCTTACCGGACCATCGTCAGCCCCGTCGAGGCCGAGATCGAGATCAAGAGATCCCGTTTCCTCGCCCGTCTCTCCCCTGCCGCGGATGAGGCCGAGGCCAGGTCCGTCATCGCCGAGGCGCGCGCCGAGCATCCGAAGGCCCGCCACCATTGTTCGGCGTTCGTTCTCGACACCGATTCGCGCACTCAGCGCTTCAGCGATGACGGCGAACCGGCCGGCACCGCGGGCGCTCCGATCCTCGATGTCGTCACCGGTCATGATCTGACCTTCGTCGTCGCCGTCGTCACCCGGTATTTTGGCGGCACCTTACTGGGTGCGGGCGGGCTCGTGCGCGCTTACGGTCAGGCCACCTCGGCGGCGGTGGATGAGGCGCGGATCGTCACCCGTCATGAGCGCGTCCCGGTGTCAGCAGCCGTCGACTATGCCCAGGCCAATGCGCTGGAGCGGGCGGCCGGGAACCGGGGGTGGGCGACGCGGGCCGACTACGGCGGTGAGGTCGGACTCGATGTCCTGGTTCCCCTCGCCGAGGTGGCTGATGCCGTGGCGATGTACGCCGACCTCACCGCCGGTCGGGCAGAGCCCGAGGTCGGTGAGGTCGAATGGGTGTGAGGCCGGGGATCGGCGCTCGGATCAGCGAGAGCTGATCAGTCGAGCGCGGCGATCTTCGCGACCTGGGCGTTCGTGAGCATGACGAGATCCTCGGGGCGGAGCTCGATCTCGAGACCGCGACGGCCGGCCGAGACGAACACTGTCGAATGGTCGAGCGCGGTGCGGTCGACGACGACCGGCACGGCATGGCGCTGTCCGAACGGGGAGACTCCTCCGACGGGGTAGCCGGTGCGACGTTCGGTCTCGGCAACGCCGGACAGCTGGGCCTTCTTCGCTCCGCGCGCGGAGGCCAGGGCCTTGAGGTCGAGCTGACCGGAGACGGGGACGAGCGCGGTCACGGGCTGCCCGTCGACCTGGATCATCAGGGTCTTGAACACCTGGTCGGAGCTGACGCCGAGTTTGTCGGCGGCCTCCGATCCGTAACGGCGGGTGGCGGGGTCGTGGTCGAAGCTGCGCAGGCTGTAGTCGATGCCTGCCAGGTTGAGCACTCGCACGGCCGGGGTCGCCGCGCTGGAAGTCTTGGATGCAACTGTCATAAGGGGGTAGTGCCTCCTGCCCGCAGGTCAGCGGGGCCCGGAGGCGCAGCTTTCACGACTCCATGTCCCCGCATCGATACGGACGGAATGTTGTATCGGTGCTGATAGGTACCCGCCCACAATAGGCGAAGTAGGCTCACGGACGCCAATTCCCGTGACGTCAAGTGACCCGCCGGTAATCCCATTGACCCCTTCGGTCGGGGGTGCTCAGCCCCACCCGAGTTCGTGGAGTCGGTCATCATCGAGCCCATAGAAATGGGCGATCTCGTGGACGATGGTGATGACGATCTCTTCCCGCAGGTGGTCCCGATCCTCGGCGAAGTCGATGAGGTTGTCACGATAGATGAAGATATTGTCGGGCATCTCGAACCCGGCGATCCCCCGCTCCCCGATCGGCGTGCCGTCATAGAGGCCGAGCAGGTGTCGATCACCGTTCTCCGGCCGGTCCTCGACGAACAGTGCGACATTGTCCAGCTGTTCGGTCACCCCGGCAGGCAGCAGATCCAGGGCTTCGCCGAGGATCGCGTCGAACTCCTCATCACTCAGGGCCTCCATGCCTCCCACTCTAGCGACTTCGATCCCCTCGCCGAGGTGGCCCTGCGGAGCGTCCGAAACCACCGTTTTCGGCGTGTGACCGAGGACACTCCTTTTCGTTTTGCATTCCGCGAATCGGGTGGGATAAGCTTAACGTCGTTGCCCACGGGGAATCCGAGGACAACCTGGGCCCCCATCGTCTAGAGGCCTAGGACACCGCCCTTTCACGGCGGCGACACGGGTTCGAATCCCGTTGGGGGTACGGTGTAAGATCGTAAGGTCTTCCATCGCAACAGCAAGGCCCTGTGGCGCAGTTGGTTAGCGCGCCGCCCTGTCACGGCGGAGGTCGCGGGTTCGAGTCCCGTCAGGGTCGCGGAGCATAAGGCTCTTCTTCGGAAGAGCCTTTGTTTCTCTCGGCATACTTGATGAGTATGCCGGCGGCTCGGCTCTGTAGCTCAGTTGGTAGAGCGTTCGACTGAAAATCGAAAGGTCACCGGATCGACGCCGGTCGGAGCCACCACACGGAAGCCCCGTTTCCCAGTCTTGGACTGGGAAACGGGGCTTCTTCGCGTCTGCCCGCACCTCTTGAAATCCAAATCAACTGGAGTAGGTTGAAGATGAGTTCGATGACCCGCCCACGTCGTGGTGGTGCAGGGTGAAAGGAGAGCACGATGACGAACAATCCGACGATTCAGGAACTCAGCCACGAGGACAGGGCTTTCCCACCCCCAGCGGACTTCGCCGAGAATGCGAATGCGAAAGCCGACGAGTACGACAAGGCCGCAGCCGACCGCATCGGCTATTGGGAGGAGCAGGCACAGCGCATCAGCTGGGAGACGCCCTTCGACACGGTCCTCGACTGGTCGGAGAAGCCCTTCGCGAAGTGGTTCACCGGCGGCAGGCTCAACGCCTCCTACAACTGCGTCGACCGCCATGTCGAGAACGGCCTCGGCGATCGCGTGGCCTACTACTTCGAAGGCGAATCGGGCGACACCCGCACCATCACGTACTCCGATCTTCTGCGCGAGGTCTCGAAGACCGCGAACGCCCTCACCGAACTCGGGGTCAAGACCGGCGACCGCGTCGCCATCTACATGCCGATGATCCCCGAGACGGTGTTTGCCATGCTCGCCTGCGCCCGCCTCGGCGCCCCGCACACGGTCATCTTCGGCGGCTTCTCCGCTTCGGCGATCGCCGACCGCGTCAAGGACTGCGGAGTCGAGTTCGTCATCACTGCCGACGGCGGCTATCGCAAGGGCAGGCCCTCGGGTCTCAAATCCGTCGTCGATGAGGCGATGGAGGACTGCCCCGAGGTGCGCAATGTCCTCGTCGTCCGTCGCACCGGCCAGGACGTGGAGTGGAATGACGACCGTGATCTGTGGTGGCACGAGGTCGTCGATCGGCAGCCGGAGACACACACTCCGGAGGCCTTCGATTCCGAGCATCCGCTCTACATCATGTACTCCTCGGGAACGACCGGAAAGCCCAAGGGCATCATGCACACCACGGGCGGCTACCTCGTCGGGACCTCGTTCACCCATTGGGCGGTATTCGACATCAAACCGGAGACGGACGTCTATTGGACAGCCGCGGACATCGGCTGGGTGACCGGCCATTCGTACATCGTCTACGGTCCGCTGGCCAATGGCGCCACCTCGGTGCTCTATGAGGGCACCCCGGACACACCGCACCGGGGACGGTGGTGGGAGATCGTGCAGAAGTACAAGGTCTCCATCCTCTACTGCGCGCCCACCGCCATCCGGTCGTTCATGAAATGGGGCCGCGACATCCCCGCCCAGTACGACCTGTCCAGCCTGCGCCTGCTCGGCAGCGTCGGCGAACCGATCAACCCCGAAGCATGGATGTGGTATCGCGAGCACATCGGCGGGAACCGCTGTCCCGTCGTCGACACCTGGTGGCAGACAGAGAACGGCAGCATCCTCATCAGTCCCCTGCCGGGTGTGACCGCGACGAAGCCGGGATCGGCGATGCGTCCGCTGCCCGGCATCGTCGCCGACGTCTACGACGACGAGGGCAATTCGGTCGAACCCGGAAACGGCGGCTACCTCGTCATCAAGGAACCGTGGCCGTCGATGCTGCGCACCCTGTGGGGCGACGAGGAACGGTTCAAGAAGACCTACTGGTCGCAGTATCCGGACGTGTACTTCGCCGGGGACGGGGCGAAGATCGACCGCGACGGTGATTTCTGGGTCCTCGGCCGCGTCGACGACGTGCTCAACGTCTCCGGACACCGGATGTCGACCGCGGAGATCGAGTCCGCTCTCGTCGCCCATCCGAAGGTCGCCGAGGCGGCCGTGGTCGGGGCTGCTGATGAGATGACAGGGCAGGCGATCGAGGCCTTCGTCATCCTCCGGGAGAGCGCTAACGACGGCGGGGACGATGTCGTAGGTGAGCTGCGCAGTCATGTGCGGTCCTCGATCGGACCGATCGCGACTCCGCGCTCGATCATGATCGTGCCCGATCTGCCGAAGACCCGGTCGGGCAAGATCATGCGTCGGCTGCTCAAGGACGTCGCCGAGAACCGCGAGGTCGGCGATGTCACGACTCTCGCGGACTCCTCGGTGATGGCCCTCATCCAGAAGGGCATGAAGGAGAGCTGATCCCCCGGCCGACGGGCGATTTCCGAACCCGCTCTTGCGTGACCCACGGCACACTGATGTACTGTCAGGTAACATCTCGTGGGGCCCGCTCGGGCGGGTTCTGTACGAGACGGACCGCACTGAAGCCTAACTGCAAGGACGCATAGACATGACGCGTGGAACGAAGATCGCCGGAAGCCGCATCCTCATCACGGGAGCCGGCAGCGGAATCGGCAGGCTCATGGCTCTGGACGCGGCGGCTCGCGGCGCAGCCGAGGTCATCATCTGGGACCTCTCGGACGAACGCGGAGACGCGGTACATGCCGAGGTGGAGGCCGCAGGAACCAGGGCCCGCTCCTTCACCCTCAATGTCGGTGATGCCGACCAGGTTGCCGCCATGGCCGAGCAAACCGGTCAGATCGACATCCTCGTCAACTGCGCCGGGATCGTCTCCGGCAAGAAGCTCCTCGACATGGAGGAGGCGGCGGTCCGTCGCCTCTACGACGTCAACACCTTCGCCCTGTACTGGACGACCCAGGCGTTCCTGCCCGGAATGATCGAACGCGACCGCGGTTCGGTGGTCACCATCGCCAGCGCGGCCGGCCTGACCGGAGTCGCGCGACAGACCGACTACTCGGCGAGCAAATGGGCAGCGGTGGGCTTCACCGAATCGCTACGCGGAGAGCTGCGCGCCGACGGCAGCCGGGTCAACACCCTCGCCGTCTGCCCCTTCTACATCAACACCGGCATGTTCAAGGGTGTGCAGACGAAGTTCCCGCGCCTGCTCCCGATCCTCGAAGAGACCGATGTGGCCACACGCGTCCTCGATTCCATCGAATCCGGTCGTGAGCAGCTGGTCATGCCCTCGCTCGTCCGCCTGGTTCCGGGAGCCCGTCTCCTGCCGACCCGCGCCTTCGACAAGGTCATGGACTTTCTCGGCGTCAACCAGACGATGGACCACTTCACCGGCCGGACCGGTCCGAACCAGAAGCACAGGTCACCGGAGGGAGACGTGCCGGTCGCTGTCGCACGTCACTAGGCGGCGCTTCCTCGGCGCTGGTCCACAATGGAATCAGGGTGCGAAGGAAAGGAGCCGCCATGGCGATGACCGATCTCGTCCTCGAAGGCGGAGGGGCGAAGCTGCCGGGCCTGGTCGGCGCGGTCGAGTCCCTCGCCGACGCAGGCTACGACTTCCACCGGATCGCCGGCACCTCGGCCGGAGCCATCGTCGGTGCGCTGACCGCGGCGGGGATCGCCCCGCAGACGCTTGAGCAGAAGGTCCTCGAACAGGATTTCACCGAGTTCGAGGACCTTCCTCCTGTCTTCCACCTCGTCCCCTGGCTGGGGCGAGTACAGGGACTGCTGCTGCACAAGGGAATGTATGTGGGGCAGGCGCTCCATGACTTCCTCGCCTCGGCATTGGCCGATCAGGGGGTGCGCACGTGGGGTGACCTCAAACTCGACGATCCGGGCAGCGCGATCCCACCTGAGCGGTCATATCGGCTCGTCGTCATCGTCTCCGATGTCTCCCGCGGCCGCATGCTCCGCCTGCCCTGGGACTACGAAGAGGCCCTCGGTGTCGATGCGGACAGCCAGTCCGTCGCCGAGGCGGTATGCGCCTCAGCGGCCAGTCCGTTCTTCTTCCGTCCGCGAGCCCTGCCTGCCCGGCCGGACATCGCCGGTGGAGACTCCGTGCTCGGCGCCGACGGCGGACTGCTCTCGAACTTCCCCGTCGACGTCTTCGACCGCAAAGACGCAAAGCCTGCACGGTGGCCGACCTTCGGTGTCATGCTCTCCGCCCGGCAGACAGCGGCCGCCGAATGGCGGCCCAACGCGACAACCTTCCAGTACGCGAAGTCCCTGGTGTCGACGATGCTCAATGCGCACGACCGGCGACACATCGATGATCCCTCGGTGACCGAGCGGACGGTGTTCGTCGACACGACCGGCCATAGCAGCACGGACTTCGCTCTCACTGACGATGACAAGCTCGACCTCATCTCGTCGGGCCGAATGGCCGGAGAGAAGTTTCTGGCCCAGTGGGACTGGCAGGAGTGGAAGGACCGTTTTGACCGGAAATGACCCTGACCCCCATGGCCTGCGACCGAACGACGTGTCAGAATGAGGGCCCGACCCTGATTGCGAGTGAAGGAGAGATCATGAGCGAGTTCGACGCGGATGCAGCAGACCGGCTGGAAGACGACCCCATCCTCGATGATCCCGAGCTCGACGAACCGACGGCCGATGAGTTGGATGATCCCGAACTCAGCGCCGCCGAGGCCGAGGCCGACCAGGTCGACGCCGACTCCGACATCGATTCAGACATCGATGACGAACCCGGCGAAGCCCCCGTCGAACCCGGTGCGGAGGGGCCCGAAGGGACCGGCATCGAAGGCGCCGACGATGTGCTCGTCGACGACGCCGGCTGGGAAGACGAGAACGAGGCCCCCGACCTCTCGGACGAGTTCAACACCGATCAGTCGCCCGCAGCGGAACAGGGAAACCGCGTCGGCGACGAGATGGTCTCCGACGGCGATGACGACTTCGAGGTCGCCGAGCTCGACGGGGATGACCTCGATGTCGATGCCCTGGCCGATGACGGGACCGAGCAGGTCTCGGTCATCGACGGCATGCCCGAAGTCATCGATGACTCATATCAGGAGGACTGAGCTCCACCCCCTCCGTCCGTGGCAGGCTCCCATGTGTGAGGACTGAAGGGGAAAGGAGTCGCCCATGCCACCCGGATCCCCGCGTCGTCAATCGACGTCCACCGCGAGCACGAACTTCGAACTCCCCCACGTCGGCACAGGACGCCCCGTCCACCGCCTCGGCATCATCGCCACGGTCGCCACCTTCGGCGGTCTGCTCTTCGGCTATGACACCGGTGTCGTCAACGGAGCTCTCGAACCTCTGAGCGAGGACTTCGGCCTGACCGCCCTGAGCGAAGGCCTCGTCGTCGCTTCCCTCATGGTCGGTGCCGCTTTCGGTGCGGTCTTCGGCGGTCGAGTCGCCGATGCCTGGGGCCGGCGCAAGACGATCCTGGCCCTGGCCGGAGTCTTCATCATCGGCACCCTCGGCTGCGTGCTCGCGCCCGGGGCGGAGTTCCTCATCGGCGCCCGCTTCGTCCTCGGACTCGCAGTCGGCGGCGCCTCGGCGACTGTGCCCGTCTATCTCGGTGAGATCGCTCCGTCGGAGAAGCGCGGCAGCTATGTCACCCGCAATGAGCTCATGATCGTCGGCGGTCAGCTTGCGGCGTTCGTCATCAACGCCGTGATCTTCAACTTCTTCGGGCATGTCGACTCGATCTGGCGGTGGATGCTGCTTGTTGCCCTCGTGCCGGCGATCGCCCTCCTCGTGGGCATGATCTTCCAGCCCGAGAGCCCGCGCTGGCTGATCTCGCAGGGGCGCACCGAGGAAGCTCTGGCCGTGCTTAAGCAGGTCCGCTCCCCCGAACGTGCCGAAGCCGAGATCGACGAGGTCACCCACCTCGCCGCCGAGGATGCGAAGGAAGCCACAGGCGGACTCTCCGACCTCGGCACCCGCTGGGTGCTGCGTCTGGTCATAATCGGTGCCGGACTCGGCTTCTTCCAGCAGCTCACCGGGATCAACTCGGTCATGTACTACGGAACTCAGCTGCTCACGAGCGCGGGCCTGGATTCCGGTGTCGCCATCATCGGCAATATCGCCAACGGCGTGTTCTCCCTGGCCGGCATCTCCTTGGGCATGTACCTGCTCAACAAGCTGCCGCGCCGGGTCATGTTCCTCACCGGCTACGCCCTCATCGCGGTCTTCCATACGCTCATCGCCCTGACTGCGGTCATCGTGCCGCCCGGACCGGCACAGGCGTGGACGGTGCTCGCCTTCCTCGTCCTCTTCGTCTTCTCCATGCAGGGAACGGTCGGCCCGCTGACCTGGCTGATGCTCTCGGAGATCTTCCCGATGAAGATCCGCAGCTTCGCCATGGGCATCTGCGTGTTCGTGCTGTGGATCATGAACTCCATCGTCGCGCAGTTCTTCCCGCCGCTCATCGAGGCCCTGGGCATGACGGCGACTTTCGGCATGTTCGCCGGCCTCGCCGTGATCGCCTTCGTCTTCCTGGCGCTGATGCTGCCGGAGACGAAGGACAAGGATCTCGCGGAGTTCGAACGCGAATTCAAAGCCGAGTACGGACGCAGATAAGGAGCCTCCATGTCAGTCGCCGTCGCCGTCACCGACAGTCCCGAGGGCCGGTTCGCCCTCGAAGCGGCCGTCGCCGAGGCGCAGAACCTCGGCACCGGGCTGCTGCTCATCAACCTCACCCTCCATGACTTCACCGAGGATGAGATCCCCTCCGGACTCGAGGTCACCGTCATCAATCGGTCCGGCCGCGGTGATCGCGACCCGGTCACCGCCGTCGTCGACGAACTGGGCGATCACTCGGAGGTCGATCGTCTCGTCCTCGGTGTCCGCGCCCGCTCGCGCGTGGGCAAGATGATCCTCGGGTCGGTCGCGCAGCGGCTCATCCTGCGCTCCCCCGTTCCTGTGCTCACCGTCCGCCGGGACGCGACCGGACGCTGACTCGGTCCAGTTCGGTGAAGGCCCGGTACGGCAGCACGTTCTCCGCCTGTGCGGGGCGGTCGTCGGCGAGCACCTGCAGAGTACTCAGCGCCCCCCGACATCGCCGCGCGATAGAGCAGCGATCCGGTGCTGATCCTGGCCACCCCGCCTCGGCGAGGTCCGACTTCGAATACCGCGGGCTGGCCAGGACATTGACGGGAACCCGCCGACGGCTGGTGATCGTCTCGATCGTTGCCAGATCGAGGCTGCCGGGCACGAAGATCCCATCGGCTCCGGCATCGACGTAGGCATCGATGCGGGCCAGAACCTCGCCGAGGTTGTCCTGGCCGATCCAGAACGTGTCGATTCGGGCGTTGACGAACAGGGCGGGGAACGCCTCCTTGATCGCCGTCACTTTCGCAGACAGGACTCCGGGTTCGCTCATCCGACCCTGTCGCGAGTCCTGGATGTTGATGCCGTCGACGAGGAGCCCGCCCGTGCCGTCGGCGATTGCGAAGTTCTCGCGCACGATCTCGACGACGAACTCGGGGCCGTCTCCGTAGCCGTCTTCGAAGTCGCAGGTCAGAGGGTGGTTCGGAAGGGCGGTACGGAGGGCGGCGGCGAGGTTCACGGACCCGGCCAAAGTCGCCCGGTCTTCATCGGCGGCGCCGATGCCGGCGGCGACACCGAGACTCGTGGTGCCCACGGCACGGTGCCCCGCCTCGGCGAACAATCGAGCGCCGGCCACGTCCCACGCACACGGCAGGATGAACGGGTCGCCGGGGACGTGCAGGCTGCGGAAGGTCGTTGCGGTGTCGGTGGGCTCGGTCATCGTCGGTCTCCGTTGGTCGATGGCGGTTTGTTCGCTGGCGGTCAGAGATGATCTCGCTGTGCGCTGAGCACCCAGCCGAGGCGGTCGCGTCCGTCCGCGGTGAGCGTCAGGGCTCGCGAGTGCGGGCGTCGCAGAATCCACCCGCGGTCGAAGAAGGTGCGGCAGATGCCATCGCCGAGGCGACCGCCGAGGTGGGAGCGGCGCTCTGTCCAGTCGAGGCACCGGCGCACAAGGGGCCGCGACGAGGTCGTCGGTCGGCCGACATCGAGTCCGAATGCCTCGGCGAGCCCGGCCCTCCCGGATTCGGTGATGGTGAGTGACGGATCGATCCATTCTCGCTGCACCAGTGCGGAGAAGAGCTGAGTTCCGAACCGGCCCGCGATGTGTCGGTAGCAGGTGCGGGCTTCGATGAGCTGACGGTCACGGGTCTTCGCAGCCAAGGTCGGTGCTGCGGTCATCGATCCGCCGGCCAGAGCTCCGGTGTGCTCCAACCAGTCGGCTGCGTCGGTCGAGGCGATCTGCACATAGCGGTGTCGCCCCTCCCGTCGCTCGGCGAGAATATCGTGGTCGATGAGGACGTTGACGTGTTCGGACAGTGACGACATCGGAATCGACAGGGCACGGGAGAGCTCGGTGAGCGTCCAGGCACGACCGTCGAGGAGGCTGGCACAGATCATCACGCGCCTCGGGTCGGCGATGGCCGACGCCAGAGCGGCGATGTTCGGTGCGGACTCCGGGAATCTCCTCGTCATGCCACCATCGTATGGCTGTGTTGTTTCGGTGCTGACCGAAATGTCGCGGCTGCGCGCTGTCGGGGCGAGCCCGGCACCGCCTCGGCGATGGCCTAGGCTTGACTGCGGGAGTTTCCGTCCGAGGTGAGGGGGCATGCGTGGCCGATACGACAGAGGGCACCGAGGCGGCCGACCGACTCGAATCCGCACTCACCGGCAGGATCGATCCCGGTACTCTCGACGAGATCGCCGGTCTCGCCCGGCAGGTCCCGCGCGCCGAGATCGCTCGCCTCGTCCATACCTCGACCCCGCTGCAGTCAGCGATGCTCTTCCGCGTGCTGACGAAGGAGGAGGCGCTCGACGTCTTCGAGGACCTGCCTCCGGCCTACCAGGCCGAACTCATCGGCAATCTCCGCGAACCCGAGGTCGCCGATATCGTCGAGGGCCTCGACCCCGATGATCGCGCCGAACTGTTCGGCGAACTGCCCGCGAGCGTAGCCAGCCGCCTGATGAAGGGGTTGACCCCGGACGAGCGAGAGATGACCTCGGCGGTGCTGGGCTACCCGAAGTCCGCGATCGGTCGGTACATGTCTCCGGAGGTGCTCGGCATCCACGAGGATTGGACGGCGGCCCAGGCGATGGAGGTCGTCCGCGCCCGCATCGACGGACCCGAGACCGTCTACCTGCTGCCCGTCGTCGGTCCCGGCCGGGTGCTTCGCGGAGTGGTGTCGCTGCGCAACCTGCTTGCCGCCGATGAGGACACGATCATCGAGGACATCGTTCGTGATTCTCTGAGCACTCACGCGCTGACGGACCGTGAGGAAGCCTCGCGTGAGTTCCTCTCCCACCGGCTCATCGCGATGCCGGTGACCGATCAGGAGGAGCGGCTCGTCGGCATCCTCACCATGGACGACGTCCTCGATATCGTCGACGAGGAGGACGCGGAGGACCTCGCCCGCGGGTCCGGCACGGAACCGCTGGATCGCTCCTACCTGTCCTCGACGATCATGCGTCTGGTCAAGAGCCGCATCGTGTGGCTGCTCGTCCTCGCCGTATCGGCGATCCTCACCGTCCAGGTCCTCGAAGTCTATGAGGACCGACTCGATCAGGTCGTCGTCCTCGCGCTCTTCATTCCGCTGCTCACCGGCACCGGCGGCAACACAGGCAACCAGGCGGCCACCACCGTCACCCGGGCCCTGGCCGTCGGTGAGGTGCGCGTCCGCGACCTCGGCCGAGTCATCTGGAGAGAGCTGCGCGTGGGCGCGGTACTCGGTTCCGTGCTCGGCACACTGGGCTTCGTCGTCGCCGGCCTCGTCTACGGCTGGGCGATCGGCTTGGTCATCGGGCTGACGCTGCTGTCGGTGTGCATGATGGCCGCAACAGTGGGCGGACTGATGCCGATCATCGCGAAGAAGGTCGGGGCCGACCCCGCGGTGTTCTCCAACCCATTCATCTCCACGTTCTGCGATGCCACGGGTCTCATCCTCTACTTCACGATCGCCACCGCAGTCCTCGGACTGAGCTGATGCCCCCTGTCCGACGGCCTCAGCCCGACCATGCCTCCCACAGCTCGGCGTACCGTCCGCCGGCGGCGACGAGTTCGGCGTGGGTGCCTTCCTCGATGACGCGTCCGTGCCCCATGACGAGGATCCGGTCGGCCTTCTCCGCTTGGCTGAGCCGGTGGGCGACGATGAGCGCGCCACGGCCGGCAAGGGCCGCCTCGGCGGAGGATTCGAGGACGTGGGCTCCAGCCGATCCCGCCTCGGCGGTGGCTTCGTCGAGGATCGCGAAGTCCAGGTCGGCCAGCACCAGGCGGGCCAGGGCGATCGTCTGCTCCTGAACCGCGGACAGGCGGACCCCGCCCTCCCCGATCTGCGTGTCGAGGCCGTTCGGCAGGGATGTCACCCATCCGGCGCCGACCGTGTCCAGGGCAATGCGCACTTTGTCGTCGCTCGCGTCCGGACGCGGCAGGGTGATGTTGTCGCGCAGGCTGCCGGAGAAGGTGTGCACCTCCTGGGCAACCATGGCGATATGCCGGCGCAGCGCGGATTCGTCCATCGATCCCACGTCCACCCCGTTCGCCGAGGCGGCCCCGCCATCCGTGAGACGTGCCCGTCCGCGACCGGGGGCTGACAGTCCCGCGGCGATCTTCGCCAGCGTCGTCTTCCCGGCACCGGTGGTGCCGACGACGGCGATGTGCTCACCCGGCGCGATGCTCAGGTTCACCCCGCGCAGCACATGATTGTCCGTGTCAGGGTCCGTGTCGTAGGAGAACCACAGGTCCTCGAGCACGAGCCTCGGGGCGGCGGGTGCGGCTTGGGTCGAGCGCTTCGGCGCGGTTCGAGCTTCGTCGATGACTCCGACCATGCGGGTCAGGGAGGCGCCGGCCGATTGGACCTGGTCGAAGAGTCCGACGAGGGCGCCGATGGGGTTGAAGAGGCGGTGGAAGACCAGGGCGGCCGTGGTCACGGCTCCGGCGGTGGACTCCCCGAACCAGACGAGGACGAAGCCGGCGGCCAGCAGCAGCGAGAGGACGACCGCCTCGGCACGGTTGTTGCGGCCGAAGGCCCGAGTGACGAACCGGAAGACGTCGATCGACAGGTCGCGGGCGTGCGCGGAGGCGGAGTCGATGCGACGCATCTCCCCGGCCTCGGCACGATAGGCGCGCAGGGTCGCACTACCGGTGAGTCCGCCGAGCAGGCGCCCGGCACGCCTGCCGAAAGCCGCGCGTTCTTCCTTGTAGATGGGTTCTGATCGGGGCAGATACCAGCGCAGGGTGAGCCAGTACATCGGCACGGCGACGAGCCCGGTGAGACCGAGACGCCAGTCGATGGCGGCCAGGCCGAATGCGGAGACCACGACGACGAGAAGTGATTCGACGACGAGCGGCAGCACTTGGCCGGCGGCCTCGCCGATCTTTCGGGAGTCGTCGGCAACGCGGGAGACGAGGTCGCCGGTGCCGGTGCGTTCGATCCGCTGGGACTCGAGAGTCAGGGCTGAGTCGACGACCTCGGTGCGCAGTTCGGCGACGACGGGCATCGCGATGCGCGCGAGTGCCCAGGCGCCGATCCATGTGCCGGCGGCCATGACGATTCCGGCGATCGCGACGGCGATGGCGCAGACCCACACGAGTTCGGCGCCGGCGCCGGAGGGGAGTTCGTCGACGAGACGGCCGATCGCCCACGGCCCGACGAGGCCGGCACCGGCATTGGCCAGTCCTGCGACGACGAGGAGGACGATCCAGCCGGCTCGGCGGCGCAGCAGCGGGGCCAGGTGGGCGAAGGAGCGACGCCGCGAGGCGATCGTCAGGGTGGTGTTCATCGGTGCCGTCATCGGGTCACCGCATCTCGGTAGGCTTCCGCGCTGTCGGTGTCTGTCTCGAGGAGGTCGGCATGACGGCCCACGAGCAGGCAGCCGGACGTCGGGCGATAGACGACGGTATCGGCGGCGGCGAGGAAGGCTGGCGAGGAGGTGAGGATGATCGTGGCCTGTTCTCGCGTCCGGCGGCGCAGTCGGCAGAGTCCCTGGGCGATCCTCGCTTCGGTGACGGCGTCGACGGCGGTGGTGGGTTCGACGAGGACGAGGATCTCGGGATCGGCGTGGAGCGCACGAGCCAATGCGACGCGCTGCCGCTGACCGCCGGAGAGGTTCCCGCCGAGTTCCTGGATCCGGTAGTCGAGCCCTCCGTCGACGAGGTCGAGCAGCTCGTCGACTCCCGAGGCGGTGAGCGCCTCGGTCGAGATCGGCGGGTGGTCGTCTGCGTCCGTGCGGTCGTCGGTGTCTGAACTGTCGTCGGTGTCTGTACGGTCGTCGGCGACGACCATCGTGATGTTCGATCCGATGGTGCCTTCGAACAGGTCGACATCGTGGGGCGCGACGAGCATCCGGGCGGGGCCGAGGTTTCGGGCGTGGGAGGTCAGCTCGGCCAGCAGCATGGCTGCGTCCTCCGCGTCGTCGGAGACGATGCAGGTCAGCGCTCCCCCGGCGGTGGTGAGTTCCCGGGACTCGGCGGTCGTCGGCCATCCGGTGATGGTGATTCCGGATTCGGTGGTTGTGACGCTCGGGCGAGGGTCGGCGGAATCACGGGTGGTGGGGGCCGCCTCGGCGATGGTGTCCGTCGTATCACCGGCGCCTGCTTCAGCATCGACGCTGGTCAGCAGGCGGGCGATCCGTTCAGCGGCGCCGTGGGATTGGGCGAAGAGGCCGACGATGTCGGCGAGTGCGCGCATGGGCTCGGTGAGGAAGGCGGTCATGCCGAGGATGCCGATGAGGGCGCCGACGCTCATCTGTCCGTCGATGAGGCGCAGGCCCGCGACGATGAGGACGACCGCCAGCACCACGGACATGACGAGCGCACCGAGACCGGCCAGGCGTC
Source organism: Brevibacterium sp. H602 (assembly GCF_051172395.1). Classification (NCBI taxonomy): domain Bacteria; kingdom Bacillati; phylum Actinomycetota; class Actinomycetes; order Micrococcales; family Brevibacteriaceae; genus Brevibacterium; species Brevibacterium sp. H602. The sequence continues at coordinate 15,920 of NZ_JBPIZD010000032.1, read as the reverse complement.
CGGTCCTCTCACCTGTGGCGACGCCGGCTTCGGCGGCCGCATCGGAGGTCGTGCGGTAACGCCGCACCGCCCACGGCTCCCCGCCCATTGCCTTGATCACGCGCAGTCCGTGCATGAGGTCGGAGGCCGAGCGTCCCGCCGAGGCGACGGCGTCGAGCTGCGCGGCTGCCCGCGCCGAGACGGACCGGCCGGGCAGGGCGACGATGATCAGGCCGATGGGCACGGCGACGAGGACGACGAGTCCCGTCACGGGATCGGCGATGAGGAGGAAGACCGCGGCGGTGATCATGCCCAGCACCGAGGCGATCCCGCGGCCGGCCTGTTGGAAGGCGGTGGCCGCGGCGTCGGCATCGGCGGACGCGATGGACAGGACCTCGCCCGAGGTGCGGTCGGCCGGAAGGCTTGGGGCGGTCAGTGCCGCGTGTGTGATCTCGACGCGCAGGGCGTGGGCTTCGTGCTCGCGGGCGGTGTTGCACAGTCGTGCGCCGAATCGGTAGCCGAGGCTGAGCACGGTGAAGAGGAGTCCGAGGCCGATGATCGAGATGATGAGAGCCGGGATCGACAACGGGATGATCGCCCGGTCGACGATGATGCCGATCGCCACCGGCACGAGCGCTTCGCAGACCTGCCAGATCGACAGTGCCCCGGCTCCACCGAGCAGGGGACGGATGCGCCGACGAGCGGCTCGGCGCAGCATCTGCGCGCCGGTTTCAGGGGTCTTCGGCACGAAGGCTACCCTAACAAATTCGGTGATGCGGTGGCGGCTCGGCTGGACAGCTGATTGCCAGGGCGGAATTCTAGGATGGCCTCATGACTTCTCCGATCGATTTCGGCATTCCCGATCTCACAGGGCGCACGGTCCTCATCACCGGCGCGAACAGCGGACTCGGCCGGGTGACTGCCCGGGTTCTCGCGGGTAGAGGTGCCCATGTCGTCCTGGCCGTGCGCAACCGTGCGAAGGGTGAGGCCGCCGCAGCGACGATGCCGGGCAGCACCGAGGTGCGCGACCTCGACCTCGCCGACCTGTCATCGGTGCGCGACTTCGCTGCGGACTTCACAGATCCGGTCGATCTGCTCATCAACAATGCGGGGATCATGATCCCGCCCCTGTACCGGACCGTCGACGGATTCGAATCGCAGTTCGGAACGAACCACCTCGGGCATTTCGCCCTGACGAATCTGCTGCTTCCGCAGGTGCGTGAGCGCATCGTCGCCGTCTCCTCCATCGCCCACCGGTTCGGCACGATCGATTTCGACGACCTTCAGTGGAAGAGGCGACCGTATCGGCCGATGGCCGCCTATGGTCAGTCGAAGCTGGCGAACCTGCTCTTCACCGACGAACTCCAGCGTCGGCTGTCCGAGCGCTCATCCTCGGTGATCGCGACGGCCGCCCATCCGGGTTTGGCGGCGACGAACCTCTTCAACTCCAGCGACGACAACTCTTTGGACGCTCGAGTCAGCCGTGCGTTCACCCGGGTGGTCGCTCAGAGCGAGCAGGGCGGGGCACGGCCGATCCTCTGTGCCGCTGTCGCCGATCTGCCCGGTGGCAGCTACATCGGCCCGACCGGTCCGTTCGAGATCCGCGGGAAGCCGGGGTTCGCTTCCCGTTCGTCGAAGTCCACCGACACCGAGGTGGCCCGCCGACTATGGGCGGTGTCCGAAGAGCTGACCGGGGTCGCTTTCCCGGAACTGTGAGGGGCGCCGTCGGGTGATGGCGACGGATCAGCGGAAAGCCTGCTGGCCGGTGATGTGGCGGCCGAGGATGAGGGTGTGGACCTCGTCGGTGCCTTCGTAGGTGCGCACGGATTCGAGGTTGTTCGCGTGCCGCAGCGGTGAGTATTCGAGCGTGATGCCGTTGCCGCCGAGCATGGTCCTGGCTTCCCGGCAGATGGCGATGGCTTCGCGGCAGTTGTTCAGCTTGCCGACGGAGATCTGCACGGGATCGAGGGTCCCGGCGTCCTTGAGTCGCCCGGTCTGGATGGCCAGGAGGGTGCCCTTCTGGATCTCGAGTGCCATGTTCACCAGCTTCTCCTGAGTGATCTGGTAGGCGGTGAGCGGCTTGTCGAACTGGAGACGGTTCTGTGCGTAGTCGAGGGCGACTTCGAAGGAGTCGCGTGCGGCCCCCATGGCGCCCCACATGATTCCGTACCGGGCCTCATTGAGGCAGGAGAACGGCCCCTTCAGTCCCGTGACCTCGGGCAGGACCGCCTCGGCGGGCAATTTCACGTCCTCAAGGTCGATATCGCACTGGATGGAGGCCCGCATCGACAGCTTCTGCGTGATCGGGGTGGCGGTGAATCCGGGGGTGTCGGTGGGCACGAGGAAGCCGCGGATGCCGTCGTCGGTGGCCGCCCAGATGACGGCGATATCGGCGATCGAGGCCAGACCGATCCAGCGTTTGGCGCCGTTGAGCGTCCAGGAGCCGTCAGCGCCCTGGGTGGCGGTGGTGGCCATCGAGGCGGGGTCGGATCCGGCGGTGGGTTCGGTCAGTCCGAAGCAGCCGATGATCTCTCCGGCGGCCATTCCGGGCAGGTAGCGGTTCTTCTGCTCCTCGGAGCCGAATTTGTGGATGGCCGACATCGCCAGCGATCCCTGGACGGAGACGAAGGTGCGCAGGCCGGAATCGCCGGCTTCGAGTTCGAGAGCGGCGAGACCGTATTCGACGGCTGAACGTCCCGGGCAGCCGTAGCCCTGCAGATGCATGCCGAGGAGGCCGAGCTCGCCCATCTCACGCACGATCTCGGTCGGGAAGATCGCGCCTTCGTACCAGTCGGCGATGTTCGGGCGGATCCGCTCATCGACGAAGGTGCGGACCGTCTCGCGCAGGGTCAGCTCGTCGTCGGTGAGGAGCCCGGCGAGGTCGAGCAGGTCGGAAGGGTCGGCGGTGGTGGCGATGGTGGCTGGGGTGTCTGAGGTGACGGCAGTCATGGGGTCTCCTTGGGCATCGAGTTCGTCTTCAACAGTGCCATCGGAATTACTCAGAGTCCAAGAGGTAATATTAAGGTGATTAAGCGTATATTCTTATCAATCTGGGCAGTGGGGATACGACATGGAGTTCAGGCAGGTCACAGCGTTTCTCGCCGTCGCCGAGGAGCTGCATTTCGGGCGGGCTGCGGAGCGTCTGCACATCGCGCAGCCCGCGCTCAGCCAGATGATCCGCGCGCTCGAGCGAGACCTCGACGTCGATCTGTTCGAGCGGACGACCCGGCGGGTCCGGCTGACGCCGGCAGGCGAGGCGATGCTCGAACCCGCTGTGGCGATCGGGACCCAGGTGGACGGCGCTCGGCGCATCGCCCGAGCCGCGCAGCAGGGTCTGGCGGGCCGGGTGCGCATCGGGTTCGGCGGCACGAGCGGCTACTCCATCCTCTCCAGGCTGGCCCGCGAGGCCGGTGAGCGGCACCCGGGCATCAGCCTCGACCTGCAGCCGCAGATGTACTGCGGGGAGGCCGCGATCGCCCTGCGCGACGGGGAGACTGATCTCGCGATCATCAGCCCGCCGGTGCCGGCCGGAGTCGAGGTCCACGTCATCCGGCAGGAGAGCGTCATGATCGCCATGCCCTCGGGGCATGAGCTGGCCGAGCGTGAGTCGGTGAGCATGGGCGAACTCGCCGGTCAGCCGTTTATCTCCTATGCCCCGTCGCACGGATCTCAGGTCAGAGAGGTGATGATGCGGCTGGCCGATGACGCCGGTTTCCTGCCGCAGGTCGTTCAGGAGGCACCGGATCCCTACAGTCTTCTGGCGCTCGTCGGCGCGCAGGTCGGCATGGCCGTCGTCGTCGAGTCCTCGGATCACATCCGCATCGACGGAGTGCGCTATGTCCGCCTCGCCGAGGGCGGGGATTCGTTCACTCTCGCCCTCGGCTGGCGCCGGAACAACCCGTCCGAAGCACTGGCCCGGGTACTCGACATCGTCCGAACCCTCTTCCCCTCCCCAATTACTACCTGACGGCGGCTCAGCAACCTGGCGCGAGGTTGCTGGGCCGCCGTCAGGTAGCAATTACCAGGAGATGACTTGGGGGACGCTGACGTGCTTGAGGCCCTCGAGACCGAATTCGAGACCGAAGCCGGACTTCTTCACCCCACCGAAGGGCACTCGGGGGTCGACGGCGCCGTGTTTGTTGATCCACGTGGTTCCCGCCTCGAGACGGGCCGCAACCTGTCGGCAGGCGTCGAGGTCGGTTCCCCACACCGAGGATCCGAGGCCGACTTCGAGCTCATTTGCCCACTCGATGGCCTGGTCGAGGTCGGTGTACTTGATGATCGGCAGCACCGGCCCGAACTGCTCCTCGGCCACCAGCGGGTTGTCGTTGTCGATGTCGGCGACAAGGGTCGTCGGGTAGAAGTAGCCGGGCTGTTCAGCGACGGGATCGCCGCCCATGAGTACGCGCGCTCCCCCGTCCTTGGCCGCGTCGACGAGACGAGCGACGATGTCGTACTGCTGCTTGTTCTGCAACGGCCCCAGCACGTTCTCCTCTTCCAACCCCACGCCCATCGGGGACTGTCCGGCCACCTCGACGAGAGCCTGGCACACCTGGTCGTAGAGGGATTCGGGAACATAGAGACGCTTCATCGCAGCACAGGTCTGCCCGGTATTGATGAACGCGCCCCAGAAGAGGTCGCCGGCGATCTGGGCCGGATCGGCGTCCTCGAGGACGATGCCGGCGTCATTGCCGCCGAGCTCGAGGGTGATGCGGGCGAGGTTGTCCGCGGCGGTGCGCATTATCGCCTGTCCAGTCTTCGTCGATCCGGTGAACATGATCTTGTCGACGTCTGCATGGCTGGTCAGTGCCGCGCCCACAGAACCATCACCGGGAACGACGGAGAGCACATCGGCCGGCAGCACCTGGTTGACCACTGCCACGAGCGCCTGCACCGATAGCGGCGTGTACTCCGAGGGTTTGAGGACGACCGTGTTCCCCATCTTCAGCGACGGGGCGAACTGCCAGACGGAGATCATCATCGGCCAGTTCCAGGGACCGACCGCGCCGACGACACCGACGGGCTTGTAATGGAGTTCAGCATGGGTTTCGCCGTCGTCGACGAGAACCTCTGGTTCGAGTTCGAAGGATGCGTTCGCACGCAGCCAGGCCGCGCAGGCACCGACTTCGAAGCGGGCGTTGGGCCCGTTGAGGGGTTTGCCCTGTTCGCGCGAGAGCAACTCTGCCAGCGCCTCGGCGGAGGCTTCGATGGCGTCGGCGGCTTTGCCCAGCAGCTCGCTGCGCTCCTGAGAGCTGCGCGCTGCCCATGCAGGCTGCACCCAGCGCGCGGCTGTCACTGTAGCGTCGATCTCTGCAGGCGTACCTTCGTGAGTGCGGCCGACGACCTCACCGGTGGCGGGGTCGTGGATCTCGCGTCCGGCGGGGTCGACGATGGCGGCGAGAATTCCAGCGGTAGTGGTCATTTCGGTGGCGGTTGCCTCGGCGGTCATGGTGCTCCTTTGATCGGCGACCGGATGGTCGGCGGTGGTTGGTGTGGTCATTTTCCGGCGGTGTGTACGGATATGTCAGGCGGCCGGAACGCCTCCGTCATACAAGGCTTCCATCGGAACCGATTCCTGCATAGAGGTTCGGCGAGGACGAGCGGAGGACGATGGCCCAGATCGTGCCGACGAACCCGGGGATGAGAACGATGGCCGGCAGCATCCACGACAGGACCGTGGTGCCCTCTGCACCGATGAGAACGTTGAAGTTGATGACGATGGCGACGAAGAGGACGAGGAGTCCGATGGCTGCCAAGCCCGGGGCGATCGCGCGGGTCCACAGCGAATACTCCCCCGCCTTAGTGCGCAGGAATCCGACGACGGCGAGCGCGGTCAGCGCCATGAGCAGGACGAGTCCGAAGGCACCCATGTTCGTCAGCCAGGTGAAGAGCGTGACGACAGGGAACAGCGGGTCATCGCTGCCGGAGCCGACCACGGCGAAGACGAGGATGATGACGAGCGCCATGCCCGACTGGGTGAGGGAGCCTGCCACGGGCGCGCCGGTGCGTCGTGAGGTCCTGGCCAGCGACTGCGGAAGGACCCGGTCCCGGCCGAGGGCGAAAACGTAGCGGGCAACGATGTTGTGGAAGGCCACGAGCGCGGCCAGCAGCGAGGTGAGGAACAGCAGGTTGCCGAGGTCGACGAACCACACCGGGGCGTGTTCGCCGAGGAAGACGAACATGAGGTCGGGTCCGAATTCCTGCGACCGACCGATGACCTTCGAGGCCCCTTCGCCGACGACCATCGCCCAGGCGGAGAACGCGTAGAACACCGCGATGATGCTCACCGCGATGACGGTGGCCCGACCTGCCGTGCGACGGGGATCTTTGACCTCCTCGTTGTAGATGGCCCCGGATTCGAAGCCCATGAAAGCCGCGATCGAGAATGCCAGGGCCGCACCGACACCGGGAGCGAAGAGCTGGTCGAGGCCGAGCCCGTCGCCGGTGACGCCTTCGGGGCTGTGGGCGAGTCCGATGACGTCGAAGACGATGACGACGAGGAACTCCGCGCCGACGATGATGCCGAGCACCTTCGCCGAGAAGTCGACCCGGAGGACTCCCATGATGCCGACGATGACCCAGGCGATGAGGGCGCAGACCCACCAGGACCACGAGATGCCGAAGAGAGTGTCGAGGAAGGAGGAGAAGACGAAGCCGAACATTCCGGCGATACCGATCTGCATGGCGTTGTACGCGACGAGCGCGGTCATCGCCGCTCCCATTCCGGCAGGCTTGCCCAGACCTTTCGAGATGTAGGCGAAGAAGGCCCCCGCGTTGTGGACGTGGCGGCTCATCGCCGCATAGCCGATGGCGAAGAGGATGAGGATGATCCCGAGGACGACGAATGACAGCGGAATCCCCACCAGGCCGGTGACGGCGAAATTGCTGGGGACTCCGCCCGCGACAACGGTCAACGGCGCCGAGGCGGCGATGATCATGAAGACGAGCGCGGGGATTCCGATGCGGCGGGCATCGAGTGAGGCCGTGGCCGCAGGTGCGTGCCCGACGTCCGTGGAGGCCCGATCGGCGGCATTGCCGATCGGGGAACCCAGGCCGCCTTTGGCCGGGTCCGAGCTGAGAGTGCTCATGTGATCCACCTAACAGTCAGAGTGATTACTGCCAGTGTGGGTGCCGCTGCAATACCGCGTCTTGGCTTTGCAGGCAGAGTTCTTGACGATTCGCGCATCCGCGTCGGGCGCTCGGACTCAATCGGCGAGAGTGCCGGCTCAGTCGGCGTGGGCGCTGCGGCGATATCCGGCGGGCGGTTGGCCGAACGCGCTGCGGAACAGCCGGGAGAAGTGTGCGGGATCGCTCAGTCCCCAGCGGGCGCCGATGGCGGCCACCGGGGTCTGACGCTGACCGGGGTCGGCGAGGTCGAGTCGGCATTTCTCGATGCGGCGTCGTCGGATCTCTCCGGCGACGGTCTCCCCGGTGCCTTCGAAGATCTGGTGCAGGGTGCGCACCGAGATGAAGTGGGCGGCGGCGATGGTCGATGGGGTGAGCTGCGGGTCGGAGAGGTGGACATCGATGTAGTCGGTGATTTCGGCCCACAGTCGCTGCCGCTCGTCGATCTCGCCGCCGGCGGCAGAGAGCTCGTCGGCCATCACAGTGGTGAGCAGGTCGACGACGTTGCCGGCCAGCCGCACACCGGTTGCCCGGTTGAGGGTCGGCAGCATGGCCCCGGCTTGGGAGATGACCTGAGCGACGACCGCGCCGAGCTGGTGGTCGGCTCCGATCGGGGTGGCGGTGAGTTGGCCGACGGTTCCGGCGGGCAGGTTGACCCGTGACTGCGGGAACATCATGACGTAGGACGAGAAGTCCGAATCGAAGCTGAGCGTATACGGTCGGGACGTGTCGTAGATGGCCAGCGATCCGGGCTCCAGCGCCATCTCTCGTCCGTCCTGGATGAGCAGTCCGTGCCCATCGAGCTGCAGCGAGACCTTGAAGTAGTTCGTTCCGGCAGCGCAGCCGTGCTTCTCCGATCGGGCTCGGGAGATCAGCTCGGGGGTGCGCAGGACGGCATGGGGATTGGCGTTGATCTGCGACATCACCACGGAGTCGTAGTCGCGCGCGCTGATGCGACCTTGGAATCCGCCTCGGCGCTGGGGTTCCGTATCGAGCGGGACGAACGAATCCGAGACCAGGCCCTGCCAGCCGTCGAAGTCGTTCGCGGTGTCTTCAAGCAACATCGTCGTCCTCAGTTCACTCGGCCCCGACCGCTTCGCCGAAGGCCCGTTGTCCGGTCACTCTATCCCCAACCGTCGCGCCAGTCACCACCCCGAAGCCGATTACCGACCATTTGGTCACCCAGCTCCGACAAGGCCACCTCCACCCAACGTTCAACCCGACACCTGCCGGATCAGTTCGGCCGGTCGAGTCGGGCGATGACGTAGTCGAGCTGGGCCCGAAAGCCGGCGAAGTCGAATCCGCGCCCGCCGATGATCGCACTGGTCTGCGCCCCGAGCAGATACGTCAGGAGCACTTCGGTCTCGGATTCGACGTCGACCTCGGCGCGCAGATGACCGTCGGCGTCGGCCTCGCCGAGCCAGGAGACGATCCACGCCCTCCACAGCTCCATGGTCTCCGCGGTCGCGCGGGCGTGTTCGGGGTTCTGGGCCACCTCGGCGAGGTAGGACAGGACTACGCGGGCTTCGTCGTGCAGCGCGGGGGTCACCGGGAGCACCTCGTGTGCGAAGGCACGCAGAGCGTCGAGCCCGCGCAGGCCCGTCGTCGAGGACGCGACCCTGGCGTTCGTGGCCTCGAAGACGTACAGGTAGGTGGCCGCCAGCAGGTCCGCTTTCGAACCGAAGTACGTTTTGACGACGCCATTGGCGAACCCGGCCTCTGTCGCGATCGCGCATCGTCGCCCCGTTGAGTCCTTGGCGGACGATCAGGCGCAGCGTCGCCTGCACGAGGTCCAGTCGTCGCTGGTCGTGGTCGACGATCTTGGGCATGGCTCCTCCACAGCGGTGCAGATCGGGTCTTGACTTTATTTCCTACGAGTGTAGATTTTAGCGTGACTCAGCCCACAGGCCCAGATTGCAAAGGTGCACAATGTCCTGCCATTCCTCCGCCCCCGTCGCCGAGGCGACCACCGCCACCCCCTTCACCCTGCCGACCGAGGCCGAGATCTCGACCGTCACCGCGGTGCTCCGCGCGGCCGGGCATTTCCCCGACTCCGCACGCATGGCCTACGTCGGCCTGCTCGATCCCGTGCGCGGCACGGATCGGACCGCCGCCGAGGTGGATCGCCGTTACCGTGCCTTCATCCTCGACAAATCCGCCGGCACTGCCCGCGATATCGTCGTCTCGGCCACCCGTGAGACGGTCGAATCCGTTTCCGAGGTGGACTCCACCGAAGAGGGCGAGTTCCCCGTCATGGAAGAGGAGTTCGAAGTCGTCGAAGAGGTCCTCGCCGCCGATCCGACGTGGCTGGCGAGCCTCGAGAAGCGCGGGCTGCCCGTTGCAGAGGTGCGAGTGGCGCCGTTGTCGGCCGGGGTCTTCGAATATCCGAAGGAGAAGGGACGGAGGATCCTGCGCGGGCTGGCATTCCATCAGCAGCATGAGTCGGACTCGGCGTGGGCGCATCCCATCGACGGACTCGTCGCCTATGTCGACGTCACCAACAGAACCGTCGACCAGGTCCTCGACCTCGAGAACGTTCCGGTGCCGTCCGAGCACGGGAACTACACCGATCCGGAGCTCACCGGACCTGTGCGGACCACGCAGAAGCCGATCTCGATCACGCAGCCGGAAGGGCCGAGCTTCACGGTCACCGAAGGCAACCACATCGAGTGGGAGAAGTGGTCGTTCGATGTCGGCTTCGACATGCGTGAGGGCCTCGTCCTGCACAACATCGCCTTCGATGACGGCGAGCGCCGTCGCACGATCCTCGATCGGGCGGCGATCGCCGAGATGGTCGTTCCCTATGGTGACCCCTCACCGGTGCGGTCGTGGCAGAACTATTTCGACACCGGCGAATACCTGGTCGGGCAATGGGCGAACTCGCTCGAGCTCGGGTGTGACTGCCTCGGCGATATCACCTATCTGTCGCCATGGGTGGCGAACAACCTTGGCGAACCTCGGCAGATCAAGAACGGCATCTGCATGCACGAGGAGGATGCGTCGATTCTGGCGAAGCATTCGGACCTGTGGTCAGGTGTGGCCTATACCCGGCGCAATCGGCGTCTCGTCGTCTCGTTCTTCACCACGGTCGGCAACTACGACTACGGATTCTATTGGTACCTCTACCTCGACGGCACGATCGAATTCGAGGCCAAGGCCACCGGTGTCGTCTTCACCTCTGCACTGCCGAACGGGTCGACGGATTTCGCCTCGGAGATCGCGCCCGGACTCGGTGCCCCGTTCCACCAGCATCTCTTCGGGGCTCGACTCGACTTCGCCCTCGACGGCGGCAAATGCCGAGTCGAGGAGGAGGACGTGGTGCGCCTGCCGGTCTCGCAGGACAATCCGCGCGGCAATGCCTTCAGCCGGTCCCGAACCGTTCTGGCCACCGAACTGGCTGCGCAGCGGGATGCGGATCAGGCGAAGGCGCGGACGTGGGTGGTGACGAACCCGGAGTCGACCAACCGCCTCGGCGAACCGGTCGGCTACAAACTGCACCCGACGGGCCTGCCCACGCTGCTCGCGGCCGAGGACTCCTCGATTCACCGCCGTGCCACGTTCGCGTCGAAGTCGCTGTGGGTCTCGCAGTATCAGGAGGACGAGCGCTACCCGACCGGGGACTTCCCGAATCAGCATCCCGGTCACGCGGGGCTGCCGGCGTGGACGTCGGCCGATCGCAGCGTCGATGGGGAGGACATCGTGGTCTGGCACAGCTTCGGCCTCACCCACTTCCCGCGGGTCGAGGACTGGCCGATCATGCCCGTCGACACCGTCGGCTTCAAGCTGCGGCCCGAGGGCTTCTTCGACCGCTCCCCCGTCCTCGACGTCCCCGCCCCGGAGTCCGGCTCCGCCTGCTGTGAGGAGTGATGAGCACGATGCAGGAGTACATCGTCACCAACGGTCGAATCTTCACCAGCGATTCCGAGCAACCGTTCGTCGACGCGTTCGCCGTCAGCAACGGAAGGGTCGGCGCACTCGGCTCCCTCGACGAGGTTCGGGCCTCATTGCAGGGTGAACCCGAGATCATCGATCTTGGCGGAAGCTTCGCAATGCCGGGACTTGTCGATGTCCATGCCCACCTCGGGCTCGGCGGACGACAGTTGGCCTTCGAAATGCCGGTCCTGCCCAGCGACGATGTGGCTGAGATCGCGGTGAAGGTCCGGAACTGGAGTAAGAATCTGGCTCCCGGCGAGTGGGTCGTGGGCGGGATCGTCGGCTCGACAGTCATGGACGATCTCACCCACATCGATCTCGCAACCCTGGACGAGGCGGCAGACGGCCACCCGGTCCTACTCCGTGACGACACGATGCACAACCGTTGGGTGAACTCTGCGGCTCTCGAGATCCTCGGCATCGATGAGACATCCCATGCCCCCGAGGGCGGATCCTATGTCCGGGACCGTGACGGCAGGCTCAACGGCGTGCTCACCGAGCTCGCGTGCGGTCCGGCGGAAGCAGCCGTCATGGACACCGTCGTCGACGTCGCGGATTTTCATGCGCAGGCCTTCACCACTGCGGTGAAGACGCTGAATTCCTATGGGATCACTGCAGTGCAGGAGTCAGCGACGATGGACTACGCCCTGCGCACCTTGCACGACATCGACGAGGCGGGGGAACTCACCGCGCATGCGGTCGCTTCGATGCCCTCCCGGCCCTTCCTCGAGGAGGGGATCAACGGCGAAGAACTCTACGATGTCGGGGACCAGAACCACTCCGAACACGTGCATCCGACCTTTGCGAAGTATGTCCTCGACGGTGTGCCGATGACTCGGACTGCGGCCCTGATCCACCCCTACAGGTGCAATCACCCCGGCGACGATCCGAATTTCACCGGCGAACCGCTCTGGGATGCCGACGAGCTCACTTCCTCACTGCTGGCACTCGTCGATCGCGGGCTCAACGCAAAACTCCATGCCACCGGCGACGGCGCAGTGCGGATGATCCTCGACGCAGTTCAAGAAGTCCGCAAGCTGCGGGGATGGACGGCAAAGTTCCACATCGCTCACGTCGAATTCGTCCATGACGATGACCTGAACCGTTTCACCGAACTCGACGTGGTCCCCGACGCATCACCATACTTATGGTTCCCGTCAGTGATGCAGGAGTCGATGAAGAAGCAGGTACCAGCGGAGACGTTTGACCGTTCATGGCCGCTGCGCCGGCTAGTGGAGTCGGGAGCAGCCGTCTCCGGTGGATCGGACTGGCCCTGTGCAGCACCGACGCCGGATCCATGGACGGGCCTGGCCACCTTAGTCACTCGCGCAAACCCAGATCCGACAGTGCCTGGCCAACTCAACTCGGATGAGGCTCTCACAATTGATCAGGCCATTGCCGCATTTACTCGAAACCCGGCAGAGGCCATGGGCTTGGGAGACGAGACCGGAATGCTACGATCCGGGATGTCCGCAGATTTCATCGTCCTCGACCGCGACCTCTTCACAGTCGATCCTGCAACGATCCACGAAACGACAGTTTGCCGAACCTACTTCGAGGGCAGACTTGTCTACGAGTCGGAATCCGATCGGGCCTAATCATTCTCGCCGTCGACGACATGCCCTTCCCGCCTTCCAATACCTCACCAATTACTACCTGGCGGCGGCCCAGCAACCTGGCGCCAGGTTGCTGTGCTGTGTTGTCTCAATAGGTTGCTGTGCCGCCGTCGGGTAGCACGGAGAGGTCGGGTGGGGCCGGAATTGACGATGCGCGCACGACCGTCGCCGACGGCTTGCCGAATCGTGCACACCTCGACCGCAGGCGTTCCTCACCGGTGACCGACGTCACTAGCCTGAGGCCATGACAACCGAGAATGAATCAGGCACCGTGGCCTCGAACACCTCAGACCACCCGGACACGTTCCCCACTGAGATCCCGGACGAGCGATTCGACTACATCGTCGTCGGCGCGGGATCGGCCGGGTGCGTCCTCACCCGTAGACTGCTCGATGCCGGAAAGAAGGTCTGCCTCGTCGAAGCCGGCGGAGACGAGACCAATCCGAACATCGACCATCTCAACAACCTCGGACTGATCTGGCATTCGCAACAGGACTGGGACTATTACACTCCCCCGCAGCCGGCCGCGATGGACCGGCGCATCCACCTCCCACGCGGCAAGGTCCTCGGCGGGTCGAATGCCCTCAACGCTGTCATCTGGGTCCGCGGCGATGCCTGGGACTACGGACAGTGGGTCGAATCCGGGTGTCCGGGATGGTCCTGGGACGAGGTCTGGCCGGTCTTCGCCGCAATCGAGAACTTCGACGGCGATGTCACCGAGAACCGAGGCACCGACGGCCCGATGGATGTGCGCGTCGACTATGCGCGCAATCCGTTGCAGGAGGACATGTTCACGGCCGCCACACAGACCGGCGTGCCCGTCAATGACGACTACAACTCCGGCTCCGTCGAAGGCATCGGAAAGATCCAGCTCAACGTCCGCGACGGCAAACGGCTCAACACGTGGCGCGCCTACCTCAAGCCCCGCCTCGGCGATGAGAACCTCTCGATTCTCACTTCCGCGCACGCCCGTCGGCTTCTCCTCGACGGGACCGCGGTCACCGGTCTCGAGATTGATTTCCGCGGCCGCGTCGGCACCGTGTCCGCCGACGAGGTCGTCCTCTCCGCCGGTGCCCTGGCCTCTCCCGAGCTGCTTCTGCGATCGGGCATCGGACCCGCCGAGGAGCTTGCCGAGGTCGGCATCGACTCCGTAGTCGATCTGCCGGGAGTCGGCAAGAATCTCCAGGATCATTGGCTCTCGCCGGTCGTCTTCTCCACCGGAGATCGGGAGGCCCCGATGGGAGAGGTGGCGCCCGCCGAGGTTCACTTCTTCGCGAAGTCCCGACCGGATCTGCCGGTCCCGGACACCCAGCCGTTGTTCTTCTCCGTGCCGATGTATGCCCAGGATGCGGCGCCCGCCGCGCAGACCGGACCAGGACCCGGCGGAGCCTTCACTCTGCAGGGCGGCCTGGTTCGCCCCGAGAGCCGCGGTGAGGTCAGGCTCAGCGGGCCCAACCCGCAGGATCCGCTCGTCGTCGATCCTCAGGTGCTCTCGGCACAAGCCGATGTCGACGCCCTCGTTGCCTCGGTGAGGCAATGCCGTGAGATCGGGCGGGCCGAGGCCCTGTCATCGTGGCAGCCCACGGAGATCCACCCCGGCCCCGAGGTGGCCGACGAGGACCTCGAAGACTACGTCCGCGGGTCGGTTGTGACCTACCATCACCAAGCTGGAACCTGCCGGATGGGCACGGACGCCGAGGCGGTCGTCGACCCGGCCACGTTCGAGGTCCGGGGCGTGAGCCGGCTGCGGTTGGCCGATGCGTCGATCATGCCGCTGGTGCCGACCGGAAACACGAACGCTCCGACGATCATGATCGCCGAACGCGCCGCGGCCGCTCTCGTCGGCTCTCCCGCCGAAGGAATCACCGCTCCGGCCTCCCACTGATCCCCCTTAGTGCTACCTGACGGGGGCCCAGCAACCTGGCGCCAGGTTGCTGAGCCCCCGTCGGGAAGTAAGAGGCTGGTATCTTCTACTTCGTCGGCCGATCTGCAGACGAGAGGGATTGGGAGTGTACGAGGCAAGCGAAAAGACCGTCCCCGCACAGGAGCTGCTGGTGACGATCGGGACGGGCCTGCTCGCCGGCGGGATCTCCTCGGTCGATGTCGAAGACGCACTGACCGGACTGGCACCTGCCGTCGGCCTGAAGTCGATCAACGTGGCAGCTCTTCCCAAGGGCCTGTTCCTCACCGTCGGCCCCGGCAGTCCCACCCGGTTCGAACGCATCGGTCCTGACCTGCGGTTCGACCAGACGGCGAAGCTGCTCGACATCGTCGACGCCGTGCGGTCGCGTCGGCTCGGCATCGACGCCGCTCGCCGCATGATCGAGGCCGAGGTCTACGGCACTCCCCCGCGCTGGCCCGGATGGGTGACCTGCCTCGGCGCGGTGCCCGTCGGCGTCGGGCTGTGCCTGCTGCTCGAACCGGGACTGGTCAACCTCGCCTTCGCCGCTCTCGGTTCGCTCATCGTCGCAGGTGTGCTCGGCGTCAACACCCGCCACCCCAGCCTCGGACCGCTGCTGCCGGTCGCATCGGCGTTCATCGTCGCGGTGCTCATCCTCATCGGTTACCGTCTCGACTGGCTGGACAGTCCCCTGCGCACGATCGTCGCCACCCTGGCGCTGCTGCTGCCCGGCAGCGCCGTGGTCACCGGTCTGACCGAGATCTCCGCGGGCGCCCTCTCGGCAGGCAGTTCCCGGCTCGTCTCGGCCACCGTCCAGTTGGCGATGTTCATCGCCGGAGTCGCCGGAGCCGCCGTCGTCACTGGCACCGGCGCCGAGGCGCTTGCGAACTCCCAGCTCACCGCCTCGACATGGTGGCTGTCCGCCCTCGGCGTCGCCGCCGCGACACTGGGCCTCATCATCTATCTGCACACCCCGCTCGAGCACACCGTGCCGATCGTCCTCACGATCGCTGCGGCCGCGCTGGCGCAGCTGGGCATCGGTGCCGAATTCGGTGCGGCCATCGGCGGTCTGGCCGGCGCGCTGACCGCATCGGTGGTGGCCGTCGTGCTCTCACGCCTGCCGAAGGGCCCGATCTGGCGGATCAGCTTCGTGCCCGCGTTCCTCGTCGTCGCGCCCGGGTCGTTCGGGCTCCTCAATGCTTCGCAGATCGAGTTCGGTGACGGCGCTGGGGTTGCCGGCAGCATGCTGGCGGCTGCGACCACGTTCTTCACGATCGCCATCGGCACGGTCATCGGCGCCGCCATCGCCCACGCTGTCGAGCCCAAGGACGAAATCGTCGCCTGAGACACCCCTAGAACTACCTAAC
>NZ_JBPIZD010000031.1:0-32752 GCF_051172395.1 Brevibacterium sp. H602 | reverse complement strand
GCTCAGCAACCTCGCGCGAGGTTGCTGAGCCGCCGTCAGGTAGTTCTGGGAGGGTGTGAGAGGGGTCACTGGGCGTCGATTTGTGTTTAGCTGCGGTGGCTGGGTATTGTTTTACTTCGGGTTCACCCGATGAGGGCCTATAGCTCAGGCGGTTAGAGCGCTTCGCTGATAACGAAGAGGTCCCTGGTTCAAGTCCAGGTAGGCCCACGTCCTGTCACAACAGGATTTCCTTTCGAGGAGGATCATGAGAAGATGGATTCTCAGCGGTCTCACGTTAGTGGGACTGGGAGTGTTCTTCGGGTGGCGGCACCAGAACCAGAGTGCCCAAGCCGAATGGTCCGAACACACCGACTCGGTGTGAGGGTGTGAACCCGTCCGGGGGTATGGCGCAATTGGTAGCGCATCTGCTTTGCAAGCAGAGGGTTAGGGGTTCGAGTCCCCTTACCTCCACTCGAGTAGTTTTGAGACAGCACTCGTAGAACGAAGGCTCCGAACCGATTACGGTTCGGAGCCTTCGTCGTTTCCGTGGACGCTCAGGCTCGCCAGTACCCGAGGTAGCCGTCGATGAGCCCGTCATAGGTGTGCAGGCTGCGGTCGCCGTTGAAGTTCTGATGCCACACCTGGCCCTTGTAGTAGATGCCGATGTGACCGAAGGCGGTGGTGTTGTCACCATTGCCCCAGACGAGGATGTCGCCGTTCTCGAACTTCTGATCGGTGTGCCAGGTGAAGCCGTTCGCCTTCATCTTGTCCCCGCCGGATCCGCCCGCCTGATAGTCGACGGCATTGCCCCACGGTCCGTGGTCGACGCCGTGGACCTCTTCGAGCGCCCGGGAGATGAGGCTGACGCATTCTCCCTGATAGCCGCCCTGTGAGTTCGCCAGCGACTCTCCTTTGTAGTGCTTGAGGAAGTCCCCGATGTCTGAAAACTTCTTCTCCGCCTCCGGGCTCGCCGAGGCGGTGCCGGATTCCGCGGCCGCAGCCGAGTTCTCGGCCGCCGCGTTCGCGGCTCCCGCAGAGGCGGCCGGCGGTGCCGCCGGCTGGGCGGCGGAGGCCATCGAACCGGAGCCGAGCACGGTGGCTCCGGCGAGCATCGCAGCTGTCATGGTCTTCGTGGTGACGTTCTTCAGAGTCATTCTCATCCGTTCGTTCCGCTTGACTGTGTGACTGGTACTGACTTGCCTGGAGACGATCCGCCTCGGTGACGGGTCGGCTCCTCAGCCGACGCTAACAGCGCCGCGGTGAACATCCGATACGTCGAATCGAAGAGAGAATGAACTCCGCTCCGACATCGACGCCGGCCACCTCCGTCTACAGTGAGTCCATGAGACCTCCGCTGAGCCCGATCCCACCGCGGTGGATAGCGGCCGCGGCGGTCCTCGGCATCGCCGTAGCGATCGGCGGCTGCTCAGCGAGCGCTTCGCCGCCGACACAGGCATCGACAGCACCGTCGCCGCCGACGTCAGGAACTTTCGACTACCAGCTCGGCGGAACCTATGACTCGCTGCCGGATCCGCAGGGCCGTATCGATATCGTCGTCCGGGATGCCGGTGCTGCACCCCTGACTGGGGCGTACTCTATCTGCTACGTCAACGGATTCCAGACCCAACCCGACGGGGCGGCGGACTGGCGTGACCACACGGATCTGCTGCTCCACGATGCCGCCGGTGACCTGGTCGTCGACCCCGATTGGCCCGACGAACACATCCTCGATCCCTCGACCGCAGACCGACGATCCCAGATCCTCGACATCATCGGCCCCGTCATCGACGGCTGCGCCGAATCCGGATTCGACGCCGTGGAGATCGACAATCTCGATACGGCCGACCGATTCCCCGACATCGACCGAGGCGGTGCCCTGGAACTCGCGGCCGCGTACGTCGACCGTGCCCACGCCAAGGGCCTGTCGATCGCGCAGAAGAACGCGGCCGAACTCGCCGACACCGCTCATTCTCAGCTCGGCTTCGACTTCGCCGTGACCGAGGAATGCGCAGCCTACGACGAATGCGACCGGTTCACCTCCGTCTACGGCGACCGTGTCCTCGCCATCGAATACCCCCACACCCTCGCCGAGGCGGGGCTGGACTTCGCGGACGCCTGCGCCGTCCCGGAACGCCCGCCGCTGATGATCCTGCGCGACCGCGATCTCGTCGCAGCCGGCGATCGTGGCTACCGATACGACACCTGCTGAGGAGACCGAGCGAGCAGTGACGAAGATCGCCGCAGTTTCGGGTTCTCCCCACTGTCGGAGGTATTCGGGAATACGTTAGTCTGAGATGCTGTTGAAACTTTCGTCTGCGCGTCGATTCGGCATCTGCGTGCGACCTCCGCCCACATCCCGGGCCCCTCAGACACATCCGAACGGAGCACCGTCTTGTCCAGCGACAGCTCACCCGCACACGCGCAGACACAGGCCAATGACACCATCGACCCCGCCGGTATGAAGGTCATCTGGCTGCTGCTGGTGGCTGCCTTCGTGGCCATTCTCAATGAGACGACGATGGCCATCGCCATCCCCGAACTCAACAAGGCCCTCGGCATCCCTCCGGAGCTCGGCCAGTGGCTGACCAGTGCTTTCATGCTTACCATGGCCGTCGTCATACCGACGACCGGTTTCCTCCTGCAGCGTTTCACCACCCGCCAGATCTTCCTGGCCGCGATGATCCTGTTCTCAGCGGGCACATTGATCTGCCTCGTCTCGCAGGGCTTCATCCTGCTTCTCATCGGACGGATCGTGCAAGCAGCCGGCACCGGCATCATGATGCCTCTGCTGATGACCACGATGATGAACGTGGTCCCGGCACACTCGCGCGGCCGGATGATGGGTCGAGTCGGCCTCGTCATCTCGCTGGCCCCGGCCATCGGACCGACGATGTCGGGCATCGTCCTCGATTCGCTGGGCTGGCGCTGGCTCTTCGGCATCATCCTGCCCATCGCGCTGATCGCTCTGGCACTCGGTGCGAAGTGGATGACCAACCTCGGCGAGTCGACTTACGCCCCGATCGACGTCATCTCCATCATCCTGTCCGTGTTCGCCTTCGGCGGCATCGTCTACGGCCTCAGCCAGTTCGGCGGCGGGCACGGCGGTGAGGCAGGCGGCGGATCGACGAGCAGCCTGGCCTGGGCGACGATCGGCGGCGGAGTCGTCTTCCTCGCGCTCTTCGTGTGGCGTCAGCTCGTGCTGCAGAAGGGCGATCGCGCCCTGCTCGACCTGCGTGTGTTCAATTCGCGGAACTACGTCTTCTCGGTCATCATCATGGCCGTCGTCGCCCTGTCCATGTTCGGCACGTTCTCCCTGCTGCCGCTGTACCTGCAGAGCGTCGTCGGACTCGGCGCCACCCAGTCCGGTCTCGTGCTTCTGCCCGGTTCGGTGATCATGGGTCTGCTCGGACCGGTGATGGGACGGATCTACGACGCCCGCGGACCGAAGACGCTGCTGGTGCCCGGCACGATCATGATCGCGTCCTCGATGTTCGCGTATTCGACGGCCGGCGTGGGAACGCCGATCTGGCTGCTCATCATCGTCCAGATCGTCATGTCATTGGGCCTGGCCGCATCGTTCACCCCGCTGTTCTCCGCCTCGCTGGGATCGCTGGAGCGCCACCTGTACTCCCATGGTTCGGCAGCGCTCAACACCCTGCAGCAGGTCGCGGGAGCAGCCGGCACCGCGCTGCTCATCTCGATCTACTCCGCGGCCCTGCACTCGGGTCAGGCGGAGGGCAAGTCCGTCCCCGAGGCGGGTGCCCCCGGCGGTCACGCCGCGTTCCTGTTGGCGACGGTCATCGCGATCGTCCCAATCGTCCTCGCGTTCTTCATCCGCAAGCCCGAAGACCAGGATGAGTACCCCGCCGAGGTGGTCGAACCGACCGAGGCCAGCCCCGCCGAATGACGGTCGGCCCCGCCGAATGACGGTCGGCCCCTGACTGCGGCCGGCTGAGGCCCATCGAACCCCTCGTTCCGAATTTCCCGGAACGAGGGGTTCTGTCGTCGGCCACCTCGGTGATCGGAGGTCCCGACCTTGGTACGGTGACCTCATGACCTCCTCTGTGCCCGCGGATCCGACATCCTCGACCGAGATCCAGCCGGACGTGCGGGTCCGCGGGGCCAGGGAACACAACCTGCGCAACGTCGACCTCACCGTGCCCCGGGATGCGCTCGTCGTGTTCACCGGAGTGTCCGGATCGGGCAAATCCTCCCTGGCCTTCGGCACTCTCTTCGCCGAGTCCCAACGGCGGTACCTCGAATCCGTGGCACCGTATGCCCGCAGGCTCATCGACCAGGCAGGGGTCCCCGACGTCGATTCGATCACGGGAATGCCGCCGGCCGTCGCCCTGCAGCAGCAGCGCGGCGGGCGCAGCGCACGCTCGAGCGTCGGCAGCATCACCACGGTGTCCAGCCTCGTGCGCATGCTCTACTCACGGGCGGGACGGTACCCGGAGGGACAGTCGATGCTGTTGGCCGAGGATTTTTCGACGAACACCGTCGAAGGTGCCTGCCCGGAATGCCACGGAATCGGCCGCGTCTACGAGGTGCCCGAGGACAAGATGGTCCCGGATCCGACGCTGACGATCCGGGAGCGCGCCATCGCTTCCTGGCCGAAGGCCTGGCACGGCCACCAGCTGCGCGATGTGCTCGTCGCTCTCGGCTACGACGTCGATGTCCCCTGGCAGGACCTGCCGCGCGAACACCGCGATTGGATCCTCTACACCGAGGAGACTCCGCACCTTCCCGTCCACTCCCGGCTGACGCTGGACGAAGCGCGCGAAGCGATCGCAGCAGGCGCCGAACCGACCTATTCGGGAACCTTCGTCGGAGCCCGGAAGTACGTGCTCGACACGTTCGCGAACACGAAGAGTGCCGGGATGAAGCGTCGCGTCGCCGAGTTCCTCAGTGCCGGTCCCTGCCCCGTGTGCCACGGAAAGAAACTCAGGCCCGACGCTCTGTCGGTGACGATCGCCGGTCTCGACATCGCCGAATTCTCCGCCCTGCCGCTGCATGAACTCATGTCCGTCCTTCGCGATGAGGTCGCCTCGGCGAAGGCGACCATGGACACAGACGATCACCCCTCGGCGGACAAGCTTGCCGCATTCGTCCGCCTCGGCGAGGGTCTCATCGACCGGCTCCGCCCGATCGTCGACCTCGGCCTCGGGTACCTCTCACTCGATCGGACCACACCGACGCTGTCCGGCGGTGAGCTGCAGCGGCTGCGATTGGCCACCCAACTGACCTCGGATCTCTTCGGCGTCGTCTACGTGCTCGACGAACCCTCCGCCGGCCTCCACCCGCAGGACGTCGATGCCCTACTGGGCATCCTCGACGGGTTGAAGGACCGCGGGAACAGCCTCTTCGTCGTCGAACATTCCGTCGACATCATGAGGCATGCCGACTGGCTCGTCGACATCGGGCCCGGGGCCGGCGAACGCGGCGGGGACGTCCTCTACAGCGGGCCGACGGCCGGACTTGCCGAGATCGACGAATCCGTGACCAGGGGCTATGTCTTCGGCGGACGTGGACTCGAACCCCACGAACCCCGGCATCCACGAGGCTGGATGAAACTTGCGAACATCCGCCGCAACAATCTCCACGACATCAGCCTCGACCTGCCGCTGGGCTCACTGACCGCCGTGACCGGAATATCGGGATCGGGAAAGTCCAGCCTCGTCAGTCAGGTTCTCCCGGCCCTCGTCGGCGACCGACTGGGCACCTCCACCACTGCTGACGAACCGGCGTCCGATGATGACGCACTCCTGCTCGCCGACGAACCCGAGGACCTTGATGGCACCGTCACCGGGGAACTCACCGGGATCCGACGGGTGGTGAGCATCGATCAGAGGCCCATCGGTCGCACGCCCCGGTCCAACGTCGCAACCTACACCGGCCTGTTCGACCATGTGCGCCGGCGCTTCGCCGAGACCCCCGAGGCCAGAGAGCGCAGTTACAAGCCCGGCCGGTTCTCCTTCAACGTCGCCGGTGGACGCTGCCCCACCTGTGAGGGTGAAGGATCGGTCATGGTCGAGCTGCTGTTCCTGCCCTCGGTCTACACCGAGTGCCCCGACTGCCACGGCACCCGCTTCCAGTCGAGCACCCTGGAGATCCTGTGGCGCGGACGCAATATCGCTGAGATCCTGGGGATGAGCGTCGAGGAGGCCCACGACTTCTTCACCGGCGAATTCGACATCATGCGCTCACTGACCGCACTCATCGACGTCGGCCTCGGCTACCTGCGCCTCGGCCAACCCGCCACCGAGCTCTCAGGCGGTGAGGCGCAGCGGGTCAAACTCGCCAGCGAGCTCCAGCGCTCCCAGCGCGGCGACACCCTCTACGTCCTCGACGAACCCACCTCCGGACTGCATTGCGGGGATGCCGACCGGCTCGTCGCACACCTGCAGACCCTCGTCGATGCCGGCAACACGGTCATCATGGTCGAACTCGATATGCGCGTCGTGGCCGTCGCCGACCACGTCGTCGAACTCGGCCCCGGCGCCGGTGACGACGGCGGCCGGGTCGTGGCGACCGGCACCCCCGCCGACATCGTCGACGCCGGAGCGGGTCCCTCCGCGACGTACCTCGCCGCGGCGCTCTCCGAACTCCGGTGATCTGAGGCACACGACTTCATCCCGGCGGGCCGTGTGATCCCCAGAAACAAGCGGATCCCGGCGCCTCCCGGAATTGTTGGAGGCGTCTAAGTCTCAGTTGTGCGTAGACACACCCGATTCGCGGCGGGAAGTCTTGAGATATGCCCACCGCAATCATCCGCCGCATCGCGATCTGCCTCGTCATCGCCGCACCCGCCGTGGTGCTTCGCGTCACCGGTGTCGAACTCGCTCCGGTTCTCGAGCTCCTCGCGTTCGGCGCCGCCATCGTCGCGGCTGCCTTTCTCCTGGCCTGGGCCGCCGAGGCGGCGCAGAAGGACATCTCGGGTGCTCTGGCGATCGCCCTGCTCGCCCTCATCGCGGTCCTCCCGGAATACGCCGTGGACCTCTACTACGCGTTCCGATCAGGATCTGACCCCGATTACCTGCACTTCGCGGCGGCGAATATGACCGGATCAAACCGACTGCTGCTCGGCTTCGGGTGGCCGCTCGTCGTCATCATCGCCCTCCTCGTCGCCCGCCGCATGGCCAAGCGGACGAAGGCCCCCATCCAGCATTCCCTTCGCATCGACTCGGGCAGCCGGATGGACATCGGCTTCCTCGTCATCCTCGGTGTGATCGCCTTCGCTATTCCGCTGCTCGGCAGCATCCCCATCTGGTTCGGCTCAGCCCTCGTGCTCATCTTCGTCGCCTATCTGTGGCGGGCCGGGCAGGCAGCGGGCGATGACGAAGAGGAGTTCGTCGGCGCCGCGGCTCTCATCGTCGCCATGCCGCAGAAGGCCCGTCGGGTCACAGTGGTGACGATGTTCGTCGTGTCCGCAGCGATCATCCTGCTGTCTGCCGAACCGTTCGCCGAGGCGCTCGTGGCCTCGGGCTCGGCATTGGGAATCGACAGCTACTTCCTCGTCCAGTGGCTGGCCCCGCTCGCCTCTGAGGCCCCCGAGTTCATCATCGCCGCGATGTTCGCCCTGCGCGGCATGGGCGGGGCGGCCATCGGCACACTCATCGCCTCGAAGGTCAACCAATGGAGCCTGCTCGTCGGCTCCCTGCCGATCGCGCATTTCGCGGGTGGCGGCGGCCTCGGACTGCCCCTGGATGGGCGTCAGATCGAGGAGTTCACTCTCACGGCTACGCAGACCATCCTCGGTGTGGCGATCATCCTGGCCCTGCGCTTCCATTGGGCACCGGCGCTGGGGCTCGCCGCGCTCTTCGGGCTGCAGTTCTTCGTCACTGACACCTCCGGACGCTACATCCTCTCCGCGATCCAGGCGGTCCTGGCGATCGTCGTCCTCATCCTCCACCGCCGTGACATCCTCCCCACGCTCGCTGCCCCGTTCCGCAGACCGCAGCCCGGCGATGTGACTGCAGACCCCGCCGAGGCGGCCGATCCGGAACGCGAATCGACCGTGACAATACCTGCCGACCCGAATTCGGCCGGTACCCGCGCGTAGAATGACGATCATGCCGCGCCCCGCTGTCACCCGCATGGTCGAGGACTACGTCACCCTCATCTGGAAGGCCTACGAATGGCCGGGCGGTCGCCCCGCCACTACGGAGATGGCCGAACAGCTGGGAGTGACCGCCTCGACGGTGTCGGCGAACCTCAAGAAGCTCGCCCGCGACGGTTACATCGACTACGAACCCTACGGGCAGATCGTGCTCACCGACGTGGGTCGGCAGATCGCCGTCGAGATCGTCAGACGCCACCGCATCGTCGAGTCCTACCTGGTCGAGGCCCTGGGCCTGACCTGGGATCAGGTCCATGACGAGGCGGATCGGCTCGAACATGCCGTCTCCGACCTCGTGCTCGAACGGATGAACGCCGCATTGGGAAATCCGCAGCGGGACCCGCACGGCGATCCGATCCCCGATGCCGACGGGCACACCGCCGATTTCCCCAGCAGACGGCTGCAGGAGACCGCCCCGGGTGTCGAGGTCGAGGTTGTGCGCGTCTCCGACCGGTCGCCTGAACTGCTGCGTTACCTCACCGATCGTGGAATCGTCATCGGCACGAAGCTGCAGGTGAGATCGATCAGCTCGGCCGCCTCGGCGATCGCGGTCAGCGTCGGCGACGACAGCATCGAACTCGCCCTCGACGCCGCCGACGCGATCCGCGTCGGACCGGGTCTCGGCTGAGGCGGACAGAGCTTTAAGCCGACTGCGACTCCCGTTCGAGATCTGCGGTGGCGTCGGCACTCGCTGACTTCCGTCGCAGTTCCCCTCCCCGCGCGCGTCCGGCGATGAGGAGGGTGATGAGCCCGCCGACGGTGACGAGCGCACCTGCCCACAGCGGTGAGGTGTAGCCGAGACCGGAGGCGATGGTCAGTCCGCCGATCCACGCGCCGAAGGCATTGCCGACGTTGAAGGCCGCGATGTTCGCGCCCGATCCCAGGGTCTGCGCGTCGCCGGAGTGGCGCATGATGCGCATCTGCATCGCCGGGACCGTGGCGAACCCGAACCCGCCCATGAACACCAGTGCGATGATCGTGGCGACCTTGTTCTCGGCGACCAGAGAGAACACGGCGAGGATGACGACGAGGCCGATGAGCAGGGTGAGCAGCGTCGCCCCGAGGTTCTTATCGGCCGCCCGGCCGCCGAGGATGTTGCCGATGAAGAGGCCGACTCCGAAGAGCACGAGGAGCCATGGAACGGCGGCGCTGGAGAAGCCGGTCACCCCGGTGAGCGTGAACGCCATATAGCTGAAGGCTCCGAACATGCCCCCGTAGCCGAGGATCGTGAGGAGGATCGACGCCCACACCTGACCGGAGGCGAAGATGCGGAATTCGCCGAGGATGCCCGAAGCCACGTCGGATCGTGCCGGAATCGAGGGGACGAGGACGGCGATGCCGATGAGGGCGATGATGCCGATGACCGCGATCGTCCAGAAGGTCGACCGCCATCCGGCGGCCTGGCCGAGGAAGGTGCCCAAGGGGACGCCGAGCACGTTGGCCGTTGTCAGACCCGCGAACATCATCGAGATCGCCGCGGCCTGGCGGTTCGCGGGTACGAGAGAGGCGGCCACGACCGCGCCGATGCCGAAGAAGGCACCGTGGCAGAGTGCTGCGACGATGCGGCCGACCATCATCATCTCGTAGCTCGGGGCGAGAGCGGAGAGGCCGTTGCCGATGATGAAGAGGACCATGAGGCCGATGAGAGCCGTCTTCCGGTTGACCCGGCTCAGCGCCACGGTGATCGCGATGGCTCCGATGGCGACGGCCAGGGCATAGCCGGAGATGAGGTAGCCGGCGACGGTCTCGGAGACCGCGAAGTCTGCGGCCACCTCGGGCAGAAGACCCATGATGACGAACTCGGTGAGTCCGATTCCGAACCCGCCGATGGCGAGAGCGAGCAGTGCGAGCGGCATGGTGGTGCAGACCTTTCGGTGGGGAGCGGATTCCGCGGTCGCGAAATCATGTGCGTGTGCAATAGGACGCGTATGCACTAGTTGCATACGCAATGAATATGGTTGCACACGCGTCTTATCCGCGCAAGTGGTGTATCCTTGAGAGACGTCGAGAACAAGGAGAATGACGTGGGTATCAGGGACGACGCGGTGGAGATCCGGGCCAAGGGCTGGCGCACGCTCGCTGCTCTGCACGGACTCATCGAAGTCGAGCTCGAACGCAGCCTGCAGCGCGAGCACCACCTCTCCGTGGTCGAATTCACCGTCCTCGATGCGCTGAGCCGGCAGGATGGCTGGCATATGCGCATGCGGCAGCTCGCCCGCGCCGCCGCCTTGTCATCGAGTGCGACGACGCGGCTGGTCACCCGCCTCGAGGACCGAGGTCTGCTCACCCGAGTGCTGTGCGCCGACGACCGTCGCGGCATCTACACCGAGCTCACCCCTGCCGGTGAGACGCTGCTCGCCGAAGCGCATCCGACGCACGACAGTGTGCTCGAATCCGCTCTCGCCGAAGCTCGTGAGACGCCGGAACTCGCGCCTCTGGTCTCGGCGCTCTATGCCGAGTCGGTCGCCTGAGGTCACGCCTTGAGCTGACTCACTCTGACCTCAAGGGCAGAACTGACCCAAAGGAAAAGGCCCGATCGACAGCGGAAGTTCGCTGTCGATCGGGCCTTTTCGACCGCCTCGGCGAGGGTGATCCTGCACTAGGGCACAGGACTCAGTCGATCAGATCCACCTGAGACCAGGTGCGCCTGATCAGGCGTGGACGCGGATGAGGTGTTCATTGGTGAACGCCTGGAACGCCCACTGAGCGTTCTCACGGCCGTAGCCGGAGCGGTTGATGCCGCCGAAGGGGTACTCCGGTCCGGATTCCATGTGGCTGTTGATCAGGGTCATGCCGGCGTTGATCTTCTTGCCGAACTCCTGACCCTTCTCCAGGTCGTCGGTCCACACCGAGGACATGAGGCCGTACTCGGAGTCATTGGCCAGACGCAGAGCATCCTCTTCGTCCTTGGCGCGGTAGATCATCACGGCGGGTCCGAAGAGCTCGTTGCAGCCGAGGTCCGAGCGCGGGTCGATGTCGGTGAGAACGGCCGGGGACATGAACCAGCCCGGGCGGTCGAGCTTCTTTCCGCCGGTGAGCAGGGTCGCACCATCGGCGACGGCCTTCTCGATCATCTCGACGATCTCGTCGCGAGCGCCTTCGGAGGACACGGGCCCCATGCCGACCTCGGGGTCGTCGAAGTCGGAGATCTTCATGGCTTCGGCGGCCTTGACAGCCTCGGCGACGAATTCGTCGTAGAGCCCGTCGACGACGATCATGCGCTTCGGCGAGGTGCAGACCTGGCCGGCGTTCGCCAGACGAATGCCGACGAGCTTCTGCGCGACCGAGGCGACATCCTTCGAGTCGAGGACGACGGCCGGGTCGTTTCCGCCGAGCTCGAGCACGGCGCGCTTGTAGTACTTCGCGGCGATCGCGGCCACCGACGCACCGGCACCCTCGGAACCGGTGAGCGAAAAGCCCTTGACGCGGAAGTCCTTGAGGACCTCCTCGGCGTGGGAGGAGTCGAGGTAGATGTTCTGGTACACGCCCTTCGGCAGTCCCGCCTCGGTGAGGAGGTCCTCGAAGTACTGGGAGGACTTCGGGCAGATCGATGCCTGCTTCATGATGATCGTGTTGCCGACCATGAGGTTGGGCAGCACGAAGCGGGCGATCTGGTTGTACGGGAAGTTCCACGGCATGATGCCCAGCAACACGCCCAGCGGCTGGTGCTCGACATAGCTGCTGGCCGCGCCGGCGGCGGCCAGGTGGGTCGTGGACAGATGGGTGGCGGCGTTGTCGGCCATCCAGCGGGCGGTGCGGGCGACTTTGTCGACCTCGCCGAGGCCCTGCTTCTTGATCTTGCCCATCTCACGACCGATGATGTCGGTCATCTCATCGGCATTCTCATCGACGAGATCGGCGAACTTGCGCAGGATCGCCGCGCGTTCATGCAGCGGCGTCTCCTTCCACGCCAGATGTGCCTCATGGGCACGATCGATGTAGGCGGGAATCTCCTCTTTGGGAACAGAGGCGAACTCCTCCTCGACTTCGCCGGTGTTGGCATTGGTGACAGCGAACTTGCTCATGGAACGTCCTTTCACGGGTTGACGATCTGTGCCCTGTAACAAACTACAGTCTCCCGACATTCCGCGACACTTGAGTCCATGCCTGGGATTACCATTCATCCATGGAGAGAGTGAATGGAATCGGCGGATACTTCCTGCGGGCGGCCGACCCCGAGGCGATGACGGCCTGGTACCGCGACGTCCTCGGCGTCGACTTCGGTGATCACGGGCTGTGGCGGCAGCCGGCCGGACCGACCGTGATGGCGATGTTCGGAGCCGACACCGACTACTTCGGGACGCGGCCGGAGGACCAGGACCGGCAGCAGACGATGCTGAACTTCCGCGTCGCCGACCTCGACGCGATGATCGCGCAGCTGCGCGAAGCCGGCGCCGAGGTGGACGACGAGACCCAGCAGATGGACGCAATCGGACGCTTCGGTTGGGTCACCGATCCCGAAGGGAATCGGATTGAGCTGTGGGAACCGGAGGAACGGGACTGAACCCGAGTTGAGCTGTGACTATGCTGCCGCCTCGGCGGTGGCGGGTTTCCTGCGATCATCGATCAGACGGCGTCTGACCGCGAACGACAGGACCGCGGCGATGACGCACATGGCTGCCCCGCCCCACCAGGCGTAGGTGTACTCACCGAAGGCGTCACGGACGGCGCCGGCGGCGAAGGCAGCGGCGGCGGCCCCGATCTGATGGGCGGCGAAGACCCAGCCGAAGACGATGGTGCCGTTGTCTCCGAAGATCTCGCGGCACAGAGCGGCCGTCGGCGGGACCGTCGCGACCCAGTCGAGGCCGTAGACGACGATGAAGAGGATCATGCTCGGGTGCACCGTGTCCGAGAGCAGCCAAGGCAGGAGCAGCAGGCCGACCCCGCGGAACGTGTAGTACGCGACGAGGAGGATCCGGGGATCGAATTTATCGGTCAGCCAACCGGAGAACACGGTGCCCACGATGTCGAAGATCCCGACGACCGCGAGCAGGCCGGCCGCCGTCGAGGCGGGCATCCCGTGGTCGTGGGCCGAGGGGATGAAGTGGATGCCGATGAGGCCGTTCGTCGTCGCGCCGCAGATGGCGAAGGCGATGGCCAGAGCCCAGAACGAGCGATGACGTGCCGCGAAGAAGAGCCCGTCGAAGGCGCGTCTGGTGGCGCCGGCGCCGGGGCGTGCGGTGGGCGTGGTCGGGGCGGACTCCGCCGTGGGTGCGTTGCCGTCGTCAGGTTCGGTCGCGGGGTCTGTGCTCGCATCGGCCGCACCATAGGGCAGAACGCCCAGGTCAGAGGGATGATCGCGGAGGATGAACCAGACCAGCGGCACGGCGGCCATCGCCGCGATGCCGATGAACAGGGATGCCGGCTTCCATCCGGTGGATTCGGCGATCGTGGCGACCGGAGGCAGGAAGATCAGCTGGCCGGTGGCTGATCCGGCCGTGAGGATGCCCATGACCAGCCCACGGCGGGCGACGAACCAGCGATCGGCGATGGTGGCGGCGAAGACGAGGGCCATCGAACCGGTGCCCAGACCGATGAGCACGCCCCAGAAGATGAGCAGCTGCCAGGAGGCGGTCATGAGCACGCTGCCTCCTGCACCGAGGGCGACGAGAGCCAGAGCCGCGGCGACGACCTGGCGGATGCCGAAGCGATCCATGAGTGCCGCTGCGAAGGGAGCCGTGAGCCCGTAGAGCAGCAGATTCACGCTCACGGCCAGGGACATGCTGCTCATCGACCACCCGAAGTCCGCATGGAGCGGAACCATCAGCGCTCCGGGAGCAGCCCGGAATCCGGCGGCGGCGAGCAGGGCGATGAAGGCGACGGCGGCGACCCACCAGGCGGGGTGGATGCGGCGGTGCCTCCGCTGCGCGGGTGGAGTGGTCGACATCGATCCCTCGGGCTTTCTTCAAAGAAGTTATACTGGAGGAAGTATAAGCAGACTTCGTCGAAGAAAGGTAGTCGTGATGGCTTTGCGTTCGGATTGGTCGCAGGAGTTCTGTCCGGTGAAGCGGTCGCTCGACGTGCTCGGCGATCCGTGGGTGCTGCTCATCGTCCGCGATGTCCTCCACGGTCGTGGGCGTTTTGACCAGCTGCGTGAGAATCTCGGAATCTCCGAAGCCGTGCTCAGCCGGCGGTTGTCCGGAATGCTTGGGGCCGGGCTGCTGACGAAGGTCGACTACGCCGACGGGGCGCGCATCCGGCAGGGGTATGCGGCCACCGAGGCCGCCGCCGATCTGCTGCCGATCCTGCAGCAGCTGTCCCTGTGGGCAGAGAAGCACACCGAACTGCCTGCCGGCGGAGGCCATATGGGACTCATCCACGAAGCCTGCGGCGCCGAGACGACTCAGGGCGAGGTGTGCAGTGCCTGCGGTCAAGTGCTGCTGCCGGAGGATATGTCCTGGGACAAGCCGTGGAAGGACGTGCGCGAACGGCTGCAGCCGGCCGGGACTCTGAGCTGAGTCCCGCTGGGACTAGCAGGCCGCCTCGGCGAGGGTGGGCTCGGATCGCCCTGCCCACGTCCGTTCGACGCGGATCGCCACGGCCACTACGGCGAGTGCAGCGAGCGCGAGGACGATGGCGGCGACGACCGTGGCGGGGAAGCCGAGCCCGGCTGCGATGACCCAGGCGCCGACGGCCGGGCCGAGCGCATTGCCGACGTTGAAGGCCGAAGTGTTGACGCTGGCGGCCAGGGTCGGTGCCTGAGTCGCGATCTGGAAGACGCGGGCATTGAGCGCCCCGGCGATGGAGAAACCGCTGGCGCCGACGAGGACGATCATGATGACGGCAGGGATTGCGTTGTCCGCGACCAGCCACAGGGCGCCGAGGCTGAGCGTCAGTGCCGTGAGGCTGCCGACGATATTGCCGAAGATGTTCCTATCGGCCAAGCGCCCGCCGACGACGACACCGATGAAGGCACCGACGCCGAAGGCCGCGAGGACTGCGGGAACGAGGTCCGCGGACAGTCCGGCCACCTGAGTGAGCAGCGGCGAGAAATAGGAGAAGGACGCGAACACCGAAGCCTGGAACAGCGCCGTTGTGCCCAGGGCCAACCAGATTCGGGGTCCCTTGAACGCGGCGATCTCGGCGCGGAGCAGAGTGCGCAGGCCGGGAGCCGCCTCGGCGGGAGTGGGTGATTCTGCTTCGTCTGGGTCGGTGGACTTCGCTGAGTCGGCAGGCTTCGCTGGGTCGGTGGGCTTCGCGTCCGACCGGGTGGTCACGGCGATGAGAACTGCGGCCAGTGCAGTGACGAGGGCGACCGCCCAGAAGGTCGACCGCCACCCGAACTGGGTGCCGATCCATGTTCCCATCGGCACTCCGACGAGGTTGGCTACTGTGAGTCCGCCGACGAGACTGGCGAGTGCACGGCCCTGTACGGCGGCGGGAGCGATGGCTGAGGTGTGGACGGCGGCGACGGCCCAGAACCCGCCGCAGGCGAAGGCAGACAGCACCCTTGAGACCATGAGCAGTCCGTAGCTCGGTGACAACGCTGCAAGGATGTGGAGGGAGGAGAAGCCGATGATCATGACGATCATCGTCGCCCGCCTGGGCAGGGTCAGCGTCAGCAGGGTCATGGCCGGTGCCCCGACGATCATGCCGACGGCGAAACCGGTGATGAGCAGGCCCGCCTGCGGGATCGTCA
This sequence comes from Brevibacterium sp. H602, assembly GCF_051172395.1. NCBI lineage: Bacteria > Bacillati > Actinomycetota > Actinomycetes > Micrococcales > Brevibacteriaceae > Brevibacterium > Brevibacterium sp. H602. The sequence goes on along the minus strand of NZ_JBPIZD010000031.1, from coordinate 17,015 downwards.
CGCTCAAGTCAGCGCTCAAGGGTTCGAGGATTCCGGCGATCATGAACTCGCTGGTGCCGAGGCAGAAGATCACGGCGGCCAACAGATAGACCTGACCAGGCACCCGAGGCCTGAGGGAAGGCGGTGTCGAAGTGGTCATGGGGTGGGGCTGCCTTTCGTCGAGGCACCTGGGGCACCTTCGGTCGCGAGGGTGGCCCTGCCGGCCGGAGTGCACAGTCCTGCGACGAAGGCTCGGGCTTGGGCGAGGACGTCCTCTGTGGTCATGACGCGGGCGGCGATGCGCAGGCCGGCGAGCACGCTGTGGATGAGTGGGGCATGGATCCGGGGGTCGATGTCAGCGAGGATATGGCCCGCGGTCTGACCGCGCTCGATGATGCCTGAGTAGGTGTCGAGCCACGCGTTGCGGTCGGGGTCGAGGATCGAGCACACGGCATCGACTTCGCGGCCGAGCTCGGCGGCCGTGTTCGCCGACAGGCACCCGGTCCGGTTCTCGTCGTCGCACTGCTTCTTCAGCTCGCCGCCGAGGCGGTGCATGAGCAGGACGGGAGCGGGCTCGAGGCTGCGCTCGAGTTCCTCCCTGAGCGGGATGCCCGTGGCCGTATAGTCACGCAGGGCGCGGAGGAAGACGGCGTCGAGGCTGTCGAAGGTGTTGTAGAAGCTCGAGCGGCCGATGTTCGCGCGCTCGCAGACCAGTCCGACATCGGTTCCCGCATAGCCGTGCTCGCTGAACACGGCGATGGCGGCATCGATGACCGACTGCTCGTCGAAGCTCTTCTTCCTGCCCACGTGACGAGACTAAAGCATTTTGGACAAACGTGTCCAATAATTTCGGATCGGCTGTCCCGACCCCCCGTGTCGGTCGTGTCTTCAGGCCCCGACGTCGCCGAGGTGGTGCCGGACTTCGTGGAGTCCGTAGAGCGTGAGTGAGGCGACGGTGAAGGCGTGACCGTCGGAGCGGAAGCCGCGACGTTCCCATTCCTCCCCGCTGACCTGGAACAGGAGGCCGGCATAGGACTCGGCGGCCGCGCGGAGGGCGGGGGCCACCTCGGCGGGATCGGCGTGGGCGTAATCGGATTCGAGAGCGACCGCATCGCCATCGAAGTTGTCCAAGGTCGGGTCGGACTCGGCCAGCATGCGCTCGGTGCGGCGGCGGAATTCGTCGAGGACATCGCGCATATGGGCGGCGTATTCGACGTCCGACCATCGGTTCGGACTGCGCCGTTCGGTGGCGTCGGCCCTGGTCAGGACCGTCTGCCAGGTGGCGGCCGCCTCGGCGAGGGTGGTCGGGACGCCGGTCGGATCTTCATGGCCGGTGAAGCCGCATTCGGAGCAGCCGCCGACGAGGACATCGGTCCAGTCGCGGGTGTCAGGGGTGATCTCGCTCATTCGCCGTCCTTTTTGGAGCCGGACTTCCTGCCACTCGCCTTCTTGCCGTCATTGAGGATCTCGGCGAGCACGGTGGCCTGGCTGATGTCGTCGCGCTTGGCCGCGGTGAGCAGGGTGAGAGTCCCCCTCTGCGCGAGCCCGCGCAGCTCCTCGAGGGCCTGCTCGGCATCATCGCTCTTCAGTTCCTCGCGGAAGCGGCGAGCGAACTCGTCGAACTTCTCCGGATCGTGGGAGTACCACTTGCGCAGCTCGGTCGAGGGCGCGACGTCCTTGACCCAGTCGTCGAGTTCGGCCTTGTCCTTGCTCACCCCGCGCGGCCAGACTCGGTCGACGAGGATCCGGGTCCCATCGGACTTCTGTGCTTCGTCGTAGATGCGGCGGACCTGGACCACGTGTGTGGAGCTCTTCTTCTCGGACATCGGCTGACGCTCCTTTCGCTCGCTTCCCTTCGAGTCTACGACGCGGATACAGCGGCAGTGTCCCGTCGACCTTCGGCGCTGGCACCGTGGCCAATCGCGCCTGGTGAAGCGGAGACTCCGAGACGCAGGTCACCTTGGTGTCCCGAGGTGCACCGCGCCGAATCCGCGAGCGGAGGAGATGATGCAGTGACCGTCTGGCAGCAGGCATTCCCCGATGGGAAGAGTCCGCAACGGGTGCTGGTTCCGCCGTCGCCGTCTGCGATCTTCCTCGTCCTCACCGTCCGCCCCGGATTCGAGAGCAGAGCCAAGGACTTCCTGTCCGTGATCGCAGGGCTGACACGAACCGTCGGCTTCCGCTCCCGCGAAGCCGACCTCAGCTGTGTCACGGGTATCGGCGCCGACCTCTGGGACCGGATGTTCACCGCGCCCCGCCCCCGGGGTCTCCACCCGTTCATCGAACAGCGCGGAGACGTCCACACGGCGCCGTCCACCCCAGGTGACCTGCTGTTCCACATCCGCGCTCGCCGCATCGACATGTGCTTCGAACTCGCCCGACTCATCGGCGATGCTTTGCAGGGTGCCGTCGACGCCGTGTTGCGCCACCCGGATGACGTCGCCCAGGAATTCACCGAGGATTCCGTACCGAAATCCATTCTGGATTCCGCCGCGGCGGGACCCGATGTCGCTGCCGCCGCCGGGGCCGGGGCCGTTCCCGGCGATGGCGCCCCGGGCTATCCGGGCAGCACCTTTGTGATCGTTCAGAAGTACACACACGACATGTCCGCCTGGGACGCACTCAGCGTCGAGGAGCAGGAAGCGGCCTTCGGGCGGCACAAACTCTCCGACGTCGAATTCGCCGAGGAGGACAAGGCCCCGAACTCCCACCTCGTGCTCAATTCGATCGAGGACGAGGACGGCAACGACCGGGAGATCGTGCGCGACAACATGGTCTTCGGATCCGTCGGCTCAGAGGAGTACGGCGCCTATTTCATCGCCTATGCCGCCGATGTGACGACGACCGAACAGATGCTTACGAACATGTTCATCGGAGACCCGGTGTGCACCTACGACCGGATCCTCGACTTCTCGACCGCGGTGACCGGCGGGCTGTTCTTCGTCCCGTCCCAAGATTTCCTCGACGATCCCGATGGGGAACTCGCCGAGGCGGGACTCGGGATCGGTGGAGCCGCCTCGGTGAAGGTCGATGGACCGGACATCGACGACGGATCGGACGACGATCCGGTCGCTGATGTCCCGACAGACAGCGACGACCAGACAGACGCAGACCCCTCAGCACCCACGGACGGCAGCTTGGGAATCGGCAGCCTGAACATGAGACGACAGTGAACAATCTCTATCGCGAACTCGCCCCCATCACCGGCCCGGCCTGGGCGGAGATCGAGGAGGAGGCCAGGCGCACCTTCAAGCGCAATATCGCCGGTCGGCGCATCGTCGACGTCGAGGGGCCGAGCGGCTTCGAGACCTCCTCGGTGACCACGGGACATATCAAGGATGTGCAGTCGTATTCGTCGGGCCTGCACATTCGACAGCGCATCGTGCAGGAATTCGTCGAACTGCGCGCTCCCTTCACGATCACGCGTGAGGCCATCGACGATGTTGCGCGCGGCTCCGGCGATTCGGACTGGCAGCCGGTCAAGGACGCGGCGACGACGATCGCCCTGGCCGAGGACCGAGCCATCCTCCACGGACTCGACTCCGCAGGCATCGGCGGCATCGTCCCGAACTCGTCGAACGCGGCCGTGACCCTGCCCGATGCGGTCGAGGACTATGCGGACGCGGTGGCGCAGGCGCTGTCCGGCCTGCGCACGGCCGGTGTCGACGGGCCCTACAGCCTCCTGCTGTCCGAGGCCGAGTACACCAAGGTCTCCGAGTCGACCGACCACGGCTTCCCGATCCGCGACCACCTCTCACGCCAGCTCGGCGCCGGGGAGATCGTCTGGGCGCCGGCGCTCGAAGGTGCCCTGCTCGTGTCCACCCGCGGTGGTGACTACGAACTCCACCTCGGCCAGGACCTGTCGATCGGCTACAGCGGCCACGACAGTGAGACCGTCGACCTGTACCTGCAGGAGACCTTCGGCTTCCTCGCGCTCACCGACGAATCGAGCGTCCCCCTGCACCCCTGAGCCCGGCTCGGTGAACTGCTGCGCCTGCGGAGTCGCGGCGCAGCCCCCAGGTCGCGCTGCACAGCAGAGGGACGTAGTTGCCTAGGCATCGGGTTCTGTTCCCTGAATCATCGGGTTCTGTACGGTTGCACATCGAGTTCTGATCCAGTCATCGAGTTATATTGCGATCACTGGATCAGAAGTCGATGACTCCCCACGAGGTGGCCTAGCGGCGGGCAGCCTCGCTGAGGTTGCTCAGCACAAGCGTGCGCACCTGCCGGTCGATATAGGTCTCCAGGTCGAGCCCGATCCGCTGGAAGTACCAGTACTTGAGCGCCCACATATGGGCGATCGACATGAGGTCGTGCCCGAGCACCTGAGCATCGACATCACGCAGGTCGCCTGCTTCGACGGCGGCGGTGACGACGTCGACGAGGGGCTGGAGGGTCTCGAGCTCCTGGTCCTGGATCGACTTCAGTCCGTCTTTCGACAGTGCCCTGGAGACCTGATAGGTGAGCACGACCGCATGTCTCTGCTCACCGACGATGCGGCAGAACTCCGTGAACGCGGCGATGACCTTGTCCACGGGTTCGGCCGCCTCAGCGATGGCGGAAGGGACACGGAGACGGAACTCCTCGAGGACGCGGGTGATCGCGGCGAGCACGATCTGCTCCTTGTCCGAGAAGTACTTGTACAGCAGTCCGACACTGACCCCGCCGGACCTCGCGATCGCCTGCATGGACACCGAATGAGTGCCCTTCTCCTGCATCAGACGCACGGCGGCGTCGACGATCTGCCGCTCTCGGAATTCCGCGCGGGCACCGCGGACGATCGCGTTGAGGTCTTCGGATTCAGCTGACATGCTCGGCGGCGACTTCCTCTCTGAGCTTGAACTTCTGAATCTTACCGCTTGGCGTGCGAGGGAATTCGTCGAGGCACTGCAGGGCCTCGGGCCAGTACTGCTTGGCCACTCCCTTCGCGTCGAAGAACTCCTGCAGCTCGTCCATCGTCAGGCTGTGGCCCTCGTTGAGGGTCACGACTGCGCACGCGATCTCCTGCAGCCGGGGATGCGGCACCGCGACGACTGCGACCTGGGAGACCGCGGGATGTTCGTAGAGAACGTTCTCGATATAGGCTACCGGGATGTTCTCACCGCCGCGGATGATGATGTCCTTCGACCGCCCCGCGATCCGGATGAAGCCTTCGGCATCCATTTCGGCGAGGTCTCCGGTATCGAGCCAAACGCCCGCGAAGGCGTCTGCCGTCTGCTCCGGTTCATCGAGGTAGCCGACGAACAGGAACGGGCCCGTGACCTGGATTCTTCCTTCGATGCCCGCGGGCACGGGTTCCCCGAGGGGATCGACGATGCGAACCTTCATCGAGCCCAGCGCTCGTCCGTCGGTGCTCGTGACCTTCTCCTCCGAATCGCCCGGCGCCGTCATCGTCACCAGCCCGCATTCCGTCTGTCCCCAGCCGCCGAAGACGTTGAGCTCCGGAAGCAGCGTGCGCGCCTCGTTGACCATGACGCGCGGAATCGGGGCGCCCATGCAGCAGAAGTGCTTGAGGGAGGACAGATCGTGCTGCGTCGACTTCGCCACCTCGAGCAGATCGTGGAGGAACGGAGTGGCCCCCGATGTGTGCTGGATTCCGTGCTCGGCGACGAGACGGGCGAAATCCTCGCCGTTCCACACGTCCTGGAACACGCCCGAACCGCCGATGAGCAGAGGCAGACACACTCCGTACATGTAGCCGGTGAGATGGCCGAAGGTCGAGGCCATGTGGATGACCGAATCCTCGTCCAGGCCCAGGTGATCCGGCCACGGCAGCGAGGCCGCGAGCACGTTGTTGTGCGTGTGCATCACGCCCTTGGGGTTGCCCGTCGTCCCCGAGGTGAAGAGGATCAGTCCGACATCATTGGGGTCCGGACGCCGGTCGTCCCAAGCGATGGATTCGGTCGCCGAGGCGGCCGACCGTGAACCGTCTGAGCTTGAGTCGCGTTCCCCTCGAGCCAGGAAATCCGTCCACTTCTCGAAGCCGTCCCGACCGTCGAAGGTCGCCTCGCCGGGGGTGTCGAGGACGATCGTGTGCTGCAGCTCCGGCAGGTTCGGACGCAGTCGGTCGACCATATCGGGATAGTCGAACTTTCGGAAGCGATTGGGCACGAAGAGCACCGAGACCGACGCCTTCTTCGCCATATACCCGATCTCGCGGTCCCGATAGATCGGGATGAGGCCGTTGGTCACGGCGCCGGCCTTGATCGCGCCGAGGTGGATGACCAGCCATTCATACCAGTTCGGCAGCTGCACACCCACCACGTCGCCGGGTTCGACCCCGAGGTCGACGAGCGCCTGGGCACAGGTGTCGACGTCCGAGCTGAGCTGGGCATAGGTGTGGGCACCGTAGGGATCGCGGGTGACGACCGCGTCCGGTCGTTGTGCACTCCAGTGCTCGAGGTGGTCGAGCAGGGTCTGGTTCTTCCAGTCCCCGGATGAGGTGAATTCCTCGATGAGGGAGTCGGTCAGGATGGTCTCGAATCGGGTGGGCATAGCAGGGCTCCTTTGCTCTGGTGTCGTGCCTGTGACTCGGGTGGTGCTGGTAGTCGTGCTGACAACTGCCGCCGACGGGAGACGGCCGTGATGCTCAGGCCATCGTCAGTCCGCCGGAGACGGAGAGTGTCTGGCCAGTGACATAGGCGGAATCGGGACGGGCGAAGAAGGCCACGGCATTCGCGAGGTCCTCGGGCTGGGCGAGCCGACGCATCGGAATCGCCTTCTCCAGTGCGGTGCGCAGCTTCGGATTGTCCGCGGAGATCTCAGCGAACAGCGGCGTGTCGGCCGGTCCGGGACACACGCAGTTCGCGGAGATCCCGTGACGGGCGACCTCGCGGGCGAAGGTCTTCGTGAACGAGATGATTCCGCCCTTGGCCGCCGAGTACACGGCCTCCCCGCTCGACCCGACCCGGCCGGCGTCCGAGCCGATGCTGATGACGGATCCCGATCCGGCTGCGATCATGTGTTCGGCCGCCGACTGCGTGCAGTTGAGCGTGCCGAGGAGGTTGATCGCGATGACCCGCTGCCAGGTCGCTGGCGTCGACTCCATGAATGGTTCGACCTTGTCCCAGCCGGCGTTGTTGACGAGGACGTCGATGCGTCCGAAGCGCTCGACCACCTCGGCGATCATGGCGTCCACGGCCGCACGGTCGGTGACGTCGGCGGCGAGCCCGATCGAATCATGCCCCAGCGCCGAGGCGGTGTCCGCGGCCGTCTGTGCGTCGAGGTCGGCAACGACGACGGTGGCGCCGTCGGCGGCGAGGCGGGTCGCGATTCCCTTGCCGATTCCGGAGGCGGCACCGGTGACGATGATGATGCGATCGGTCAGGGGTGCGGTCTGAGTGGGTGTTGACATGGTTTGTCCTTCCAGTCGTGTGTCTGATGCTGCGGTTGGATAGTGAGCCGGGTGAGAGATGTATCGGTGGGGAAGCTGTGGGTGGGCCCGGCCCGTGTTCTGCCCGGTCAGGGGGCGAATTTTCGCCCGGCGGAGCTGCGGGCGATGATGAGTTTCATGATCTGGGCGGTGCCGTCGCCGATCTGCATGCCGAGCACGTCGCGCAGTCGCTTCTCGACGTCCCGGTCCTGTTTGTAGCCGTTCTGCCCGTGCAGAAGCAGGCACTGATGGACCGCGTGGTAGGCCTCGAGCGGGGCCCACCACTTGCACATGGCGGCCTGCGTGGTGTGCGGGAGGCCCTCGTCGCCGAGGCGCAGGGTGTCCAGGCACAGCAGTCGGGCCGCCGCCATCTTCGTCTCCGCCTCGGCCAGGGGGAATGAGACCCCTTGGAACTTCGACAGCGGCTGATCGAAGGCCTCACGTCCCTTGACGTAGTCCCAGGCGTCCTCGATCGCGCGCGTCGCAGTTCCCGTGCACTGCAGTCCGATGAGCGCACGTGAGAAGTCGAATCCCTGCATGACCTGGGTGAATGCTCCACCGACCTCGCCGAGGAGGTGGTCGGCGGGCACGCGGACATCGGTGAAGTCCACGCTGCCGCGGGCGACCGCCGCCTGACCCATGTCGATGATGGGGTTCCGGGTCACCCCGGGAGCGTCGAGGTCGACGAGGAACGCCGAGATGCCCTTTCCGCGTCCGGCCTCGGGGTCGGTGCGGGCGAAGATCACCGTCGCCGTCGAGGTCATCGCCAGCGACATCGACTTCGTGCCGTTGACGATCCAGTCATCGCCGTCCCGTCGGGCCGTGGTCGAGGGGTTTCCGGCGTCCGAACCGGCCTCTGGTTCGGAGAGTCCGATGGCCACCGTTTCGTCACCGGTTGTGATGAGGCGGCAGTAGTGGGCGGCCACCTCGGCGCTGGCATTGCGGGCGATGACCTGTCCGATGAGGGATCCGACGACCTGGATATAGGCGACGGTGAGGTCTCCGCGGGCGATGGCCTCGGTGACGAGTCCCGCGGTGACCTTGGTCAGCCCGGCCCCGCCGAGGTGGGTCGGCAGTTCCGGGGCGATGAGACCGGCGCGGCCCATCTCCCGGGTGATATCGGCACCGATGCGGCCGGCGGCTTCGCGTTCGCGGGCCTCGCTGATGAGCCGCTCCTCGAATCCGGCCGCCGCATCGAGCAGGGTCTGGGTATCGGGGGTGAGAGTCGTGTCCACGGGAATCCTCTGTGCTGTCAGGGTCTGTGCGGGTGGGAGCTGTGCCGGCGGGGCGCCGGTGGTCAGTACGCGCCGTCGAACCGGCTGAAGTCCGGGTCGCGCTTCTCCGCGAAGGCGGCCGCGCCTTCGTGTGATTCCGGCGAGTGGGCGTAGAGGTCGAGGGCGCTCATGGCGAGGTTCGTGAAGCCGGTCTGCATCTCGGAATCGGCGTTGAACGACTGCTTGAGGAAGCGCAGCGCCGTCGGAGCCTTGAGACCGAGGGCCCGGGCGCGCTCCTTGGCGCGAGGCATGAGCTCCTCGGCCTCGACGACCTCGTTGGCCAAGCCCCAGGATTCGGCCTTCTGTGCGTCGATGAGTTCGCAGAAGTACCACATCTCACGGGCGCGCTTCTCGCCGATGACGCGGGCGAGGAAGGCCGAGCCGTAGCCGGCGTCGAAGGATCCGACCTTGGGGCCCGCCTGGCCGAAGCGCGCGTGTGAAGCCGCGATCGTGATGTCGCAGAGGGTGGAGAGCACGTTTCCGCCGCCGATGGCGACGCCGTTGACCGCGGAGATCACGGGTTTGGGCACCGAGCGGATGACCTTATGGAGTTCGGAGATGCGGAACATGCCGTAGCGGCTGGGGCCGTAGTCGCCGGTCTGCGCCTTCTGCTTGACATCGCCGCCGGCGCAGAAGGACTTCTGACCGGAACCGGTGAGGATGATCGAGCGGACACGGTTGTCGCCCCAAGCCAGGGTGAAGGCTTCGATGAGTTCGTCGACGGTCTGCGAGCGGAACGAATTGAAGGAATCGGGCCGGTTGATCGTGATGACCGCGAAGGTTTCCTCGACCTCGTAGAGGATGTCGTCGAATTCCGTGGCTGCGGTGTGCTGAGTCGGGCTGGTGGATGTGGGCATCGTTGCCTCCTCGAACGAAAAATGAATCTATGTTCACATATAGTGAACCTGAGTTCATGAACGAGGTCAAGAGCCGCGGTACCGGAAGATTCTTGTGAGTTCGCCGAGTTTCGTCCGTCGGCATCGGAGCGATGGTGTACTGGTGGAAGAATGTTGCCGGAAAGGGTGCCGACAGAATGCACTGCTCGGGTGCCGGCCGATCCGAACCCCGGCAATGGGTCGGGGGTGGCTGACGATGACGACGAGAGACGGACGACGATGACCGCTGCAGAACCTGGGCCGAACGGCTCGACGTCACCGAGGGGCAGGCAGACAGCTGCCGGTGCGGAGATCGGGGCGCTCATCGGTGCCGGCTTCGGGCTGCTGTTTCTCATCATCAACACCGGCCAGTTCTCGACCCTCGGGCGCACGCTTGTCATCGCGGTCGGCGTCATCGTCTTCGCCGGCATCGCGGTCCTCGCGGTTCGCGGACTGCGGCGGAACCGTGGTGGAGGCGGCCGCCTCGGCGAATCGGGGACACGTGGTCGCCGGGAACCGCCGTTCGGTCGCGCCTACTGGATCATCGTGCTCATCGAGGCGGTCCTCCTGTTCGCCGGAGCCCGACTGCTGGCGAGCCTCGGCCATCCGGAGCTTGGAGTGGCATGGGTGGCCGTGGTCGTCGGCACCCATTTCTATGCGCTCGGCCGCGTGTTCGGGCTCGACCGCTTCCACGTGCTCGCCACCGTCGTGACCCTCTGCGGCATCGGCGGGTTCATCGCCTTCTTCGCCGCGGCTCCGGCGTTCATCCCGGTCATCAGCGGCGTCATCTCGGGATTCGTGCTGCTCGCCTTCGCCGTGTGGGCCCTGGTCCCGACCGAGCGGTAGAGCCTGGCACGCATCGAGTTTCGTTAGGTTCGTCATCGGGTTCTGATCCAGTCATCGAGTCTTCTCCCGATGACTGGATCAAAAGTCGATGAAGCTGCACGAGGTGGCTGGGCCCGTGACCACACTGCGTTCCAGCCATCAGGACGCGAACTGATGGCTGGAACGCCGTGTGGTCGTCGGCAGGTGGCGGGGCCAGGCCCTACCGGCAGGTGGTGGTGCGGGATCAGTCCTCGGCAGGAGCGTCGGGCGCCCCGGTGCCGTCCTTCTTCAGCGGCTGCACGCGCGGGGGCGGGAATTCCGGCGCGGCAGCCGCGGGGCGGGCCTCCAGCCCGGCGAACACCTCGGCGATGGCGCGGTCGAGCTGCGGATCATCGGCGGCGAAGAGCTGACCGGGATCGTGCTCGACCTCGATATCGGGGTCGACTCCGTAGTTCTCCACACTCCAGCCCTTGCCCTCGATCCAGAAGGCGTAGCGCGGCTGCGTCACTCCGGTGCCATCGACGAGATCGTAGCGACCGTCGATGCCGACGACTCCGCCCCAGGTGCGCACGCCGATCACCGGGCCGATGCCCTTGGCCTGCACGCGCGCGTTGATGATGTCGCCGTCGGAGCCGGAGAACTCATTGGCCACGAACACCACAGGCCCGCGCGGAGCATCCTCGGGGTCCCGGTCCATCTGGTCATAGCTGCGAGCCGCACCCCAGGCAACCACCTGGTCGGCGAAGCGTTCGGCCACGAGCGCGCTTGTGTGCCCGCCGCGGTTGAAACGCACATCGGCGATGACACCCTCGCAGCCCATGGCCTGTCGCAGATCCCGGTGCAGCTGCGCCCAACCGTAGGCGGTCATGTCCGGGACATGGACGTAGCCGATGCGGCCGGATGACTTCTCGGCCACATACTCCCGGCGGGAGCGCACCCAATCCTGATAGCGCAGCTTCTCCTCACTGGCCAGCGGAATGACCGCGACCGTGCGGTCCTTGCGACCGCGGCGCAGAATGAGCTCGACGATCGTGTCTGCTGCTCCCTGCAGATGAGCGGCGGGACCGGCCGCCTCGTCGACGGCCTGACCATTCACGGCGACGATGACATCGCCGGGCTGGGCCCCGACGCCGGCCTGCCGCAGCGGCGACCTGGCATCCGGTTCACTGCTCTCACCGGGAAGGATGCGCTCAATCGTCCATCCATCCGCCATCTTGGCCAGATCCGCACCGAGGAATCCGAGCTTCTTCGACCCATCGCCGAGTCCCGACGGCGTGACATAAGCATGCGAGGTGTTGAGTTCGCCCACGGTCTCCCACAGCACGTCGACGAGGTCGTCGTGAGTCAGGGCCTTCGCGGCCACGGCGCGCCAGCGCAGCGTCACCGACTCCCAGTTCACCCCGTTCATGTCCTCGCGCCAATAGTGGTCGCGCATGATCCGGGAGTTCTCTTCGAACATCTGCAGCCATTCGGCCCGGCGGTCGAGTTCGAACCGCAGACGCGAGAGATCGACGGAGATGTTGTCGTCATCGTCTGCCTCGACCTTCCGGTTCGCCGGGACCACACTGATGGCATCATCGCTGCGCACGACGAGCAGCTTGCCGTCTCCGGAGATCTCGTACTCGTCGGCCTTGTCGACGACGGTGGTGACCTTCCGCTTGGCGAAGTCGAAGTACTGGACCACCTCGGCGGGTTTGTCACCGGCATCTCCGGCCCGTCCGGTGCCGAGCTCACCGGCTTCGACGTCGCCGGTGCGCAGCCAGACGAGACCACCGTCGGCGGATTCGAGATCCCGGAAGACCCCCGAGGCGACCGGGAACGGCACGATGCGCTCCTCGGCTCCCTCGAGTTCGACCTCGACGGTGGCGGCCGGTTTGTCCCCGCGCCCACGTTCGGACTTCGCCTCCTCGGTGACCTCGCTGATCGCCCATCCGCCGGCGCTCGGCCCGAACGGTGCGGCCTCATCGGCGGCCAAGGGCAGCAGCCACGGTCGGGTGACTCCGTTGAACGACAGATCGAAGGAATGCTGGTTGTACGAGGGATCGAAGGTGCGATCGGAGAGGAACGCGACGAACTTGCCATCACGGGTGAACGTCGGCGAGAAGTCATTGAACTTGCCGGTCGTCAGCGGCTGGGCCTCGCGATCCGACTTCACCTCGGCGATCATCAGCTGCGCGAGCAGCTCCTCACCCTGCGTCGGCTGGGACCACACGAGGTACTTCCCATCGGGTGAGAACTGCGGATCGCGCGCCTCTCCGTGGCCCGAATGTCCGATCAGACGCGTCCGTCCGTTGCCCACCTCGACGGTCCGGATCGACCCGTCGTGGGAGATCGTGGCGAGCATCTTCCCCGCCGGATCCGCCTTCAGGTGCAGGACCCTTCCCAGGGCTCCGGCCCCGATTCGCCGAGGCGGCTTGTCCCCGGTCACGGAGGCGACCTCGATCGCGTCCTCCCCTTCGACATCGGTGATGTACGCGGCCAACCCGGTGTCCCCGAGGATGAGGGGTTCGCGGGTGCGGATCGACGAATCTGCGCACAGCGCTCGGGCCGGGCCTTCGCGGTGGGCGAGCCAGAAGGTCTTGCCCCGCCATTCCACCACCGAGGCATTGCCTTCTCTGTCGGGGCTGATGTGGTTGAGACCGGTCTTCGGGTCGAGGCTCAGCGGCTGCACCTGAGTGCCCGGCAGGTTCACTGCTAGAGTGCGGATCTCGGCGTCGAGGCTGTCGAGGATCTTGATCTCCCCACGGGAGTGCCAGACGATGCGGGTGCCGTCGGTCGTGGCGTCACGGACATAGCCCTCGGCCTCGGTCTGATGAGTGAGCTGCCGTGGTACGACCGAGTCATCACCTGAACTCGCCGAGGTGGCCAGTCCGTCGATGATCCACAGGTTCGCCTGCTCATCGGCGTGGTGAGGGAAGGTCGCGGCGCGGTCCGAGGTGAACACGAGCGAATCGCCGACCCACAGCGGGTCGGTCAGAGAGGCCTCGTCCTCGCGCAGCAGCCGCTGCCAGCGGGCCTCGGACCCATCACCGATGCCGGCAGCGTTCGTGCTGCCGATCCGATCGAGCCACAGCCTCGGCGCGGTGCCTCCTCGGTAGCGCTTCCAGTGCGCGGGCGGACGGGAGTACGGCGTCGACAGGGCGGTCACTCCCGTGTGGTGCCGGGCCAGTCCCGAAGCACGACCGAACGACAGCCGTTCGACCTCACCGTCGAGGCTCACGGACTTCACGACATGGTTGCGGACCTCGAACTCCCCGGCATTCGCACCGACGAGGACATGAGCGGCATCGGCCCACCCGAGCATCGTCATCGCGCTCGACCCCAACCAGGTGAGCCGACGCAGGGACCCGGTGGCCACCTCGGCGACCATGAGCTCGGCCTGGCCGGTGCGGAAGGACACGAACGCGACGTGCGCTGCGTCGGGGGAGATCCTCGGTGACCGGACCGGCGCATGATCGGAGGTCAGCCGCCAGGCGCGGCCGCCGGCGGAGGGAACGAGCCAGACATCGTCGTCGGCGGTGAAGGTGATGAGATCGGACTGGATATGGGGATAGCGAAGATAAGTCACGTGACCCACATTACAAGCTCGGCTGAGCGGCGACCGCGGGCCGGAACCGATGCCCAGGCAACTTGCACCCGGCAATAGAATGGGCACATGCCATCTCTGACTTCTGTGCTCACGGACCGTTTCGCCGCCGCCCTCACCCAGGCCTTCGGTGAGGACTTCGCCGGACGTGATCCCGTCATCCGCAGCAGCCAGTTCGCAGACTTCCAGGCCAATGTGGCCCTGCCGCTGGCCAAGGAGCTGAAGTCGAAGCCGCGCGACATCGCCGGACAGATCGTCGAGAACCTCGACCTCGAGGGCGTGTGCGAGACCCCGGAGATCTCCGGACCCGGGTTCATCAACCTCACCTTCACCCCGGAATTCCTCGCCTCCACGCTCGAGGCTGGGGGTGCCGCAGCGGCACCGGCGAACGATGCCCCGCAGACGGTCGCCATCGACTATTCGGCCCCGAACGTGGCCAAGGAGATGCATGTCGGGCACCTGCGCACCACCGTCGTCGGCGACGCCCTGGCCCGCACTCACGAATTCCTCGGCAACACGGTCATCCGCCAGAATCACATCGGCGACTGGGGCACCCCCTTCGGCATGCTCATCGAGCACCTCCTCGACGTCGGCGTCGACTCCGGCGAGGCCTCCGAAGTGTCCGAGAACCCGAACGCCTTCTACCAGGCGGCCCGGGCGAAGTTCGACTCCGATGACGCCTTCGCCACCCGCTCCCGGTCCCGGGTCGTCAAACTCCAGGGCGGCGACGAAGAGACTCTTGGCCTGTGGACGACGCTCGTCGGCTACTCCCGCGAGTACTTCAACCGCATCTACTCCCTCCTCGACGTCACCCTCACCGACGCCGACCTCGCCGGAGAGTCCACCTACAACGACATGCTCGCCGAGGTCTGCGACGAGCTCGAGGCGAAGGGCCTGGCCACGATCTCCGATGGAGCGCTGTGCGTGTTCCCCGATGGCTTCACCGGCCGTGAGGGCGAACCGCTGCCGCTCATCATCCGCAAATCCGACGGCGGCTACGGCTATGCCACGACCGACCTCGCGGCCGTCCGCAACCGGGCGCTCAACCTCGGTGTGAACCGGGCGCTCTACGTCGTCGGCACCCCGCAGGCGATGCACTTCGAGATGGTCTTCACCGTCGCCCGCGCGGCCGGCTGGCTGCCGGAGACCTTCAGCCCCGAGCACGTGAAGATCGGCAATGTGCTCGGGTCCGACGGCAAGATCCTGCGCACCCGCTCAGGTGCCCCGCTGCGCCTGGCCGAACTCCTCGAAGAAGCCGTGACCCGGGCGAAGATGACCCTGGCAGAGTCGAGCGTGGACTTCGGCCCCGAGGAGGCCGATGAGGTTGCGCGCATCGTCGGCATCGGTGCGGTCAAGTACGCCGACCTCTCCGTCGCCCACGACACCTCGTACACCTTCGACCTCGACCGGATGCTCGCCCCCATCGGCAACACCGCCCCGTACCTCCAGTACGCCGGTGCCCGCATCCGCTCGATCGGTCGCAAGGCCGAAGCCGAAGGCGTCGACGCCACCCAGGTCGCGAACGCTGCGATCAGCCTCGGTGAGACGGCTGAGCGTGAGCTGGCGCTGTCGATCCTCGGCTTCGCCGATGTGGTCACCGAGGTGGCCGCCGGGTCGACGCCGCATCGCCTGTGCACCTACCTGTTCGATCTCGCCCAGGCATTCACCTCGTTCTACGAGCAGTGCCCGGTGCTCATCGCCGAGACCGAAGAGCTGCGGGACTCCCGTCTGCGGCTCTCGGCGATCGTGCTCGAGGTCCTCCAGGCCGGTCTCGGGGTGCTCGGCATCCGCGTTCCCGAGCGGATGTGAGTTCGCCTCACCGGCCCTCCGCGAAGAGGATGCTGCCCTGGATCGTTCTGGGCATCGTCATCCTCGCCCTCAATCTGCGCACCCCGATCATCGCGCCGACGGCGATCCTGCCCGACATCCAGGAGGGCACGGGGTTCAGTGCGGCCGGACTCGGTCTGCTGACCGGTCTGCCGGTTCTGCTGTTTGCGCTGGCCACGCCGTTGGCGGGGAAGTTCATCACCCGCCTCGGGGCCGAAGCGACGGTTCTCGCCTGTCTGTCCGGTGTCCTGCTGGGCACAGTTCTGCGGTCGGTCGGCCCTCCCTGGCTCGTGCTCGTGGGCACAGGAATCATCGGCTTGGCGATCACCCTGGGCAATATCGTCGTGCCCGTGCTCATCCGCCGGGAGGTTCCGTGGGAACAGGTGTCGATGGTCACCGGCCTGTACTCGGCGATGATGAACGTCGGGTCGATGGCTACCCTCATCGGCACCGGCCCGCTGGCCGCGGCCTTCGGTTGGCGCTGGGCTCTGGTCGCATGGGGCGTCCTCGCCCTCGCAGGGCTCGGTTTCTGGATGGTGCTCATCCGCGTGCGCGTGCGCCGCGAAGGGGAGGCCGCGCGCGCTGCCGCGGAGGCCGTCGATTCGAGTGACCCATCCCTCGCCGAGGCGGCCGCCCCCGCAGCGAAGCAGTCGTGGGCCGAGGCTCCCGCCTCCTTCCGAGTGATCATCGCGCTGCTCATCATCACGTTCTCCGGGCAGTCGACCGCCTACTACGTGACGACGACCTGGCTGCCGAGCTACCTCGGAGACACGATCGGGCTCGCCCGCACCGCCGCGGGAGGCACGGCGTCCCTGTTCCAGATCGCGGCGATCCTCGGCGCCTTCGGAGTGCCGCTGCTGGCTGTGAAGACGAAGCCGTGGGTGCCCGTGGCGATCGTTGCCGCGCTATGGCTGTCCCTGCCCGTGGGTCTGCTGGCGGCCCCCGGCGCGTACTGGCTGTGGGCGACCACCGGCGGCATCGCCCAAGGCGGCGGGTTCACGGCGATCTTCTCGATTATCGCCCGCACCGCCGGCAGTGACGCCCAGACCGCGTCAGCTTCGGCGCGCGTGCAGTTCGGCGGCTACCTCGCAGCGACCTTGGCCCCGCCATTCGCCGGTTGGCTCAACACCGCGACCGGCGGGTGGACGGCTCCGCTGCTGCTCATCCTTGCCGCCACCCTCGCATTCACGATCACCGGTCTCGTGGCCGCCCGCCGAGCCGGAGGCTTCCCCCGCGGCGGTCGCGAGGTCCTCGACCCCGAATAGGCTCCCCCTCCC